>JALUXV010000226.1 GCA_027013165.1 Alteromonadaceae bacterium
AGCTATGGCATTATTGGCTTTGTGGATGATTATCGAAAAGTGATACGCAAAGATGCCAAGGGACTCATCGCTCGCTGGAAATACTTTTGGCAATCTGTAGTTGCTGTTGGCGTTGCTTTTTATCTTTACTCCAGTGCCACCTTGGGAGCAGAAACCTCGTTGCTGGTGCCCTTTTTTAAAGAAGTGATGCCCCAACTTGGATTGTTCTTTGTGGTAGTGACCTACTTCGCCATTGTAGGTACAAGTAATGCAGTCAATCTTACTGATGGGCTCGATGGATTAGCTATTGTACCCACTATATTAGTTGCTGGGGCCTTTGCCATATTTGCTTATGTTACGGGTAATGCAAACTTTGCGTCTTATTTGAATATTCCGCACATTCCCCTGACCAGTGAATTAGTGATCGTATGCACCGCCATAGTAGGCGCTGGCTTGGGCTTCTTGTGGTTTAACACCTATCCCGCACAAGTATTTATGGGTGATGTAGGGTCATTAGCCTTAGGGGCAACCTTGGGTGTATTGGCGGTACTGGTTCGCCAAGAGATTGTGCTGATTATTATGGGCGGTGTGTTTGTGATGGAGACTGTCTCGGTTATTTTGCAAGTGGGATCGTACAAATTACGCGGGCAGCGCATTTTCAGAATGGCGCCCATCCATCATCACTATGAACTCAAAGGCTGGCCAGAACCACGAGTCATCGTGCGGTTTTGGATCATTTCTATCATTCTTGTCCTTATTGGACTGGCTACGTTGAAGCTTCGTTAATGACTTATTTAGTAAGTGAACATCGCTATGTAGTTTGTGGGCTTGGCCTGACTGGTCAGGCTTGCGTGCGATTTTTACTTGAGCAAAATGCGTACGTAAAGGCGTTCGATACTCGCGAAAATCTAGCGTTAAAGAATGCCGACGACTTAGCGTCAATTGGCGTACTTTTGGGTCAGCCAAACGCATCGTTTTTTGACGATGTAGACACCCTAATACTCAGCCCAGGTGTGTCACCATTAGCTCCGGCAGTACAGGAAGCTAAACGTTGTGGTCTAGAAATTATCGGCGACGTAGAGTTATTCGCACGATTAAACAAAACACCATGTATCGGCGTGACGGGGTCGAATGGTAAAACGACAGTTACACTGTTAACAACCCACATTCTTAATACGTTGGGCAAAAAAGCAGTGGCGGCAGGTAACGTGGGTAAGCCAGTTTTGGAAACCCTTGGATTGGAACTGGACGTTATTGTGCTTGAGCTGTCGAGTTTTCAACTAGAAATGACGAGTTCGCTAGCGCTTCAAGGAGCGACATTACTGAACTTGTCTGAAGATCATCTCGATCGACATGGCTCACTGGAAGGTTACGGTATCGCTAAGCAAGGTATTTTTGCCCATTGTGAAAAGGCTGCCGTGTGGCGAGATCATGCTTACAGTGTTCCTCAACATCCCGTGGCTGAACATATTAGTTACGGTTTAACCCAATCTAATCAAGGTTTTGGTGTGAGTGATGAAAATATTACTTACCAGGGTAAGCCGTTGCTCACATTGTCTGATATACCCTTAGCGGGTGAACACAATTTACTCAATGTTATGGCAGCGTTGGCGCTGTGCGAGTCCATAGGGGTTGACCTGAGTGAAGCAGCCATTGCCGTTAAATCCTTTGAGACTGCACCTCATCGCTGCGTTGAGCTTGGCCGCTTTAACGGCGTTCGCTGGATAGATGACTCAAAAGCAACCAATGTTGGTGCAACAATTGCTGCGATCGAAGGTATTGCGCCTAAGCTTCAAGGACAACTGCATCTTATTGCAGGGGGCGATGCCAAAGGTGCCGATTTATCGCCACTCGCCCCCGTGTTTGAAAAACACGTAAAGTCAGTATTTGCACTGGGTAAAGACGCGCACCAAATAGCCTTGGTATTTCCCAAGACTCAATGTGTTACAACGATGAAAGATGCAGTCGTAGCGGCCAATAACGCTGCGGTTAATAATGACGTTGTTATGCTTTCCCCGGCGTGCGCGAGTATCGACATGTTCAATAATTACATCGAGCGTGCGCAGGCGTTTAAAGCCGCAATCATGGAGGTGCAAAACTCATGATAAATGCAGCGCCTTCACTAAGTGCAATTTTTTCCGCCCAACACGACGACGTTCGTGTTCAGCGCCCATTTGACCTCGGGTTAGTTCTACTCTCGGTGTCACTATTGAGCATTGGTCTTATTATTGTCATGTCGGCATCTATCCCTGTTGCTGACCGTATTCACGGAAATCCTTTTCACTTTGCGATTAGGCATACCATCTACATTATTTTGGCACTTATTTCAGCCATGGTAGTGCTGCAATTGCCTATGCAATTTTGGCGGATGTCTAACCCTTACCTGTTATTGGCCGCCATAGGACTGCTTTGTGCAGTGTTAGTGGTGGGACGAACAGTGAATGGTAGTACCCGTTGGTTAGCGTTAGGGCCAATAACTATTCAAGCCGCAGAGCCAGCGAAGCTATTTTTCTTCGCATATCTGGCAGGTTACATGGTTCGGCGATACGAAGAAGTTACCGAAAACCTCAAGGGGTTTATTAAACCTTTGATTGTGTTTTTTGTGCTAGCGGTGTTGTTGCTGCGGCAGCCCGACCTTGGAACCGTTGTGGTCATGTTTGCTACCACTATAGGATTATTGTTTCTTGCTGGAGCCAGACTCTGGCAGTTCTTTGCACTTGTTTTTGCGGGTCTTTCAGCTGTAGTGGCGTTGATTATTTTTGAAGAATATCGCATGAAGCGAGTGACTTCATTTTTAAATCCGTGGGAAGATCCCTACGGCGCAGGCTATCAGCTCACACAGTCTTTAATGGCATATGGTCGTGGAGAGTGGTTCGGGCAAGGTTTAGGTAATAGCCTTCAGAAACTCGAGTTTTTGCCAGAAGCGCACACTGACTTCATTATGGCGGTGCTAGCTGAAGAGTTTGGCTTTGCCGGTGTTATGTGCATATTGATGTTAATTTTGACCATGGTGGTTAAAGCACTCCAAATTGGCAACCGAGCACTGTCTAGAGAGCGCCCGTTTGATGCGTATTTAGCCTATAGCATAGGTATTTGGTTTAGCTTTCAAACCGCGGTGAATGTAGGGGCTAGCGCGGGGATTTTACCTACCAAAGGGCTTACCTTGCCACTGGTGAGTTATGGTGGTTCTTCCCTTATTGTCATGTCCGTTGCGGTCGCTATTTTACTGCGTATAGATTTTGAATTGCGCGTTGAGGGCGTACAGGCCCTCGACCGAGGCGACAAGCCCAAAGCTAAAAAGGGGTTAACCAACAAAAGTAAATCTGCCAACGCCAATACAGACGTTAACCAAGCGTCTGTGGAATTACCCAAAGATGAAGGTAAATCGGGAATTAAAGCGATTCTTGCCCACGTAGAGCGGGAGGCTACCCATGACTAAGCGTTGTTTGATCATGGCTGGTGGTACTGGCGGACATGTATTTCCTGGATTGGCAGTGGCTAATGCCATGAAAGAAGAAGGCTGGGAAGTACATTGGCTGGGTACCGCTGAGCGTATGGAAGCAGACTTGGTCCCCAAATACGGTATTCCGATTCACTTTATTCCCGTGAAGGGTATCCGAGGCAAAGGGATAAAAGCTAAGTTAAGTGGGCTTTGGGCCTTAATAGCTAGTTTATTCTCAGCACGAAAAATTATTAAGCAGTTGGCACCCAATATTGTCATTGGATTTGGTGGTTACGCCAGTGGACCGGGCGGAGTTGCTGCCAAGTCGCTGGGTATTCCTGTGGTGATTCACGAACAAAATGCTGCTGCTGGAATGACAAATAGATTGTTAGCCCGTATAGCCAGCAAAGTATTACTGGGCTTTGGCGATGCCAAGTCTCAGTTCGAAGGGATTACAAAAGTCGTTGAAACCGTTGGAAACCCAGTTCGCAATGAGATAGCGCAAATCAATGCTCGAGTATTGTCTTCTTCAGCGCTTAATGTGCTGGTGATTGGTGGTAGCTTAGGCGCCAAAGTGCTGAACGAAACTTTACCTAGTGTATGTGCGAATCTTAATGGTATTGCGATTCGTCATCAATGTGGAAAAGGCAACCAAGCCGAAGTTAAACAAAGATATGCCGATGCCCAATACGCAGTAGAGGTGGACGAATTTATTGACGATATGGCAAAAGCTTACGAATGGGCAGATCTTATTGTTTGTCGCGCTGGTGCACTTACGGTGTCTGAAGTTGCGGCCGCCGGTAGAGCAGCTATTTTCGTGCCACTGCCCCATGCTGTTGACGATCACCAAACCAAAAATGCTATGTCTTTGGTGTCTCGTGGGGCTGCGATACTGATTCCTCAGCAAGAATTAGCATTGAGATTGCACGAAGAAATGTGTGGGTTCATCAATAATCCAGAAAAATGTATTTCGATGGGAGCAAAAGCTAGACAGGCAAGTAGTTCTTATGCGACAGAAAAAGTAGTAAGCCACTGTGTAGCAGTGGCAGGAGTAGGGGCATAATGGTTTTTAAAACCCCATTTGAAAGTCCGCAGATGCGGAAAGTAAATAACATCTTCTTTATCGGCATCGGTGGTGCGGGTATGGGAGGTATTGCCGAAGTTTTGCTAAACGAAGGCTACCGAATTGCTGGCTCTGATATTCAAGACGGAGCAATGACTAGAAGGTTACGCGGATTAGGTGCTAACGTTGAAATTGGACACAGAGAAAGTAACGTCGACGGTATGGACGTTATTGTAGTGTCTAGCGCCATAAATGAATCTAATCCAGAGATTATTGCGGCCCGAGCACAGCGTATCCCTATTATTCGTCGTGCCGAGATGCTTTCAGAGCTGATGCGTTTTCGTCACGGTATAGCGGTAGCTGGTACACACGGAAAAACCACCACTACCAGTTTAATCGCAACCATATTTGCCCAAGCCGAATATGATCCCACGTTCGTTATTGGCGGCTTGTTAAATAGTGCAGGTACCAATGCAAGACTGGGTACTAGCCGTTACTTGATTGCGGAAGCTGATGAAAGTGACGCGTCGTTTTTGCATCTGCAACCTATGGTCTCAGTAGTAACGAATATTGAAGCTGACCATATGGATACCTATGGCGGTGACTTTTCGAAAATGACCGATACCTACGTGGAGTTTCTTCACAATCTGCCGTTTTATGGTCAGGCCATTGTGTGCGGTGATGACAAGAATATTCAGGCCTTACGTCCTCGAATTGGGCGGAATATTCTTACCTATGGTGTTGAAGCACATAATGATGTGCGTGCAGAAAATATCAAGTTGTCGTTTGGGCGAGCAGATTTTACCGTTATTCGGCCAAACAAAGCGCCGTTGGCAGTGACATTAAATTTAACTGGTCAGCATAACGTGCTAAACGCTTTGGCAGCGATCAGCGTTGCGACTGACGAAGGTATCGACGACGAGGCAATAGTTAAAGCACTTGCCGGATTTGGTGGTATTGGTCGACGCTTTGAAGTGTTAGGCAACTTTACCTCTCCCAATGGAGAGGTGTGTCTAGTTGACGATTATGGCCATCACCCCACCGAGGTGGCTGCAACAGTCGCTGCTGCTCGCGCCAATTGGCCAGATAAACGTTTAGTTATGGTATATCAGCCACATAGATTCACGCGTACACGAGATCTTTACGAAGACTTTGTTGAAGTGCTTTCACAAGTGGATGTGCTTTTGCTTCTTGATGTATATGCCGCTAGTGAATCACCCATCGATGGTGCTGACAGCAAATCTCTTTGCCGTTCAATACGCCAGCGCGGTGAAATTGAGCCAGTGTATGTGGGAGAGCCTTCGTCATTACCAAGTATTTTGTCAAACGTACTTGCCGCTGGTGATGTACTCATGACTCAGGGGGCAGGTAACATTGGCAAGATAGCTAAAACCTTAGCCGAGTGCGAACTTGATTACGATAAGCTCAAAGAGGAGCTTGGTGCATGAGTAGTATGGAATTGATTACATTTTCGAATGCAAATCTTGGCAAAGTGGCCGTGCTACTCGGCGGAGATTCCGCCGAGCGTGAAGTGTCATTGAACTCAGGGAATGCCGTACTTCAAGCGTTACTGAGAAAGGGGGTTGACGCCATTGGATTTGACCCATCTGAGCGCCCATTGACTGACTTGCTCGATGAGAAAATCGACCGTGTAATCATTATGTTACATGGACGTGGTGGTGAAGATGGCAGTATGCAAGGTGCACTTCAGTTGTTGAAAATTCCCTACACTGGAAGTTCTGTTTTAGGCTCAGCCCTTGCTATGGACAAAATTCACACGAAACAAGTGTGGCAAAGTGTAGGTTTACCTACTGCAAAATACCAAATAGCAGACAAAAGGCACTTTGAAGCTGGATCATGCAGCGCTATAATGTCTGAATTGGGGAATGAGGTCATGGTAAAACCGGCGCGAGAAGGGTCGAGTATTGGCATGGCGAGAGTGACAAGCGCTAAACAACTCGAAAACGCGATTCAAGACGCCTTTAATTACGATAATCAAGTCTTGTTGGAGCAGTTCATAGATGGGCCTGAGTTTACTGTAGCTGTGCTACAAGGGCAGGCGTTACCGTCTATCCGCATGTCTACACCACATACATTCTACGATTACGCTGCTAAGTATCAGGACAACACCACGGAATATTATTGTCCCAGTGGTTTGCCTGACGATCAGGAAAAGGAACTCGCTGAGCTGGCAAGCTCGGCTTTTTCAGCTGTTTCTGGTTCTGGGTGGGGGCGTATTGATGTTATGCAGGACAAAACGGGGCAGTTCTTTCTGCTTGAAGCGAATACCGTTCCGGGCATGACAGAAAAAAGCTTAGTGCCTAAGGCCGCTCAAGTGGCGGGGATTGGCTTTGATGACCTGGTGTTAGCCATTTTACACACCAGTTTTGAGAAGGATATCACGCGCGTTTAGCGCGCCGGGGCGAACTATGGCAAAAAGTACTAACAACAAGAGTACGCTTTGGGGCGGTGTTATATTTTTGCTTTTAGTTATTGTGTTCATTTTGTTTGCGGGAATTAAAGCGCATAATTATTTGCAAGATGAACAACAAATGCCCGTGCAAGTTATTGATTTTTCAGGGAGCTACCAGTACGTTGATATTGGTAAACTGGAAAGTCTTATACGTCGTTCACAACCTGGAAGTTTTTTTGCTTTAGATGTTAACGAAGTATACGAGCTCTTAGAGGCTCAACCTTGGGTTTATCGTGCCTCCGTGAGGAAGCAATGGCCCAATAGGTTAAATATTTACGTGGTTGAACAGACACCCGTGGCTCGTTGGAACGGAGATTTAATACTCAATCCATATGGCGATACCTTTAGCCCAGAAGGAGTAGCCATATCGTTGCCCGATTTGTTTGGGCCAGGAGGGAGCGAGAAAACGGCTCTGGAAGGTTACAACACTATGCATGCGTTGTTATCTACCATGGATATGCAGATTGCAGAGTTGTCGTTGAGTGAACGATTTGCGTGGCAACTACAACTTGATTCGGGCGTAAAGCTAAATTTAGGACGTCAGGCGTTTATTGATAGATTACAGCGCTTTATAGATATCTATCCGCTGTTGATGCAACAGGAGAAGGCAGTGAGTTACGTCGACCTTCGATACGACACAGGTGTGGCTGTGGGATGGAAAGATGCATCCGACGGCAAAACAAATGAAGAGAGTTAATAAAACCATGTCAAAACCGTCTGAACGCGATTTGATTGTAGGGCTAGATATTGGCACCAGCCAAGTGAAGGCCGTGGTAGGTGAACTACTAGATGACGATCAAATTAGTATTGTTGGCGTGGGTACCCATGCAGCAAAAGGTATGGATAAAGGCGGTGTAAACGACTTAAACCTAGTGGTGAAGTCGGTGCAAAGAGCGGTTAACGAAATGGAGTTAATGGCTGATTGCCGAGTATCGTCAGTGTTTATGGCGATTTCTGGCCGCCATGTTAAATGCCAGAATGAAAATGGCATGGTGCCAATAAATAACCAAGAAGTAACACAAGAAGATGTAGACAATGTTATTCACGCAGCGCGAAGTGTGCCTATTGCCGCTGAACGCCGTTTGCTGCATGTGTTACCACAAGAGTTTACCATTGACGTGCAAGAGGGCATTAAAAACCCCATAGGTATGTCAGGTGTGCGAATGGAAGCCGACGCTCATATCATTACCTGTGCTGATGATATGGCAAAAAATTTAGTGAAATGCGTAGAGCGGTGTGAATTAAATGCCGACCAATTGATATTTTCTGCGCTAGCGTCGAGTTATGCAGTGCTCACTGATGACGAAAAAGAGCTAGGCGTCTGTGTTGTTGATATTGGTGGTGGTACTATGGACATGGTGATATACACCGATGGCGCTATTCGCCATACGGCTGTAATTCCTGTGGCGGGTAACCAAATTACCAGCGATATTGCTAAAATTTTCAGAACGCCCATTAGCAATGCAGAGGAAATCAAGGTCAACTATGCCTGTGCATTGAAAGATATGGTTAGCATGGAAGACAGTATTGAGGTGCCCAGTGTGGGCGGCCGACCAGCAAGAGTTATGTCTAGACATACCCTTGCTGAGGTTATTGAGCCTCGATATCAAGAGTTGTTCGAATTAGTCCATGACGAAATAAAGGCCAGTGGACTGGAAGAACAAATTGCCGCCGGTTTGGTATTGACCGGTGGAACTGCCAAAATGGAAGGTGCGGTAGAATTCGCAGAGGAGTTGTTCCAAATGCCAGTGCGCGTAGGCAAACCAATTAATGTGAAAGGTTTGTCCGAATACGTTGATGACGCTGGTTTTGCGACTGTGGTTGGTCTTCTGCAATACGGAAAAGCGCAAACAGATAATAAGAAATCCAGTAAGCAGCGTTCCGGTGAAAGTTTGTTTCATCGATTGCAAAGCTGGTTCAAAGGTGAATTTTAATTTTTTTAGGGGCGCTATAGCGAAGGCATGAGAGTGCGCAAGGAATGCAGCACAAGTCATTCATGACAACGCGTAGTGTTAAGACGTACAACCGGAGAGTAAGTATGTTCGAGTTAATGGATAATCACGGTGAAGAAGCCGTAATTAAAGTTATCGGTGTCGGCGGCGGTGGTGGAAACGCTGTTGAGCACATGGTAAAGCAAAGTATTGAAGGTGTTGAATTTATCGCGGTGAATACCGACGCTCAGGTGTTGAGAAGTTCAAGTGCCGATGTCACCCTGCAAATTGGATCAAGCGTAACCAAAGGTTTAGGTGCAGGCGCAGATCCAAATGTAGGTAGAGAAGCGGCTCAAGAAGACCGCGAAACCATTCGTCAGGCCCTTGAGGGTGCTGATATGGTATTTATTACTGCCGGAATGGGTGGCGGAACGGGTACAGGTGCAGCGCCAGAAGTGGCAAAGATTGCGCGCGAAATGGGTATCCTTACCGTTGCTGTGGTGACTAAACCGTTTCCATTCGAGGGTAAAAAGCGCACGTCATTTGCCGATCAAGGTACTGCTGAGTTGGCCAATAACGTTGATTCATTAATTACCATCCCGAATGAAAAGCTACTTAAAGTGATGGGGCCGGGTACACCGTTGCTTCAAGCATTTAGTGCGGCAAATGACGTACTTCGTGGTGCGGTTCAAGGTATTGCAGAATTGATTACTCGCCCTGGCCTAATTAACGTTGACTTCGCCGACGTTAAAACTGTGATGTCTGAAATGGGTAAAGCTATGATGGGTAGTGGAGCTGCAAATGGACCAGATCGCGCTGAAGAAGCGGCAGAGTCTGCGATTGCCAGCCCGTTGTTGGAAGACATCGACCTGTCAGGTGCCCGTGGTATCTTGGTAAACATTACTGCTGGCCCTGATTTCGCTATCGACGAGTTCGAAACTGTAGGTAATGCAGTTAAAGCGTTTGCTTCTGAAAACGCCACTGTGGTTGTTGGTACTGTTATCGATATGGAAATGACCGACGAACTGCGTGTAACAGTTGTAGCAACAGGCATTGGTGCGGAACGTAAACCTGATATTTCACTGGTGAGTTCAGAAACCACTGGTCGCTTGGGTCAACAAGCGCCAAGAGAATATGGTGTAGGTTCATCTTCAGAATCTCGCCCTGCTGTTGGTGGAACTGAGGGTAATCAAGCGTTAAAACCGGAAGATGAAGCGCAACCTGGAAACGACTTAGAATACTTAGATATTCCAGCGTTTTTAAGAAAGCAAGCGGATTAATCTACAGAAATGGGAACTTTTTGTTTACTAGAGCGTACTTAGCTTTGTGTTAGGTAGGTTGCACCACGATTGATTTCGTGGAATAGTGATTGAAAAGTAAGCGTTTTGTATGATTTATTGGTTAAAATTTGATTAATTTTGACATGTGAGTACTAACTCACTATAATTCGCGCCCGCTTTTTAAGATAGGTAAAAGCTCGTAATATGATTAGACAACGTACAATAAAGCGCCCAGTCCAAGAAACTGGAATAGGGCTTCACAAAGGTGAGAAGGTCACTATGACTCTCCGACCTGCGCCTGCTAACACTGGAATTGTGTTTAGGCGTGTTGATCTTCAACCCTATGTTGATATTCCTTCCCGTGCTGATGCGGTAGGGAACACTATGCTTTGTACCTGTTTAAATAATGACGACGGCGTAACTATTCAAACTGTGGAGCATTTAGCTTCGGCGCTAGCAGGTTTAGGTATCGATAATATTATTGTCGAGGTGGATAGTAATGAATTACCTATCATGGACGGCAGTGCTAGCCCGTTTGTATTTTTACTTCAGTCTGCGGGCATCGAAGAGCTAAACGCACACAAGCAGTTTATCCGCATTAAAAAGCCACTGCGTGTTGAAGAAGAAGATAAGTGGGCAGAACTTGTACCACACGATGGTTTTCGCGTTGATTTTCAAATCGACTTTGATCATCCAGTAATTAGTCAAACTCGCCAACACATGGTGATGGATTTTGACTCTTGTTCTTATGTAGATGAAGTTAGCCGTGCACGTACCTTTGGTTTTATGCGTGACTTAGAGTACATGAACGCGAACAATTTAGCCTTGGGCGGCAGCATGGAAAATGCCGTTGCGCTAGACGACTTCCGAGTACTAAACCCTGAAGGTTTGCGTTACGACGATGAATTTTTGAAACACAAAATTCTCGATGCTATTGGCGACCTTTATTTAGGTGGTCATAGTATTATTGGCGAGCTTAGGGCTTACAAGACTGGCCATGGACTGAATAACAAGTTATTAAACGCTTTGTTAGCTCAGGTAGATTGTTGGGAATTTGTCACCTTTGATTCCCAGGAAGCTGCACCAATTAGGTACCTTCAGCCAGCGCTTGCGTAAAATAAATCAAATATAAGGCCGCCTATTGGGCGGCTTTTTTACGGGTAGATTTTATACCTGTTGTTGTTTAAAGTATAAAACCATAATTAAAGCGGGCATTTAATTGCTTGCAGATAGATGAAAGTAAGCGCAATCGTTGCTAATTGTGAAGAGCAACGAACACGGTTACACTATGCACAATAATAATAATGTATCTGTAGTATGAAACTAACAATAACACTATCAGGCGGAGCAAAGCGTTACAGGCGCAGTATCAGTGTACGAACACTGGTAAGCGTTACTGTGTTGTCTTCGCTGTTTATGTTGGTGTCGAGCCGTTCTACAGAATCTATGTCAGAGGATGTTGCGCGTATAAGATTAGCGCAATCAGACCTAGAAAGAACACAGTCAGACGTAAGTGCGCTCGAGCGTAATACGGCTGATAAACTCAATGCATTGCTAACACACGTCGCGTCATTGTCGGCAAAGGTGTCTTTGTTAGATGAACAGAGTAAGCAAATAGCAGAAGAATTAGGAATGGATGCGGCTGACCTGGACGCGTTCGTTCCAAGATCGATTCCCGATGATCTAGAACAAGACCCTATACTTAACGAGATATCTTTGCTTCAGCAATCCCTCGATGTTAAGTCTCAACAACTTTCTATGCTTGAAAGTTTGGTCAAAGGTCACCATATCCACGAACAGAGTCAGTTATCTGGTCGTCCGATAGCGTCGGGATGGTTGTCGTCTTATTATGGTATGCGAGCTGACCCTTTTTCAGGGAAGCCAGCTATGCATAAAGGGTTAGATTTTGCTGGAAAGGCCGGTGATGACGTTATTGCTACCGCTTCAGGTATTGTTACTTGGGCGGGTGATAGATACGGTTACGGTTATCTAGTAGAAATTGACCATGGTGATGGTTTTGTTACTCGATACGGGCACAACGACGAATTGTCGGTGTCTGTTGGTGATGTGGTTGTCAAAGGGCAGCCAATTGCAACTATGGGGAACACGGGACGCTCTACCGGAGCTCACGTACATTACGAAGTCATAAAAGACGGTGAACAAGTCGATCCTCTACCTTATGTTTATGGAAGGTAACTAAGGTAGCAGCCAGGTAGTAAGCCTTGCGCTTACGTTCTCAATTCGCATAGCCACACTTTGGTGTGGCGAATAACGTTAATCGTAGCTGTGCTCAATGTGAGTGGCATCTCGACAAGTAGTGGAAATAACAAGCTAATGTTTGCAAGCATCCTGACAAAAGTATTCGGTAGCCGAAACGACCGTCTTCTAAAAAAATTACAAAAAAATGTAGATGCCATTAATGCATTGGAAGCCGAGTTCGAAAAGCTTTCAGACGAAGAGTTAAAAGGGAAAACTGCTGAGTTTAAGGCGCGTATTGAAAAGGGTGAAACCCTTGATGCAATACTTCACGAAGCTTTTGCTACGGTTCGAGAAGCCAGTAAGCGTGTTTACGGTATGCGTCATTTTGATGTGCAAATGCTCGGTGGACAAGTACTTCACCAAGGTAAGATTTCTGAGATGCGCACAGGTGAGGGCAAAACGTTAACGGCAACCCTTCCAACCTATTTACATGCGCTATCAGGTAAAGGTGTTCATGTTGTTACCGTGAACGATTACCTCGCCCGTCGTGACGCCGAGTGGAGTAACCAGTTGTTTACCTTCTTGGGTATGCGAGTAGGTTGTAATATTCCAGGAATGTCGCCTGAGCAAAAACGCGATGCGTACCAAGCTGATGTTACTTATGGTACGAATAACGAATTCGGCTTTGATTACCTTCGCGACAACATGGCGTTTAGCCCGCAAGACCGGGTGCAACGACCACTTAATTTTGCTGTAGTCGATGAAGTTGACTCAATTCTAATCGATGAAGCACGTACGCCACTGATTATTTCAGGTCAAGCAGAAGACAGTTCAGAGCTTTACCGTAAAATAAATACACTTATTCCCAAACTAGTGCAGCAAGAGGAAGAAGACGAAGAGGGCAAAGAGGGTGATGGTGACTTCACTATCGATCTTAAATCGAAGCAAATTCACCTAACCGAGCGTGGTCAGATCCACGTTGAAGAAATTCTTCAAGAAGCGGGCATATTACCAGAAGGTGAGTCTTTGTTTGCTGCGGGTAATATCTCACTACTTCACCATATTAACGCGGCGCTTAAAGCGCATAAGCTTTTTGCTAAAGACGTAGACTACATCGTAAAAGAAGGTCAGATTGTCATCGTTGATGAGCACACTGGACGTACGATGGAAGGCCGTCGCTGGTCTGAAGGCCTTCACCAAGCTGTTGAAGCGAAAGAAGGGGTACGAATTCAAAACGAAAACCAGACCCTTGCTTCGATTACGTTCCAGAACTACTTCCGCTTGTACACCACACTGTCTGGTATGACAGGTACCGCGGATACTGAAGCATTTGAATTTCAGCATATCTATGGTTTGGAAACTGTGGTTATTCCTACCAATAAACCAATGCAGCGCAAAGATAAGCCCGACCTTATTTATCTTACTGCGGAAGAAAAATACGAAGCCATTGTTGAAGATATCAAGGCTTGTGTTAAACGAGGTCAACCTACCTTGGTAGGTACTGTGTCCATCGAGAACTCAGAATTACTTTCTCGTGTGCTTAAAAAGAGCAAGATACCCCACAAGGTACTGAACGCTAAATTCCACGAGCAAGAAGCGGACATTGTTGCTCAAGCGGGTAAATCAGGTGCAGTTACTATCGCTACAAACATGGCGGGTCGTGGTACGGATATTGTGCTTGGCGGTAATATGCAGGCAGAGATTGATAAAATTGATAATCCTACTGAAGCCCAGCTTGCAAAAATTAAGGAAGAATGGAAAGCCCGTCACGACGCAGTTTTAGAAGCTGGTGGCTTACACATTATTGGTACTGAGCGCCATGAATCTCGTCGTATCGATAATCAGTTGCGCGGTCGTTCTGGCCGTCAGGGTGACCCGGGTTCTAGCCGTTTCTACCTATCGCTAGACGACGCTCTTATGCGCATTTTTGCCTCTGAAAAAATGGGTAACATGATGAAGCGCTTGGGTATGGAACGTGGTGAAGCCATTGAGCACCCATGGGTTACTCGCGCTATCGAGAACGCTCAGCGTAAAGTGGAAGGCCGTAACTTTGATATTCGTAAGCAGCTTTTAGAATATGATGACGTTGCTAATGATCAGCGTAAGGTGATTTACGAACAGCGTAATGAGTTACTCGACGAGGGGGATATTAGTGAAACTATCGCTGCTATCCGTGAAGATGTTGTTTCTGGTGTAATTGACGAATACATTCCGCCACAATCCTTAGAGGAAATGTGGGATGTTAAAGGGTTAGAAGAACGTCTTAAAGCTGACTTCTCGGTAAATCTGCCACTACAAGAATGGCTGGATAACGACGATAAACTTTATGAAGAGAAGTTACGTGAACGTATCTTGGGTGATATTACTGCGGCCTATACTGAAAAAGAAGCCGTGGTTGGTGCACCTGTACTTCGCCAGTTTGAAAAAGCGGTAATGTTGCAAAACCTCGACAGTCATTGGAAAGAGCACTTGGCGGCAATGGACCACCTGCGTCAAGGTATTCACTTACGTGGTTACGCGCAGAAAAACCCTAAGCAAGAGTATAAGCGTGAGTCGTTTGAGTTGTTCTCAGGCATGTTAGAAGCGCTGAAAGTGGAAGTTATAACTATTCTTGCCCGCGTAAAAGTAAAAGCGGAAGAAGATGTTGAAAAGGTTGAACAACAACGTCGTCAAGCTGACAACGGTCCAAAGAACTTCCAACACGAAAGTGCTTCAGCAGTGCCTGAAGGTGCCAAAAAGCCAAGCACAGCAGTGCGAGAAGGTCCTAAGGTTGGTCGCAATGATCCTTGCCCTTGTGGTTCGGGTAAAAAGTACAAGCAATGCTGCGGTAAACTTAGCTAGTGGCAATGGTTCATGTAGCAGTAGGCGTTATTCTTAGAGAAGGTAACGTCTACATTACTCGCCGAGCAAAAGATGCTCACCAAGGCGGTAAATGGGAATTCCCCGGCGGTAAAGTGGAAACTGGGGAAACCGTTACCCAAGCGCTCGCTCGTGAACTAGCAGAAGAAGTGGGTATTGATGTGTCCAATAGCGAACCATTGATACTTATCGAACACGACTACAGCGACAAGTCAGTCAAGTTAGATGTTCACACAGTGACTGAATTCGGTGGCGAACCCTTCGGCAAAGAAGGCCAAGAAGGAACTTGGGCTCCCATAGCGGCCCTAAATGAATATACCTTTCCCAAAGCCAACGAAGTCATTATTCAAAAGCTACAAGAAAAGTAAAATTAGAAATGCCAACTCTGGGAAGGTTAACGGGTAGTGCAAGCCTTTTGAGAGGGAACGGTGTACTTTTTATAGCACGCCAGTTCCATCCGTGGGGCTCAGCTTCGGCAAACTTGCCTCAGATGGCTATAAAAGTACGCCGCTCCCTCTCTAGAATGCCTTAAACAATGTTTGCTTAACTGACTAGCATTTCGCTTGAGCGTCCTCTTAGCGCTATACCAGCTGAAAATGCCACTAAATCTGTCCATTGAAAACCAACCCCAAGCACTAAACCGCCTAGCCTAGTATGACGAATATTATTAATCCAATTCGCCTGTCAGAGCTGAGAGGCTTCAATTGAGAACGAAACAGTAAGGCAACAATGGCGCATATCCAGTGGCTTTTGTGGGGCACAAAAAATCGTATCAACCAATATACAATTGATGTCCACAGCTAGTAGCCCACGTACATCGCAATGGAATGATAATACTCAAACACGCTAGAGCGAGTAAAAAGGCCAAGCAAAACAGTGCCACGTGCTAACAAAGCATAGGTGATTCGGGAGCGATAAATCATGGAGTGTCTAACTCTATGTTATCCAGTTATTGGGCGTTTACACCAATGTGTTGGTTTATCCATTCGGCAAAATGAGGTAATTAATTTGTAGACCTTAACTCTAGTTATTATTCTTGTATCAAACACTATGAACTTAGCGTTATTGTTTATGCAGTGCAATTCACTCGCTCTATAATCAGTGTAATGTGTTATTTTTAATAATTCTATATAAAGCAATGGCTTACTATGGGTTGACGTAACGTGACGTAATACTGTCGTAGTATTTAGACGTTTTGTTTAACACACTCCTCACCAAATTATTGAGATGAGGATAAGGCAATGGAAATGAAAATTAACTCAGCGCTTATTGTTGAGTTGCGAAGCGCAAAAGCTTGGAGTCAGCAGCATCTAGCGGATGTAGCAGGGCTAAGTTTACGAACGGTCCAGCGTGTTGAAAATACCAGTAGTGCATCGCATGACTCAGTAAAGGCGATTGCAATGGCATTTGATAAAGTGCCCGCAGATTTGGCAGTGCAGAGCGAGTCAGAGCAGTCAGATTCACCCGAACATCAAAGCTGGCCTAATCACAAATTTCGGACGATTGGAGCAGGGGTGTTGACCGTTATTGCATTAGTAGCGGCGGCCTATAGTTATGCGTATTTTGCCAAAGACAATGCCTCAACCGAAACGGGCACCTACACTGTTTCGATAGATGCCGTTGAGCAAGCGGCTATTAGTTGGTTAGCGCTTATTGATGCTCAAGAGTATGACATTAGCTGGGACCGCCTAGGTAAACTGGCTAAAGCGAGAGTGACTGAGCGTCAATGGTCTGAGGCACTAACCCAGAGCAAAAGTATTTTTGGAGAAGTGAATTCACGAGAACTACGTGGCGTTGATACCTCTGGAGCAATGATCGGGTTACCTCAGGGCGAATACGCTACCCTTACCTTTTCTTCGTCTATGGAAAAAAGGCCGATAGCTACCGAAATTATCACTATGAGTAAAGAAAGTGGCCAGTGGGTGGTGATTGGATACTTTATTCAGTAAAGCTTGTTAATTCATTTAGGTTATCAAGCACCACATGAGGTAAAACTATAATGCGTTCGTTAGTCAGTGCCATGGGGCGAGCTAAGCAAGGTTATGCAAATCATACCTCGCGCAATTTCAACAGCAATAGTGCACAGCCAACAAAACTAAGCAGTGTGGCTAGACAACCTGACGAAAGACCGAGAAAAACGTTAGGCTATGAAACACCAGCAAAGAAATTTAACTGATGTGTTGCGTCTATCGATTGAACTCAAGACCTATAACCGATACATCAAATCTCGCATTTATCTGCTGTGGCGAATGCAATGTGTAGTTTGCTGTAGGCGGCTTCATTGATGAAGTGAGGGAAGGTAACCTCATTGCCCCACCATCCAATGGTTTCGCCATCGAAAGCCGTGAACACTGGGTCGCCAGGCAGTAGGGGGGCAAAATCATTGTCTTGTAAATCGCGGTGAACCATGGCTGTTCGCTCACCATTGTCATCAAGCGGAAACGAGACGGTTTCGCCTAATCTGAAAGCTTCACACGGCGTATCAACTAACGACTCGTTCTCGTTGTAATGGGTACAAAAGCTAAGAATGGCAATTGCCATTTTTTCTACGAGTTTGTATACATCTTCTCGCATTACGCCTTGGGGTTGCGCACCCACTTCAATCATGACTCCTTTATTTCCCACGGTACAAAGGTAACCGTGTTCTTCAATGGGTTTCTCATCTTCTACTAGGATAATTGCTTCAGGCATCACGTGCTTTACATAGCGGGCAAGCTGGGTATTGAAGTGGTCAGTTTCTAAGATAATAAGCGTAGCGCCCATGTTGCTTGTGGTGTTATGAATATCAACAACAAGATCTGTCTTTGACGAGCCTTTCGGACCAAATTCTATGTTGAAGTTAGCTGCACATTTAGCTTCTAGGGTGTCTTTTTGCTCTGCAAGGGCTTGATACGTAAATTGTCTATTGAGGTCTTCGTCAACAAAGCGAACGTTATCTTCTATCGCACGATGATTTGCTATTACTAAATCTAAATTTAAAGCGGCTAAATGCTCAGGAACACCATGGCGTTTCCAATGGTTAATCAATTGAATACCGCTGGTTTCGTTTCCATGAGTACCACCAACCAAAACTACCTTTCCTAACATTACGGTTCCTTACACTAGTGAGAAAAAAATTGGTCGCCTTGTTTGGCGAGCATGGCTTCTATTTCTTCAACGTCAATAGCATCAGGTGAAGCTGCTTCTTCGGGTTTTGAAGCAATTTTATGTTCTTCTGATGCCCAGTCACCTAAGTCGATGAGTTGGCATTTCTTAGAGCAGAAGGGACGGAATGGACTTTCTTCTGACCACTCAACAGAGGCAGAGCAAGTGGGGCAATCTACTTTCATACATTGGGCGAACACAAATTTAGGATGTAAGGAGTTTAACAGGCTGCCAGGCTAAACTGAACATCTGAGTTAACGGAACTCGATTGGTTTTCTTCTGAGTCAAACCACATAAATCGCAACGCGTAACGGTATTTGTTACCACTGAGTGTAGGGTAGTAGCCTTCGTCAACACTGCACTTGATACGTATTAGCTCTTTTTTGTCGTCGGCCGTGCCTTGAAAAAAGCCATTGGCGGCTAGGGTTGGAGTGAATTGTCCCCGCTCACGTATAAATGACAAACTGACATCAATTGCATCATTAAGCAAAGAGAGATCTGACAACCAACGAGAAATATCTTGCTGTTTTTGTGCATCGGGCTGTTGAAGCCAAAAATGTAGGTTGGGTAAATCAAAACTACAGGCTCCACCCGGAATAGCAAAACGTTGGCGAATCGAGGAAAGTAATTTATCTTCTTTTAAATTATTACAAAACTTGCGATCTGCTCTTAATCGCTCGCGTAAAGAAAGTACAGTTTTTAACGCATTTTCTAACGCACTGCTGTCTATTTTAGGGTGTTGTGACCAATAAACTAGGTTCTTTTCATGGGCTTCTAAATCTTTACCTATGTCGGTGCGAAGATCGAGTCGCTCAATAAGATCTAATAAATCAAATAGCTGTGAAAAAAAGACCAGTAACAACTGATTACTTTGCGGGTTAGATGTGCTTTTTAATTGGCCAAGCAGCTGCTCGACGCGCAAGTAGTTACGCATCTTCTCCTTTAACGGAAATTCAAACACCGCTTCGCTCATGGATACCCTTTTAAACACAGTCACTTAGATTTAAAGACTAAAGCAAGAATAAGGTGATGCCAAGTTGGAATTCAAAAGAACTTTAGTTTTGATATCAACTGAGTAAAAAAGTTGCAAAAATACTCTTAATTACCGATGGTTTCTAAAAAATTATGGTAGAGCGCATCAACTTGCGTATTTAATTCTTCCAGCGTACCACTGTTATCAATAACATGTGTAGCGGCTGCTTTTCGCTGCGCTCGTGAGGCTTGTGCAGCCATGATGTTTTCAATGGTTGCTTTTGAACTACCGTCGCGTTTCATCGCCCTTTGAAGTTGCAGTTCTTCTGGGCAATCAACCACAATCACGTAATTACACATAGTCGTAAGTTTGTTTTCAACTAGCAATGGTACAGACAAAATAGTAAACGGGCCGTCACTGATGTCGAGTTGTCGAGCCATCTCTTCCCTAATAAGTGGGTGAAGTAAGCCGTTTAGCCACTCTTTCTCACTACTGTTATTGAATACTTGTTCTCTAAGTACAGCGCGATTGAGCGTGCCATCGGTATGCAAAACTTGGTTTCCAAAGTGTGTTGCGATGGCGGCTAAACCTTTCGAACCCTTTTCTACCACTAGCCTTGCGACTATGTCTGCATCTACTATGGATATACCTTTGCTTTTAAACGCGTCTGAAACCGCAGATTTTCCGCTACCTATTCCGCCTGTTAGCCCAACGACTACACTGTTTCCCATTAATCGATTACCCAGCTTATATAAGCGCTAATAATAGGTTCTTTATAAAGCAGCGTAATGAAGCCTGCAACCGCTATATAGGGTCCAAAGGGCATAGGTTGTGAAGTATTCGCTTCATCAGAGTCCGATTTCAGGCGTAACAATAAAATTCCGACAATCGCTCCAACTAAAGAGGACAACAAAATAATTATTGGAAGACCTTGCCAACCGGTGAACGCGCCCAGTGCAGCTAATAATTTAAAATCGCCGTACCCCATACCTTCTTTCCCTGTGGCCAGTTTGAACAACCAGTACACAGACCAAAGACTTAGATAGCCTGCTGCCGCACCAATAATTGCGTCAAACATGTCTACAAATATAGATTGGGTGCTGAGGAGTAAACCAAGCCAAAGCAGGGGTAGCGTAAGCTGGTCTGGCAGTAACATTTTATCGGCATCGATAAATATTAATGCGATTAAAATGTAGCAAACCAACACAGACCAAAGAGCGGTCACTGATGGGCCATAGTGCCAAGCGGCTAATGTGCACACTAATGCCGTAAAAAGTTCCACAGCTGGATAGCGAATTGAAATCTTAGATTTACATTGAGAGCATTTTCCACCTAACACCAAATAACTGATGACAGGTATGTTTTCCCAAGCTCTTATTCTATGTCCACAACAAGGGCAAGTACTGTGCGGTAGTACAAGATTAAAGGGCTGTTTTACGTCGTTTTCGACGGCAGATTCTTTGGTTGAAAAGTAGTTTTTGTATTCCTCTTTCCAGCTGTTCTCCATCATTATCGGAAGTCGATAAATCACAACGTTCAAGAAACTACCTACCATCAAGCTGGTAATAAATACAATGGCATAGAAAAACGCGGGTAATTCAATACTTACCTGTATAACCGCATCTAGCATAAAAATTCTCTGAGTTATTTAGTGACATGTATTGTACACAGGTGAAAGTGAATCTACACCACGTTCCCCATTTCGAAGATGGGTAAGTACATAGCTACGATTAAGCCACCTATTACTACGCCAAGTACTGCCATTATCATCGGCTCTAATAGGCTAGTTAGCCCGTCTACCATGTCGTCTACTTCGGCTTCATATATTGTGGCTATTTTACTCAGCATGGCGTCGACGGCACCAGATTCTTCGCCAATCGCTATCATCTGAGTCACCATTTCGGGGAACACTTGAGTTACGCCCATAGCGGTGTGCATCGGCATGCCGCCTGCTACTTCTTTTCTAATGTACAGTATGGCGTTTCTGAATACCGCATTGCCCGATGCCCCCGCAGCAGATTCCAATGCGCCAATGAGGGGAACGCCTGCCGAAAAAGTCGTTGCTAGGGTTCTTGTAAAACGGGCAATAGAGGCTTTCTTTAATATTTCACCAATCACAGGAATTTTTAAGATTCGCACGTCTAGCTTGTCTCTTAATGACTGGCTTTTTTTATAGGCACGTGTAAATAGGTAACCTGCAGTTCCCACACCAGCGGCAATTAACACGCCATAGTCTTGTACAAATCGAGAGATACCTAACACAAACTGGGTGAATACGGGGAGTTCGGCTCCAGAACTCTTAAAAATGTCTTCAAACTGAGGGACAACGAAGATCAAAAGAATCGTCGTAACGATAAAAGCAACGACCAAAACTGCGATGGGGTAGAACATGGCTTTTTTGATTTTTGATTTTAGTGCTTCGGCTTTTTCTTTATAAGTAGCGATTCGCTCGTAAATCGTTTCTAGTGCACCAGATTGTTCCCCGGTAAACACTAAGTCGCAATAAAGGGTGTCAAATTGCTCGGGGTGTTTTTTCAATGCACTGGATAGTGGACTACCCGCTTTCACTTCATTGGCAATATCCCGCAGCATGTCGCGCATGGTAACTTTACTATGCCCCTGTGCAATCATGTCGAGGGTTTGTATAAGCGATACCCCAGCACCTAGCATGGTTGCGATTTGTCGTGACATCACACAGATGTCTGCGGCAGTTATTTTTTGCCCACCAGAGCCAAATAAAGGCTTACTGAGTTTTTTAACTTTGTTTGCAGATATTCCTTGGCGGCGAAGTAGATTTTTGGCTTCAGCGAGGGACGTTGCAGCAATCTCGCCTTTACGGTTGTTTCCTTTGCGATCCTTTCCTTGCCAAGTGAATGTAAGACTTGCTTTTGCCATAGTGATGATTTTTGTGCGCTAGGAAAAGGCATTAGCCCAGCAATGGCCGGGCTAGTCGGGTCAGGTACTGGTTGTTAGCACAAGGTAGTTGGTGTGCAAGCTGTACCCCAAGTAACGCGACCATTTGATACGGTTGGCGTTAGTACATAAGTTGCGGCTGCGTTTGAACCATCTACAATGCCTGAATCTGGAGATGCAGTTGCAGTGATTACACCATTTACAGTACCTACACCAACAATACTACCAGACGCAGAAACATCTGCCGGAATACCACTGGTACCGCCGTCACAGTTAGCAAGCGTTGAGTCAACAGTTTGAGCACAAATTTCAACTGCGGTTTTAGCCGCTGCGGTTGCGTTGGTAACTTCGGTGAACTTCGCTTTTTCAGTGTAGTTTTGATACGCCGGTAAAGCGATGGCCGCCAAAATGCCGATAATGGCAACAACGATCATTAATTCAATTAGTGTAAAACCTTTTTGGTTTTGGGTAGTCATGTTAGTCATGGTATTTCTCCGGTACGTATACAACACGTTAAACGTTAAATTGACGATTCAAATGGACCTGATACCTGAGTCGCCTCTGGTACGGCCCTGGTACATGTTTTTCAGTATAGAAGGCAATGTGCCACTGACAAGTATCAGAAATCATACCCGTGTTTACCTTTCTATTTAGCAAGCGCTACGTGATGAGCTAAAAAAATAGAACGTGGTAAAAACCTTTTATAGTCAGACAGTTAATATGTTGTCTAAATTAATACTTGGGTATTTTTCAGAACTGAGCTTCGAAAAGTTATTGGAGAGATTAGACCAGCGCACTCTGAGATTGAGTGCGCAAATAGTACAAGACGCAAGATTAAGAAATATGGATCCTAAGGGACAAGTCGATAGCCTCCACATGCTTAGTCAACGCGCCTGACGATATATAATCTACACCTAACGTAGCTAATGAACTGAGTCGAGCGTCAGTAATGTTGCCAGACACTTCCAGTTTACTTTGGCCGTTGTTTAGCGCTACTGACTCTTGTATCTGTTCGTTGGTGAAATTGTCTAGCATGATGATGTCTGCGTGGGCAGATAAGGCTTTTTTGAGCTCGTCGATACTTTCGACTTCAACTTCTACAGGAACACCAGGCTTCATTGCTTTTGCCCTTGATACTGCTTTTTCAATGCCTCCACAGGCAAAAATATGGTTTTCCTTAATCAGGAAAGCGTCAAACAAGCCAATGCGATGATTCTTACCTCCGCCGCATGCTACGGCATATTTCTGGGCCAGTCTAAGCCCTGGTATGGTTTTACGGGTGTCGAGAATCACTGTTTTACTGTCTTTAAGAATATCAGCATAGTACTGAGTAACAGTTGCCGTTGCCGACAGTGTTTGTAAAAAGTTTAACGCGGTACGCTCACCGGTAAGAATAATCCGAGCATTTCCCGTTAAAGTGGCAAGTGTTGTGTTTGCGTCTACTTGATCACCGTCTTTGACATGCCAGGTAATATCTAAGTCGCCGTCAAATACCGTGAAGGCTTCTGTTGCCCACGCTACACCGCAAATTACACAAGGCTCTCGCGTAATTATGGTTGCAGTTGCTGTGGCTTGTTCGTCGATAAGACATGCTGTGATGTCATTGGCTAACGAAACTGTACCACCTAGGTCTTCGCTCAACGCGGCTGATACTTGCTGGCGAATGGCTGTTGGGCTTGGGGCTGTCATAGAATCACACTGTATTGCTTTAGAGGGTACGCAATATTAACCGTTCTCCGCGCTGAGTAAACTCCAATTGGCGCAAAACGCTCATTCCCAGCAGAATTTCGTCATCGCTCATTCCCGGATTGAGGTTTGCTTCAACATCGCGAAGTACAATATCACCGATACGCAGCGTATCAATACGGGATTCGTTGATTTGCACAATACCATTTGCAGTACTGGCTAACGCTTGTCTCCCTGCTTGCATTTGCAAGGTTGATGCAAGGTGTGCAGGCACTGCAACATCCGTTGCGCCCGTATCAACCAAAAACGTTACCTTGGTGCCATTAATAAAGCCAGAAGTGACATAGTGACCAGCACGATTTTGTTTAAGTCTGACTTCCACACGATTTCCCACCTGAGAAGACTCTGGGGAGGAATTTGGATTAACTTGACGGTCCAACAGCTCTGAAAATACCATAATTAGCAAGCCAAACGCCGATATCCAAGCCAGCACAATCATCCACTTACCCATGCTTTTTTGTTCAGTCAAAAGAATTCCTCTTTAAAGTTGTGTGGTAACGTTGTCTATGTCTATGTCTATGTCTATGTCTATGTCTATGTCTATGTCTATGGGAAGTCATGGACCATTCCCTTCACGCCACAAGCCCCTCCATGGGGGCTCTGCTTCGGCATCCATGCCTCAGAAGGAAGTGAACGGCCCATGACTTCCCATTGACTACAACAACGAAACTCATGAGCCATTCCCTCCACGCCAAAAATCCCGCGCAGAAAGCTGCTTATAGTCTCTCGTCACAACGCCCGTTACAAATTATCGTTGCGTTCAAAAAATTAGGTGTCACACTTCTATAATTAATTGAGGTTAATATAAAAATTTAAACCCTTATGAAGTATTACCCTTTGGCAGCTCAAGTGGATTGTCCTTTTTTCGATGAGCGCCCCAATGAAAGCGACGTAAACTTGCTTGTCATACACAATATATCACTACCGCCCGAAGAGTTTGGTGGTGATGGCATTAGGGGGCTGTTTACAGGCACATTAGACTACAGTGCCCATCCGTTTTATGCGCAGTTAGAGGGGCTTAGAGTATCCGCCCATTGTGTTATTTATCGCGATGGAAAGATAGAGCAATATGTGCCATTTAGTCACAGAGCATGGCATGCTGGTGTGTCTTCTTTCCAAGGCGTGAGCCGTTGCAATGACTACTCTATTGGTATCGAGTTGGAAGGCACTGATAATTTGGCCTACACACAAGTTCAGTATGATGCGTTGGTCGAGTTAACTTCTTTTATCAGAAAGGTTTATCCTCGGATCTCATTAGGTCGAATTGTGGGGCATAATGATATTGCTCCGGGACGAAAAACTGATCCGGGTGTTGCCTTTAATTGGACGTATTTTCGTCAACGAATTAACCACAGAAAATCGTTGGTATCGGAGCCAACACAAATGAACGTCACTGCGAAAAAGAGTAGGGAAAAACTATGATCCTGATGAGCTTGTTATTGGTTTTGAGCATAGAGCGGCTGGTAGCAAAAACGTCGAAATGGCATGGTGAATTTTATGTTCGTGCCTACAGAGAATGGCTTGAGCAGAAAGGGTTATTGTCTGAACACACCAAGGATTTGGCATTGTGGTTCTATATGATTGCGCCTGCTTTGATTGCGGCGGCGGTTGAAGCATGGCTACTTGGGGCGGCGTTAACATTTGTATTGCAAACACTGGTGCTATTCGTTGCTATTGGTTGTCCGGCGTTACGCGCTACGTACAAGTGCTTTCTGAATGCTGCTGACCGTGGTGACTTGCAGGCTTGTAGCATGTATACCGACCAGCTCGGGCATTGCGATAATCAAGAAAAAGAGGCCTCTGCAAAGTCAGAAGGGCGCAGTTTCGGACAACATTTGACCTGGTTAAACTACCAACATTACGCTGCGGTTATGCTCTGGTTCGTTGCGTTTGGTGCTCCTGGTGTGATTTTTTATTGTTTGAGTCGCAATACCGCAGATGCTTTATGTGCTGCAAAACATCCTATGGCTGCTAGTGCGCGACACTTGATGTACGCTCTAGACTTTATTCCTGTGCGTATTACAGCGCTAGGATTACTGTTTATGGGGCATTTCTCCCGAGCGTTGCCAGAGTGGTTGAAGTACGTGTTGTCGGTGAAAACACCGGCTTATGACGTGTTAACCTCGGTATCGTCGAAAGCGGAAATGTTAAGTGAAGACGAATTAGAAGCTCAGGCGTACAACGCGTCTGTCGAGCCTAAGGTATTGGTTAAATTAGCTAAAAGAAATGTCATGTTTTTACTTGCAGCCACGTCAATACTGACATTGAGCGGTTTTATTGCCTAAAAAGCACCTCCAACGGCTTGACTATTGGTAAAACAAATTTCGACCAATAGTTGGCCGTTTCTTTCCTCAGTTAGAACTTTCTCTCTCATCAGACCAGTTGTTTGGTGTCTGTGTTTTCCCTTATTTATCAACAAAAAACTACTTTAGTTAGTGCAAAGTTCTTGGCTTTATTTTTCACACAGTATTTACGTATCTGGCGATCTGACCTACACTAATAAGGTAAATTGGTATTACCAATATGAGTTTTCAAGCCATCTTGTTTACATAAACTACGAGGTTTGAGGGCTGAATGGTTACTCAAAGGGAAGCGATTCAAGTATGCGTCAGCAACGCAAAAAGTTAGCAGATGTAATTACTGAACAACTAGAATCCATGATTCTTGATGGCACCCTTTTGTCTGGGCAAAAGCTGCCCCCAGAGCGAGAGCTTGCATTACAGTTTGATGTATCTCGCCCGTCACTAAGAGAAGCCATTGGTAATTTGCAAGCGCGAGGATTGGTCGAGCGTAAGCAGGGTGGTGGAACTTTCGTTAATCGAAATTTAAATTCCGCGATGCGTGACCCATTAATGGCTCTAGTGAGTAAACGTCCTGAAACTCAGTTCGATTTACTAGAGTTCAGGCACGCATTGGAGGGTATGGCAGCTTATTACGCGGCACTTCGCGGACAGCCAGAAGATTACGATGCGTTAAAACAAGCATTGAAAGATTTACCTTCACCCGGCCCAAAAGAAAGTAAGCGAGCGCAAGCCGAGGCCCTAGGGCAGTTTTACGTGATTATGGCAAGAGCCTCTCACAATATGGTGTTGCTTCACGTAATGAATACCATGCAAAGCATGCTGGTTGAAAATATTGAGCGCAACTTAGACATGTTAGCGCTGCACACTGACGTGAGTGACGACATAGGCCGCCAGCGTCACGAAATTGTTGAAGCAATAGCGGCGCGCGACCCTGAAGCAGCGCGCCAAGCGTGTAATACGCACCTTGCTTACATTGAGAAAACACTATTAACCATTAACCAGCGAGACAGCCGTGTACAACGAGCGCTTCGACGGTTAGAAATTTAGCGACTTAAGTCGCAAAAAAGAATTGCAGTAAGCGGTAGTGGTAGTAAACAACACCGCTGCAAAGAGAATCACGTTCAAATGAACGTGAACAAAATAACGTAAATTGAAGTTTCCCTTTTCCCAGATCCCATGGCGAGAGGGATTTTCTGTATCAGCAACTATAGGATGGCACCATGACTGATATGATGCACCAAGATGTAGATCCCAACGAAACTAAAGAGTGGATTGATGCGCTAGAGTCGGTTTTAGAAGAGGAAGGCGTAGAACGCGCTCACTATTTACTCGAAAAACTTATTGATAAAGCTCGTCGAAGCGGAGCGCATTTACCGTATGACGCTACTACTGCCTACATCAATACTATCCCTGCGGCGCAAGAGCCAAAAATGCCTGGTGACTTGACCATCGAAGCGCGCATCCGTGCCGCTATTCGTTGGAACGCATTGATGATTGTGTTGCGTGCATCTAAGAAAAACCTTGAGCTTGGTGGTCACATTGGAAGCTTCGCATCATCGGCTATGTTTTACGATGTTGGTTTTAATCATTTCTTTAAAGCACCTAATGAGAACCAAGGCGGCGACTTCATTTTCGCACAAGGCCATATTTCTCCTGGCATTTATGCCCGCTCTTTCATGGAAGGCAACCTCACGGAAGAACAGTTAAACAACTTCCGTCAAGAATGTGCAGGCGACGGTCTATCGTCTTACCCCCATCCTCATTTGATGAAAGACTACTGGCAGTTCCCAACGGTATCTATGGGCCTTGGCCCACTTCAAGCTATCTACACCGCTCGCTTCCTTAAATACCTAACGAACCGTGGTATTAAAGACTGTTCAGATCAACGTGTATACTGCTACATGGGTGACGGCGAGTGTGATGAGCCAGAAAGCTTGGGTGCAATTGGTCTTGCGTCTCGAGAAGGTCTAGACAACCTTACTTTTGTTATCAACTGTAACCTTCAGCGCCTAGATGGCCCGGTACGTGGTAACGGTAAAATTATCCAAGAACTTGAAGGAACGTTCCGCGGCGCAGGTTGGGAAGTTGTGAAAGTTATCTGGGGTAGTTACTGGGATGAACTTCTAGCTCGTGATAAATCTGGCAAACTAGTTCAGCTGATGAGCGAAACAGTGGACGGTGAATACCAAAACTGTAAAGCCAAAGGCGGCAAGTACACCCGTGAAAACTTCTTCAACAAGTACCCTGAAACTGCTGCGCTGGTAGCAAACATGTCTGACGATGACATCTGGCGCTTGAACCGCGGTGGTCACGATCCAGTGAAAATGTATGCCGCTTATCAAAAAGCGATTGATACCAAAGGTCGTCCAACGGTAATTCTTGCTAAAACCGTTAAAGGTTTTGGTTTAGGTCAGTCGGGTGAAGCGCAAAACGTGGCGCACAACGTTAAGAAAATGGACGTTGATTCAATTAAAGCCTTCCGTGACCGCTTCAACATTCCTGTAGCAGACGACAAGATTGCTGATCTGCCTTATTTCAAGTTTGATGATGACAGCGAAGAAATGAAGTACCTTCGCGCCCGTCGTGAAGCCTTAGGCGGATACCTTCCTGCTCGTCGCGAGCAAGCAGAAGAGCAGCTTGAAATTCCAGAACTAAGTGCATTCGATGCAATCCTGAAAGGTTCAGGCGAACGTCAAGTGTCATCAACAATGACCTTCGTACGTGTGCTTAATGCCCTATTGAAAGACAAGAAAATTGGTAAGCGTATTGTTCCAATTATTCCTGATGAAGCCCGTACCTTCGGTATGGAAGGCTTGTTCCGTCAGGTAGGTATTTACGCCAATGAAGGTCAAAAATACGTACCTCAAGATGCTGACCAAGTTGCTTACTATCGCGAAGACAAAAAAGGTCAGGTGCTACAAGAAGGTATTAACGAATTAGGTGCAATGGCATCTTGGGTTGCGTCAGGTACGTCTTATTCGACGTGCAACGCTACTACTATTCCGTTCTATATTTATTACTCAATGTTTGGTTTCCAACGTGTTGGTGATCTTGCATGGGCAGCGGGTGATAGCCAAGCACGCGGTTTCCTATTAGGTGCAACGGCAGGTAGAACAACACTTAATGGTGAAGGTTTGCAGCACCAAGATGGTCATTCCCATGTGCAAGCTAACCTGATTCCTAACTGTATTACCTACGACCCAACTTACGGTTACGAAGTTGCAGTTATCGTTCAAGACGGTCTACGTCGCATGTACGGTAACAATGAAAATATTTTCTACTACCTAACCTTGATGAACGAGAACTATCAGCACCCTGCTATGCCAGAAGGTGAAAATATTGCTGAGCAAATCATCAAAGGTATCTACAAATTAGAGCGTGTTGAGGCTGCCAAGTCTAAACTTAATGTTCAATTAATGGGTTCAGGTACTATCTTGAACGAAGTGCGTAAAGCAGCACAAATTCTTGCTGAAGACTACAAGGTGTCTTCTGACGTTTACTCGGTAACCTCATTCAACGAGCTGGCTCGTGAAGGTCAAGACGTTGAGCGTTTCAACATGCTTAACCCAGAAGCAGAGCAAAAAGTCCCTTACATTGGTCAGATTATTACCAAAGAAGCAGGTCCTGCGATTTCTGCGACTGACTATGTGAAGAACTACTCTGACCAAGTACGTGCGTTCATCGATACAGAATACCGCTGCCTAGGTACAGATGGTTTTGGTCGAAGCGATAGCCGTGAAAATCTACGTACTCACTTTGAAGTAAACGCGTCATATATCGTGGTTGCATCACTTTACGAATTAGCTCAACGCGGTGACGTCGAGAAAAAAGTGGTAGCAGAAGCCATCAAGCGATTTGATATTAACGCTGAAAAACTTAACCCACTTTACGCGTAAGCCAAATTAAGGGATTTTACATATGTCAGATATTCAAAAGATTATCGTACCTGATGTAGGCGGTGACGAAGTTGAAGTTATCGAACTCTGTGTTGCCGTGGGCGACAGCATTGAGGCAGACGAGGGCGTTGTTACTGTTGAAAGTGACAAGGCATCAATGGACATCCCAGCGCCCTTTGAAGGTGAGATTGTAAGCCTGACAGTATCTGTAGGCGATAAAATCAAAGAAGGCGATGTGATTGGTGAAATGAAAGTCGCAGGTGGTGATACTGCGTCAGAAGCGTCGTCTTCAGACGACGCTGCCAGTGCTTCACCGGCAGAACCGAAAGTTGAAGCACCAGCACAAGCGGCGCCAACGGAACAAAGCTCGCCAGCTGCTGCGCCAGCCGCTTCTGGTGCAAGCGAAGTGATTGAAGTTGCTGTTCCAGATATAGGTGAAGACGGCGAAGTTGACGTTATCGATGTATTGGTTTCAGTAGGCGACACCATTGAAAAAGAAGATGGTCTTATCACGCTTGAAACTGATAAAGCGACGATGGACGTTCCTTCTACACACGCAGGTACAGTAAAAGAAGTATTTATTAGTACTGGCGACAAAGTGAAAGAAGGCGTTGTAGTAATCAAACTTGAGATCGCTGGCTCTGGTTCAGCGCCAACTGAATCTGCACCAACCGCAGCTGCACCTGTTGCACAGGAAAGCGCGGCTCCAGCGCCCGTAGTAGCCAGCAGTGAAACTATTGAAGTCGCAGTACCTGATATTGGTGAAGACGGCGAAGTTGATGTTATCGATGTCTTAGTATCGGTTGGCGATTCGGTTGAAAAAGAAGACGGCCTAATAACCCTAGAAACTGATAAAGCGACAATGGATGTACCTTCTACTCATGCAGGTACTATCAAAGAAGTTTATATCAGCACGGGTGATAAAGTTAAGCAGGGTACTTTGGTAGTGAAGCTTGAAACTAGCGGTGGTTCATCATCGCAAGCTGCGCCAGCGCCAGCACCTGTTGCTGAAAAGCCAGTGGAACAACCTGCCCCAGCACCTAAGCCATCGGCACCACAAGCGAGTGCTCCAGTATCTGCTGCTCCAGCGGCAAAAGGCAATGGCAAAGCCCACGCATCACCGTCAGTTCGTCGTGTTGCTCGTGAGTTTGGTGTAGACCTTACGCTAGTTAACGGCACTGGACCTAAAAACCGTATTCTGAAAGAAGACGTTCAAGCTTATGTTAAAGCTGAATTGGCTAAGCCGCGCACAACAGCTGCCGCAGCAAGCGCGCCTGTAGGCGATAACGTGCTTCAAATTGTACCGGTTAAGCCTGTTGACCACAGCAAATTTGGCGATATCGAAGAGCAGAAGCTTTCTCGTATTCAAAAGATTTCTGGTCCGTTCTTACACCGTAATTGGGCGACTATCCCCCACGTTACACAGTTTGACGAAGCAGATATCACTGATGTTGAAGCGTTCCGCAAAGAGCAAAACGCTTACCATGCGAAGATTAAGTCTGGCCTTAAAATCACGCCTCTTGTATTCGTGATGAAGGCAGTAGCTAAAGCGCTTGAAAAATACGAGCTATTTAACTCGTCACTGTCTGATGACGGCGAGAGCTTAATCATTAAGAAGTTTATCAACATTGGTATTGCTGTTGAAACACCGGGCGGCCTAGTAGTACCGGTTATTCGTGATGTAAATAAGAAAGGTATTGAGCAGTTGTCTCAAGAACTTATCGAAATATCTAAGAAAGCCCGTGACGGCAAGCTTAAGGCTGCTGACATGCAGGGTGGTACATTCACCATCTCGAGCCTGGGCGGAATTGGTGGTACTGCGTTTACACCTATTGTAAATGCGCCAGAAGTCGCCATATTAGGTGTGTCTAAGTCTGAGATGAAGCCAAAGTGGAATGGTAAAGAATTTGAGCCGCGCTTAATGGTGCCGTTAAGCCTATCTTATGACCACCGAGTCATTGATGGGGCGGTAGGTGCAAGATTCTCTACTGAGATTGCAGCAAACCTTACTGACTTACGCAGAATCATACTTTAAATAAAAGGTCGAAAAAGTTTACAATATCAGTAACATTTTCGACTATTTTATACGCCCATTTTGTGGCATTTCGGTTATGCTATTACACAAATTAATAGCATAACCCTACAAGAACAGGACTGAGGTTCACGATGAGCGAAATTAAAACGCAATTAGTGGTATTAGGGGGCGGACCTGGCGGCTATTCAGCTGCATTCCGTGCAGCCGATTTAGGCATTGAAACAGTTATCGTAGATTCACGGGACACCCTAGGTGGTGTTTGTTTGAACGTGGGTTGTATTCCGTCAAAAGCATTGCTTCACGTTGCTAAAGTTATCAAAGAAGCAAAGCATCTATCTGCTCACGGCGTTACGTTTGGTGAACCAACGTTCGACCTAGATAAAATTCGCGCGTACAAAGATGGCGTTGTAAGTCAGTTAACCAAAGGCTTAGGCGGCATGTCTAAAATGCGTAAGGTTAAGCACGTTCAAGGCTACGGAAAATTCACTGGCAGTAATGCTTTGGAAGTGACTGCGGCTGACGGTTCTACTACAACGGTCACTTTCGAAAACGCAATCATTGCCGCAGGTTCTGAGCCTGTATCTCTGCCTTTCATCCCAGAAGATGATCGCGTAATTGATTCAACTGGCGCGCTTGAAATGAAAGACGTTCCAGAAAAAATGTTGGTACTTGGTGGCGGAATCATCGGCCTAGAAATGGGTACGGTATACGAAGCACTAGGTTCGAACATTGACGTGGTTGAGTTCTTAGACCAGCTAATTCCTGCTGCTGACAAAGACATCATGAAAGTCTTCATGAAAGACTACAAAGACAAGTTTAACATCATGCTAGAAACCAAAGTGACTGCGGTTGAAGCAAAAGACGACGGCTTGTATGTATCATTTGAAGGCAAAAACGCTCCAGCTGAGCAAGTGCGCTATGACAAAGTGCTAGTAGCGGTTGGTCGACGTCCAAACGGTAAACTTATCGGCGCTGAAGCTGCTGGTGTTGCGGTTGACGAGCGTGGATTCATTAACGTTGACAAACAACTTCGCACTAACGTTAATCACATTTTTGCTATTGGTGATCTAGTGGGTCAACCAATGCTTGCTCACAAAGCGGTGCACGAAGGTCACGTTGCTGCTGAAGTTATTGCTGGTAAGAAGCACTACTTCGACCCACGTTCAATTCCATCGGTGGCTTACACTGAGCCAGAAGTTGCTTGGGTTGGTCTTACTGAGAAAGAAGCGAAAGAGCAAGGTGTTAACTACGAAGCGTCTGTGTTCCCATGGGCAGCATCAGGCCGTGCAATTGCGTCAGATGCAACAAACGGTATGACTAAGATGATCTTCGACAAAGACACTGGCCGTGTTATCGGTGGTGCGATTGTTGGTACCAATGCTGGCGAGCTTTTAGGTGAGATTGGTCTTGCAGTTGAAATGGGCGCAGATGCAGAAGATGTTGGTCTTACTGTACATGCTCACCCAACGCTTTACGAATCAGTAGGCCTTGCAGCTGAAATTTTTGAAGGTAGCATTACCGATTTGCCGAACCCTAAGGCGAAAAAGAAGTAATTTCTTCTGAATAGTTACATGAAAAGGCCAGTCGAGAGATTGGCCTTTTTTGTTAGGCACCGGTTAATAGCTTTGCTTGCTGAATAGATTCAATATGATGTCTTAAGAACAGTGAAGCAATGTCAAAGGACACAGAACCAAAGTCCCAAAAGTGCTCGGTTTTTGCATTGATATTCACCGCTACGGCCATGTTGTAATCAGGGATAACCATAAGCCAGCTTTGTGCACCTCTTGAAACACCGCCATGGTTGGCCTGAAAGAGCCTACCTATGCCTTCGCCAAAGTCTGACTCCCTTACCCGCCAACCAATAGCGTAACCTTGTTCGTTAACCTGTCCATCATTTAGTGTTTGCGGTGTCCAAAAAGCACTTCTTGTTGAAGCGCTAACAAAGTTATTGCTATTAAACCCAATACCTAGTCTTACTAAATCAGATGACGTCGAAATAAATCCTCCTCCTGCAAGCCTGTGACTTAAGTCAACGTCTCTCCACGGTTTGACTAGCTCTCCTTTATCGTCTTTGTGCCAATAGAAGGTCACTAGGTTTTCTGCCAACGAATTATCACTGTTCGATTCTTCCTGCGCATAGGTGTGTTGCATACCTAAAGGTTGAAGTACTTCTTTGCGCATTGCATATTGAAACTGGGTGTTGGTACTTTCTTGCATAACTGCGCTCAGTAATACCGTCCCTAAACTTGAGTAACTAAATGCTTCACCTGGAGAAAATAACAGTTCACTTTCGTCGAACAAGCGTGTTGCATCCGCTACATTGGTGTAGTGGGTGTTCAGCGAAATAGAGCGATAGAGACCATCAAATTCGGTGTTTTCTCCGTAATGTGGAATGCCAGCCATATGAGAGGCTAGCTGACGTGGAGTTATATTTTGCCATTTTGGATTTAGCTGACCTACTGGATACGTGGATATTGGGGTATCTAAAGTAAGAGCGTTTTTGTCAACTAACCTTGCAAGTAATGCCGACGTTAGTGCTTTTGATGTACTCCCAATGCGAAAAACAGACCTTGTGGTCATTGGTACTTCGCGCTCAATATCCGCCCATCCAGAAGCACCTGCCCATACTAACTTTCCATTGATTGCCACAGCGGCTGAAATACCTGGGCTATTAATGCCTCGTCTGTGAGATTCAATTTGCGCTACTGCTAGTTCACCTTGCGTTACAAAATCTTCATCGAAGACTATGCTATCTGTTGGACCAGAATTGGGAACATGAATATATGAAGCGCCAAGCATGGGGGCTTCATGGCGATGAGCATAAAACTGATACACAGGCATCAGAAAGTAGGTAATTAGGGCAATAATGATAGCTAGTGCGATCAATAGACGTTTCATGAAGTTCACTCCTAAAAAAGAGTGGATAAGTTACATTTAGTGCTTCACGTTCGTCTTATCATTATTGAAAACATCTGCGCATTTTTGAAAATGCGCAAAAATAGTAAATTTTTCAGATTATTAGTTAGCCTTTGTTATCCGCTAACTGTGTGATTTCCGATATTCAGAAGGGGTCACCCCGGTGAATTCTTTGAATGCCCTATTGAAAGAGGCGATAGAGTTGAATCCTGCATTTAGCGCGTGGGTGAGTATAGGAATAGATCTATCCTGCTGAATTAGCTTTTCACATACCAAAGGGATCCTGTAGCTATTGAGAAACTTTGAAAAGTTATCGAACCCCATTTCTACGTTGATTAGCTTCCGTAATTGATGGTCAGGTAACGCCATGGCTTCGGCCATTTTCGAGACGGTCAATTCACTTTGGCAGAAGAACTCTGGTTGCATTAGTTGCATTAATTTTTCGACTTTTGGGTTGAGAGAGTGGGGGCTTATATTCTGTTTATCAACAATATTAGTTTGTGTTGCACTGTGACTCTCAATAAAACGAAGGGCGAAAAATGCTGTGAGGACAAACATGAGCAACGCATTAATTACGCTAAACAGCCAATGATCTTTTATTGAGTAAAAAAATATCTCAACCAAAGTTAGACACAGTGAATATACGCCAATGATAATGATGGTTTGCAACCTAAAGCCACGTCTGCTCTCATCAAGGTCTTCCTTGTAGTCTCTTAGGGCATCGACAACAATGTAGAAGAGTATAAACATACCGATCACATGATTAATGTCATGAAAAATGCCACGCCCCTGATACACAAAGAAAAACAAGGTTAACCAAGCAAGCCAAATACACAACACAACTCTGAACAACATGGAAAGGCTGAGGAAAAATGATTTTTTGTGCACTTTTTGCCAATACACTGCAAACAAACTATAGGCCGTAAGGTCTGTGAGGAGTAACAGTAAAGGCCGAGTCCAACCGTATATGTGGTTTTCTATAGGAGCGGTCAATAGAATGTACGCCGCCAAGCAGCTAGCAAGCGCTACATTTGAAAGTATCTGAGGAGTAAACTTGATTGTCATAAACCCAATCAGACACAAAATGCCAACAGCTTGGAAGCGAAACAGTAAATCAATAAGTTGTACAAGCGAAAGCGTAATATCGAGTTGCATACTAACAAAATTAAACGGTAAGTAGATGAACGCTATCAAAAAGTCTCATCTAATTCGAGCCTAGAAAGCTAAGGTTAGTTGGTAATACTACCACTTGGCTGTCTTATATTGTGTATAATCCACTATACATTTTTGCCAAATTCAAACTGGCATTTCTTTAATGTTGCATGTAGCTTTTAGTCTATCTCCGATTAATCCGGCGTAAACTATGTCACAACAATCATCTCGTGCGTCCCAGCTGGAATTTTTTTCAATTCCAAGTCCGTGCGTTGGTGTTTGTGAATCAGGGCCTCGAGGATATTGCAAAGGTTGCTTCCGAAGCCGTGAAGAACGGTTGTATTGGTTGCAAATAGACGACAGTACACGACGCACCATAGTCAACGCTTGCCAGCGTCGTAAGAAAGCAGCACTAAGGCGAAATACAAAGCAGCTAGGCGATGAATTACCTTCAGAGTTGCCTGTACAAGCGAGCTTTTTTGATGAATAAGCGCCGGTTGTGACGTGCGTTTGGTAAATGAAATTTTAGATAACGTTAAACAGTGGATACTTGCATGTCGTTAGATAAATACGTGGCTTTCGCGACTAAATCTTTTGCATTACCTGATGTATGTTTACGAATTCGTGGAATATTAGATGATCCTCGTTCAGACGCTGAAGCTATTGGAAAGGTCATTAGTTTAGACCCGTCATTGTGCGCAAAGGTACTGCGTTTGGCCAACAGCTCCTTATTCCGTTTTCCTTCTCAAGTATCAACAATAACAAAAGCCGTTAATGTGGTTGGTGGCGAAGCCTTATACAACCTAGTGATGGCAGAAACCGCGAATTCAGCCTTCAAATACTTTAATACAAAGCTCATTGATTTAGACAAGCATTGGTATAAGTCGGTGTATTGCGGCATGGTTGGGCGTTACTTAGGGCGTCAAATGGCTATTCGTGGGAGTGAGCGCTTTTTTGTTATGGGTATTTTAAAAAACCTTAGCGAGCTGGTGCTCGCTAATAAAAACCCTGACAAATATCAAGAGTACCTAGATGACACTAGCGATTTATCTTACGATGCAAAACAACAAGCCCACTTTGGTTTTACTTTTGCTGAGTGCAGTGGTGCTATCTTAGAGGTCTGGAAACTTCCTCTTGTACTTTATTACCCAGTGAAGTACTTACATGACCCAGCAAAGCAAGCAGCAGACACTGATGTTTCTTTGTTTAATGCTGCCAGTGCCCTCGCTGAATTAAAAATGATTCAACCAGATTGCGAATCCGTTGAACTTTTTTTGAACAGCGACATCAATACTCTTAACCTAGATAAGTCGGCACTGTTGAAAGCGGTTGATCACGCAGATAAAGAAACGGCGAAAGTCGCAGTGATGATGTAAGACGCTGTAATTAAACAACTAAAAAATTTCGCTATATAACAATAAACAAGAATAAAAGACGCTAAAACAATGATAAAAAAATCAATGTTGGGATGGAGCATGCTCGCGGCCAGTATAACGCTGCATGGCTATGCTCATGCTACTCCTAGAGATTTAATTAATGATGTGTACCACGCAGATATCACGTCGCAAAGTGATGAACTGAGCTCGTCGTTGGATGGCGAATTAGGTATTTTGTTGAGTAGTGGTAATACATCAGCAAACAGTATTAAAGCAGGGCTCATCGCGCAACATGACACTGATAACTGGAGTAATAGCTATACAGTTGAAATGCTTTACAAGCAAAGCGTTTTGTCAGAAGGCAACAAAGAGACTACAGCGCATCGATTCTATGGCACCGCGCAATTCGATTACAAGTTAGGACGTACAGATCGGCGATTATTCGTATATGGAGATTACGAGAATGATCGTTTCAACGGTTACGACCATCGTGCTTCTCTAGCGGTGGGTTGGTCCCATCGCTTATGGCGAGATAACATGAGTGCGTTCAGATATAGTGTTGGTCCCGGTTATTCATTTGTAAAGCCGCTTGAAAGTAACACTGCAAATATTGGCGACAGTGTTATAGTAAGGGCGTCTGCTGAGTATGAGTATAAGTGGGAGTCTGGCGCTAGGTTACGTCAGTTTTTGAGCACAGAGGCCGGTGAGTTTAATACTAAATCTCGTTCTGAAACTTCCGTGTCAGCTAACGTGTTTGGTGAAATGGCAATGAAGCTATCAGTGGTGCTCAATCATGATTCTGATACACCAGAAGATGTTGCTTCCTTAAACACTGAAACCTCAGTGGCACTGGTTTACCAGTTTTTTTAAGCTTAGGTTCATTTTACTAAGGTAATCTTTTTATACTTTTGTAGCGATACTTGCTCAAACTAGCAGGTTTATTTGACTCGACAGATGGGGCAGGTACTATTGCCCCGTTTAGATAAACGACTCTCTGGCGCCCATAATAAAACTAATATTGAGGTGCACTAATCCAATTTTCATTGATCAGGAACGCACATGAAAAAAAGGCTTTTAGCGACACTCATTTCATCATTGTTAGTATCAAACCTATCGTTTGCTGAAGACGAAGTAAAACCCTTCACCTTGGAAGGTGAGCTTGGTGTTATTGCAACTACAGGTAACACGGAAACCACGTCAATTAATGCGGGGCTTGCTGCGCATCACGAGACCGAAATGTGGAGTAACGATTATATTATCGAAGGCTTGTATAAGCGCGAAACGGTAGAAAGAGATGGTGAAGATGTTGAATTTACCTCGGCTCAAAAGTTTTATGCTTCTGCACAGGGTAACTATAAATTAGAAGATCCAAATAACCGTTTGTTTGGATTTACCTCATACGAAGATGATCGGCTTAGTAACTTTGCCTATCAAGCGACTATTGCAGCTGGTTGGAACCAAAAGCTATTTCAAACTGATAAGCAAAAGTTTGAGTACTCGATAGGTCCGGGTTATGCGTTTGCAGAAACTCAAGACGGTGAAGAACAAAATAGTTTCATTGTACGTGCGTCATTAGCTTACCAATGGATTATTTCAGATACTGCCAAATTCATCCAAACGGTGAGTACGGAAGTGGGTTCGGAAAATACTAAATCACGTGCTGAATCTGCACTGTCTGCAACTATTAGTGGGAACCTTTCTATGAAGGTATCGCTAAAACTTGATCACAACTCAGACGTGGCAGACGATATCGATAACTTAGATACAGAAACTGCGGTTACGTTGGTTTATAACTTCTTTTAAACCACGGTACATTTAACGGCTACCAATAAAAACGGCTTCCTTGGAAGCCGTTTTTGTGTCTAGTTTACTCAGTGTATTAATGAAGTATACGAGTTTTAATGGTGCCGTTGATTTGCTGCAACTGAGCAAGGGCGTCGTAGGCTTTGTCTTCTACAACGTCTACAACCACGTAACCAATCTCGGCATTGGTTTGAAGGTATTGCGCTTCAATGTTAATACCTTTTTCAGCAAACGCTTGGTTAATCTGAGTAAGAATACCAGGCTGGTTTTTGTGAATGTGAAGTAAGCGCGAGCGTCCAGTGTGCTCTGGAAGGGATACTTCAGGAAAGTTCACCGCTGATAAAGTAGAGCCGTTGTCACTGTATTTTGCTAGCTTACCTGCCACTTCAATTCCAATGTTTTCCTGTGCTTCTTGAGTACTTCCACCCACGTGCGGTGTAAGAATAACATTGTCGAACTGACGAAGTGGAGACACAAATTCTTCGCTGTTAGACTTTGGTTCAACTGGAAATACATCGATTGCAGCGCCGTTCAAGTGACCGCTGGCAAGTGCTTCCGTCAATGCGTCGATATCTACAACGGTACCGCGAGACGCATTGATCAAAATAGAGCCTTGCTTCATCTGAGCGAGCTCTTCTTGGCCAATCATGTCTTGGGTTTCTCCGGTTTCTGGAACGTGTAGTGATACTACATCGGAAGTATTAAGCAGCTGTTTAAGGGATTTCACTTGCGTAGAGTTACCTAGTACGAGTTTGTCCTCGATATCAAAAAACTGCACGCGCATACCCAAGTGCTCGGCAAGTATGCTGAGCTGTGTGCCGATATGACCGTAACCGATAATGCCTAGTGTTTTGCCACGGGCTTCATATGAGCCAACCGCGGTTTTTTCCCACTCACCACGGTGAGCCTTAGCACTTTTGCTGGGTACTTGTCTAAGTAACAAGATAATTTGACCCAATACCAACTCAGCAACAGAGCGAGTGTTTGAAAACGGTGCATTGAATACTGGAATACCGCGCGCTTGGGTAGCGACCAAATCCACTTGATTGGTTCCAATACAGAAACAACCGATAGCAACAAGTTTCTGAGCAGCTTCAACCACGTTTTCAGTGATTTGAGTGCGCGAGCGAATACCTACAAAATGCGCATCTTTAACTTTTTCAATGAGTTCGTCTTCCGGCAGAGAAGTCTTTAGGTACTCAATATTAGTGTAACCGTTACTCTTAAAGGTCTCTAGGGCACTCTGGTGTACACCCTCAAGTAACAGGATTCGAATTTTATCCTTTGGCAGTGAAACTTTACTCATGAATTAATGTTCTCTCAAAAACTTTAATAGGCATCTAGACGTCTAAACGGAAGTTAGCAGAATTTATCGTCAGTGAAAAGCGCTAATTGCTATTCGTAGGTTTCTACACCGTTATTCGTGGCAGATAATACGATATCTGCACCGCGAAGGGCGAAAATACCGTTGGTGACAACACCAGGAATATTATTGATGCTCTGTTCTAATTCTCTAGGGTTAATAATACTGAGGTTGTGTACATCTAGAATAACGTTGCCGTTGTCCGTAACTACACCTTGGCGATACACAGGGTCTCCGCCTAGTTTAACTAACTGTCTAGCGACAAATGAACGAGCCATTGGTATGACTTCAACAGGTAGAGGGAATTTTCCTAAAACAGGAACCCGTTTACTTTCGTCAACAATACACACGAAAGTTTTTGCTGCCCCAGCAACGATTTTTTCACGTGTAAGCGCTGCTCCACCGCCTTTTATCATGTGTTTGTGTTCAGTCACTTCATCAGCACCGTCAATGTACACCGATAATTCACCTGCGTTATTGAGTTCAAAGACCTCAATACCTAGTGCCTCTAATCGTTTTGTGGATGCATCTGAGCTAGAAACTGCACCTTCGATACGATTCTTGATTTTACCAAGTTCATCGATAAAAAAATTGACAGTAGAACCTGTACCAACACCCACAATGCTGCCCTGTTCTACGTATTGAATAGCGGCCTTGGCCACAGCTTGTTTTTTCGCGTTCTGATCCATGTTTTAGGTCTCCAGCTCAGTTTTGCGGAAGTGTACCTGAAAAGCCTCACGGCCCCTAGTCAAAAACGCGATGGCGTTAGTCGTTTTTGAAATGCAATATTCTTGTTGGGGTTACTATGGCATCAAGAGGGACATCCCAGGGTTGTGCGGGTAACTCGTTTACCTCTTGGCAGTCGTGGGCTATGCCAACCAGCTTTGGGCGTTTTTTCTCATTGCGCACACTGCTTAAGGTTCTGTCGTAATAGCCTCCCCCCATACCTAGGCGATTTCCTTGACGGTCAAACCCAACCAAGGGCATAAGTATCACATTGTGGTTTTTTACCAGCTCAATGCTATTGCAAGCCAGAGCAGGCTCCACAATCCCGTATTTGTTTTCGGTCATCTGTGTCGATGGAGTATACGCCAACATGAGCAAGTGGCCTTTATTAATCGGGTGAATAACGGGTAGAGTAATACGTGTTACGCGCGTATCTGCGCATCGCCATTGATCTGCTATGAATGAAGATAACGATACCTCACCATCGTTTGAGAGATAACAGGCAATGGTAGAAGACGAAGTAATAAATTCACAGGTAGCCAATTGCTGAGCAACCTGTTTTTCCGCAAAGACCTGCATATCGTGGGACAAATTTTTTCGAGCTTTGCGTAATGATATTCTTAGCGTTTTTCTATCAAATGAACAATGAAGACTCATTACTGAAGTGATAAACCTACGAAGTGGGGGGTAAGAATTTGTTAAGGATATCAATTAACGCGGAGTTGTCGACAGGTTTTGTCAGAATGTCGCAAATGCCATGCTTTGCTAATTCAGTACGCTCAGAAATTGCGTCTGCGGTGAGGGCGACCACAGGCACATTAGACGCAGGCCCGGCTTTAATGCGTTTAGTTGCTTCAAGCCCATCTATACCGGGAAGGTTGAGATCCATCAACACTAAATCGACCGGGTAGATGCTTGCATATTCAACGCCTTCCTCTCCAGTAGGCACTACCGTAAGCGGCACCCCTAACTTTTCAAATACGGTTTTAATAACGACTTGATTGATATAATGGTCTTCGACCACCAGTATGTTTGGGTTGTCGATAATATTGAGTAGTGGCAGGTTTTCTTCTTTGGATAGCTTGACCGTGTCTGATAAGGCTGACTCCGGTGCGCTCACCGAAATTGTCACCCGAGTACCTTGGTTTAATTCACTTTTGAATTTCATAGAGCCTTTCATCAAGGCAATTAGCTGTTTAGTGATGTTTAAACCAAGCCCTGTGCCGTCAATACTGTGCGCGTTATCCATTCGCTCGAAGGGTTTGAACAGTTTCGCTTGTTCTTCTTCACTAATGCCAATACCTTCATCTTTTACGGTGAAAATCAATGTACCTTTTTTGTATTTTACCTGCGCAAAAATTCTCTTGTTTTCGGGCGTATATTTCACCGCATTGGATAAAATATTTAGAGCGATCTGGCTGTATTTAGTGTCATCTAAATCTACAGATTTAGGGACCGATTCATCAATGACGTATTCAAACAGAACATGCTCATCTTCTGCCCTTATATTGGTTAATGAGAACAGATGAGTAAATAGATCATGAGTGCTGACTGCCCTTGGCGTTACGCGCATTTTCCCTGCTTCAAGCTGCTTTAAATCGAGAACGGAATTCACGATTTCTAACAGACGTTCACCACTTTTATTAATGTGACCTAAAGGTTCAGTAAAAGAGCGGGGAAGTTGCAAAGATTTAGCTTCACCTTCTAGCAATCGGCTAAAGGTGTTGATGGCATTAAGTGGAGTTCTTACCTCATGACTTAAATACGACAAAAAGTCAGACCGGAATTTGCTCGTCCGTTCAAGATCCCTGTTTTTTCGGCGCAATTCTAAATGAGCAATAACAGAGTGACTCAGTGTAGTTAATGCTTCTTTTTGAGATTCTGTTAGTGCTTTGGGCTTATCACTGATAGTACATAGGGTACCGATTGCATGACCCGAAGGTGTAACCAAAGGGGCGCCAGCATAAAACCGAATGTTTGGGTCTCCCGTGACTAAAGGGTTGTCGTGAAAGCGGGGATCTTCTTTGGCATTGTTAATCTCAAAGACCTCTCGTTGCAAAATTGCATGAGAGCAAAACGCGATGCTGCGCGACGTTTCCGTGGCGTCTAGTCCAACTCTTGATTTAAACCATTGGCGGTCGGGGTCTATTAGGCTAATTAATGCAATAGGGGTTTCACAAATTTGTGATGCAAGTTGTGTTAGCTCGTCAAACAGCGTTTCAGTATCGGTATCGAGTACATCATAGCTCACAAGTTCTGCGACTCGTTGAGGTTCATCGTCCGGTACAGGTGCTGATATCATAAATAGTGGTAAACCAAGTTAATTAGTTTAAAAGTACTATAAAAAAGGCGCTTACGCAGCTAATACCAGTCAGTTAGCAGGGTTTTCGATATAAGCGAGGGGAAGTGATTAACTTTTTACGGCCGTCCTCGGCATGGATGCCGAGGACGAGCCCCATGGAAGGGGGTTACTGCGTGCAGTAAAAAGTTTATTGCTTTCCCTCAGTGAGTTCGAGACAACCTTTTATCGTTTAACTGACCGGCATTGCTTACGCAGCGCTTTTAGGGTAATAAAAATCGCTTACTACAAAGCGTAGGTGTCTATAAACAATTGTTCCAGTTTTGCGTGATCTACGCCTGTGGCAACCTTGATGGTATTTGCTTCTGTCCATAATGGGCTTGGGGTTGTACCAGCAGGAGCCACAATGGTTTGACCTCGGTCTAATTCACCCGTGCCAACACGTGCATGACCTTCAGTCATAGTAAATAGCTCTGGATGACGTAAATGCGCTATTGGGAAAGCGTCGTGGAAAAAGCACACTCGGTCTTCGCGATTTGCTGAATAGAAATCCATATAGAACTGGGCGCTTTCTTGCACAAAGCCACCTAGCTTCGAATTTTTCTCAGCAAGAATATCGACAAAGGTTGGTGCGAATGGCACGTCATTAGTTACGTCTAGGCCGAACATATTGAGTTCCCAATCGGCTGCAAAAACGATGGCTGCGGCGTGGGCGTCGTTCCAAATGTTTGCTTCTGCTACTGGGGTTACGTTTCCGCGAACAAAAGCTGCACCACCCATGATACTCACGCCTTTTACCAACTTAGGTAACTCTGGCTCTAGACGCAATGCAAGAGCAAGATTGCCTAGCGGGCCAATTGCTACGATGGTGATTTCACCAGGATATTTACGCGCCATATCAATAATAAATTGCGCTGAGCTTCTAGGATCCAGTTCACCTTTTGGGGGCTCTGGTTTGATGTGGCCAAAACCATAGTCGCCGTGTACAAAATGAGCATAGCCCGATTCCGGACCTACCCATGGCATACCTACACCTTTAGTCACGGGAATATCTTGCCCCGCCATTTCACACAAGGTAAGTGCATTTTGTGCAGCCATTTCTACTGGTACGTTGCCGTAAACTGTGGTGAGTCCAAGTACTTCAATGTCCGGAGATTGAAAAGCGAAGAAAATCGCCATTGCATCATCAATACCAGGATCTGTATCTAAAATAATTTTATGTGTCATAGGAATGCTTACCTTTATGTGTTGGCATTTGCTGACAAAAATAGGTCAACATCTTGAATAGAAGGAATACTTTGGGCTGCGCCCTCTCGTGTTACGGCAACTGCCGATGCTGCGCACCCTCGAGTAAGCGCTAGTTCAGCATCGCCATTCTGGGTATATGCGGCTAAGAAATAACCGATAAATGTGTCACCGGCAGCGGTAGTATCAATGGCATAAACCGAAAAAGCGTTAACTTGCAGTTTTTCGCCATCGCGTAACATGATTACGCCCGCTTTACCCAAGGTGATAATGACTTCACTGTGTGACCAATTTTCGCGGAAATAAGCGATGATATCGTCTAACGATTCTTTTCCAGTTATACCCGCAGCCTCGGTTTCGTTAACAATTAATAAGTCAACGCAGTGAAGAGGCAGTGATTTTACTGATGCTGTCATTGGTGCAGGGTTGAACGCTACCTTGAGGCCTTGTGATTTGGCTTGTTCAAGTACGGCATCAATACTACTGGTTTCGTTTTGCGTGAGAACCCAATCACCCGCTTGAGTGTCACTGAGCGCATCGGAAACTGTTGTTTCCGTGAGTGTTTGATTGGCACCACCAAATAACACAATAGCGTTTTCCCCACTGGGAACAACCTGAATAATCGCGTGCCCAGAGGGGGTGTCTGAACAACTAACGCCGCGACAATCTACGCCTTTCTTAATAAGTGATTGTTTAAACGCCGCGTCAGAATGATGAATGCTGCCTACATGACGGGCATCTGCACCGGCTTGTGCAAGTGCTATAGACTGGTTTGCCCCTTTTCCACCTAACAGCTGTTGATAATGAGAAGATGCTAGGGTTTCTCCGGGCTGAACAAAATGTTCGACCTGATAAACGTGGTCGATATTAATAGACCCAAAATTGATTATTGCCATTTCTTCATCCATCGAAAGAGGGCGTCTCCCAAAATGCCGCTGTTCATCGTTCGCCCGTGAACCGAAAAGTTCAGGGCGGAAGCATCACGGTCACCGTAGGCTTCTCGATACGTGTCGAGCTTGCGCAATAGCATCCGTTTCAACTTCCTAAGTTTAAAGCATCGGCCAGGGACATGAGTGAACTGGCGAACATCTCAGGAGACATAGTTACTGTGTAACACAACAGCGTAGCGCAAATCAGTAATAGGGTGAAGAAAACCCAATGATAAAACGAGGCATCTGTTGTTCTCGGCTGTCAGTGAAAATCTTATTCTGACCATTTGGTCAGTGATTATACACTCAAAAATATCAACCTTAAAGCAGACCGTAAAGCTGAATGTTGCCGACAGAAAAATCCGTATTTCTGGTTTGAGATCATAGAGTAAATAAGGCGGTCTTGCCACAAAAAGACGGCACATGGCGTGTTAAATGTTCAGTCTATGAGCAAGTAGATGATTCTTACAGCACAGTGAACGAATTGAAGTATTACAAATCAGCGTGGCTTGTACATCGCCTATGGGTTTTGAGTGTGTGGTTTGCTACTATTATACCAATTACATTAAGGACACATCTTTGTGGAAAAGCAGCTTACTTATGACAAGGTATCTAATGTCTTGTCGCAACACGACGTAGTGGTAGATGGTGCCGAAGTACAGGGCATTTTATGTGGAATGCTGTGTGGAGGTATGTCATTGACAGACCAAAATTGGACATCTGCACTTGCCGACACCATCAATCAAGGTAAGTCATTCAACGACCAAACCACTCATACTCTCACTCAATTATTCAATCAACTGTGTCAGCAACTGTTAGAGCCTGAGTTTGCCCTACAACTTATGATGCCCAACGACGATGCGCCTATTAACGATAGGGGCGCGGCCCTGATTAACTGGGTGCAAGGTTTCATGATGGGGTTCGGTTTGCATCAGCAAGACCTGACAAAATGCTCTGATGACGTAAAAGAAGCACTTGAGGATTTTTCTGACATTGCGCGCATGGAAGAGCCAATGGACGATGACGAAGAGTCAGAAAAAGCACTCTTTGAAGTGGTTGAATATGTAAAAATTTCAGCAATTCTATGCTTTAGTGAATTAGGTCGTTCATTGTTAGACGACCAACAAGACCCGCCAACGGTTCACTAGTTTCGCCCTATGATAAGCCAACAAGAATTTATCGCTCGACAAGACAGATTACTCGCTGAATGCGAGCCAAATAGCGTGTGTTTTGTGCCTGCCGCATCGCTGGCTACCCGTAGCAACGATACGCACTATTTGTTTCGTCAAAACAGCGATTTTTGGTATTTGACTGGGTTTGAAGAGCCTGATGCTTGGCTTATTCTTTCTAATCATCCTAGGTACGGTGAAAACTATCGTGCCATGGTGTGTCCCACCAAAGACAAAACCACGGAAATTTGGCAAGGAAAGCGCCTTGGAGCCGATGCAGCGTTGGCGCGATTTAGCCTAGACGAAGCTTTCGACCTAGAAGAGCTGGATGATGCTGTGCTCGAAAGCCTTCAAGGTCACGACAATGTATACTTTGCCCTTGGAGATAATGCATCCGCAGATACCTTGTTGATGGACGCCATGTCTCATTTACGTGGGATCCCAAAACGCGCATTGGCACCATCATCTATAAAGGATATTCGCCCACTTATTCATGAAATGCGTTTGTTTAAGTCTGCCTGCGAGATAGCCGTTATGAAAGCCGCGGCCAATATTTCTGCGCGAGCACATAAACGGGCAATGACCTTTGCTTATCCTGAATGCTACGAATATCAGATAGAGGCGGAACTTCATCATGAGTTTGCGATGGCGGGAGCTCGTTCACCCGCCTATGGCACTATTGTTGGCGCTGGTAGCAATGGCTGTATTTTGCATTACACCCAAAACAATGCACAGATTTGTGACGGTGACTTGATCCTGATCGACGCAGGCGCCGAATACTTGGGTTATGCTGCGGACATTAGTCGAACTTTTCCGGTGTCGGGTAAATTTAGCGAACCACAAAAAGCTCTTTACGAGATAGTGCTAGCTGCCCAGGAAAAGGTACTCACTATGGTAGGGCCGGGCATCACTTTACCAGAAGCCATGCAATGCAGTGTTGAAGTAATTACTCAGGGTTTAGTGGCCTTGGGAGTACTCAAAGGCAGCGTGGCAGAAAACTTAGCGTCAAAGGCGTGGCAGCAGTTTTACATGCACGGCATTGGTCACTACCTTGGATTAGATGTTCATGATGTGGGTGAATACAAAATCAAGGGAGAGGACAGACCGTTCAAACCGGGAATGGTTTTGACTATCGAGCCTGGAATATATATTAGTGATGATGCTGATGTTCCCAGTCAATACAAGGGCATTGGTATTCGTATTGAAGATAACGTGGTGATTACGGCGACGGGTGCCGATGTAATCACCAGTGATGTACCGAAAACCGTGGAACAAATTGAGCAGTTGATGGAAGGTAGCCTAGGTTGAATTGCATAGATGTGGTTATTGTTGGCGGTGGCGTTGTAGGCAATGTATTAGCTAAAGGACTAGTAGAAAGTACTGACTTTTCTATAGCTTTGCTTGATGAGGTCGCACCCGATAATCATATCAGCCCAGCGCAAGATAAACGGGTAATTGCCCTCGCACAGCGCACGGTAGATGAGCTTCACGCTTTCGGAATTGCACTTGAAAAATTGCAACAACAGAATCTTGGTGCGATAAAGCATATCGAAGTATCAGACAAAGGCTGGTTGGGGCTAACTGACCTTCATTGCCAAGACTATGGTCTTGATAGCTTTGGGCAAGTAGTGTCACTAAGCGCACTGACAAAACTTGTTGGAGAATCCCTTACCACATCACCGGAATCCCGTTTTAAGCATTATCAACCCGTATCGGTAACTTCGGTCACTCGTGTTACAGACTATGCCGAGGTTGTCTTGTCTTCCGGCGAAACGTTACACGCTAAATGCGTTGTATTAGCCGATGGTGGACGTTCGCCCCTTTCCGACAGTGTAGGTATAAGCCGTACAACGGAAGACTACGGGCAGACTGCTATTATTTGCAATTTACATACAGCCAAGCCACACGAATTTTCTGCGTTCGAACGTTTTACCAATTCAGGGCCGCTCGCGTTCTTGCCTTACGATTGTGATATTAATGGAATAGTTTCACAGGGTACTGGTTTCTCAGTGGTGTGGACGGTAGACAGTGCTCAAAAAGACGAGATATTGTCTTTGTCTGACGCCAACTTTATCCACGCATTGCAACAGGCCTTTGGTTATCGCGCGGGGCAAATTCTTCGAGTGAGTGATCGCGTGTCCTATCCGTTAGCATTGCGTTATGCAGAAAGTATAACGAGTCATAGAGTAGTGCTAGTAGGCAATGCAGCACAAAGCTTACACCCTATCGCCGGACAGGGGTTTAATTTGGGGCTTCGAGATATTACAGGTTTAGTAAATACCCTTGCTTCAGCGAGTGATCCTGGTGAGTACGCTGTTCTACAAGCCTATTCGCAAACTAGGCAAAAAGATAGAAGCGCAACCATAAGCCTCACAGATACCCTAGTGAGAGTATTTTCGAATGATTACCTACCAATGGTATTGGGGCGCAATGCTGCTTTACTTGGACTAAGCGCTATTAAATCTGCCAAATCGGCCTTTGTGCGCCAAACCACGGGTTTTGGTACACATACGTTCACTAAAGGAATGTAAAACCATTATGCAACATGTTGACGTAGCTATAGTTGGCGGTGGAATTGTGGGGTTAACCCTTGCCCTTGCGTTAAAAGATACCCCATGCTCAGTTGCTGTAATTAACAATGGGCCGTTAACAACGCCTTTATTAGACAAGCCCACAGCAAGGGTAAGCGCCATTAATCAAGGCAACATTAATGCACTGGAGCAAACTGGCGCGTGGCAGTTGATTCAGCACGACAGAGTCAACCCTTACGGTGAAATGCATGTGTGGGACAAAGACAGCTTCGGCGATATTCATTTTAGCGCCAGTGAGCTAGCTCAAGATTCATTGGGGGTTATTGTTGAGAACCAAGCGTTGGTCAATGCGTTGGCCCAGCGGGTGGAACAACTGCCCAATGTCACCGTGATAAATGGCAAAATTGATAGAGTGCTGCCAAGTCCACAACAAACCATGTTAATGATGTCGCAAGAGCAGGGGAGTGACGATGATATCGTTACCTGCCGCTTGCTGGTGGGGGCTGATGGGGCTAACTCGTACGTAAGAAAGCAAGCTGGCTTTCCACTCACGTTTAAAGGTTATGATCACCTAGCCATTGTTGCTAATGTGCGCACAGACCTCCCTCACGAAAATGTAGCAAGACAAGCATTTACATCAACGGGTCCTTTGGCTTTGTTACCTATGGCAGACCCACATGTATGTTCTATTGTATGGTCACAGCAGTCAGAAAAAGCCGTTGAGCTTATGGGCCTTGATGACACAAGTTTCTGCAATGCCCTTTACGTGGCGTCAAATGGTGTATTAGGAAGCTTGTCTCTAGAAACCAAACGTTCGGACTTTCCATTGACTATGCGTTACGCAAGACAATGGGCAAAAGATGGCGTAGTCATTATTGGTGATGCTGCGCACACTATTCATCCACTAGCCGGACAAGGTGCTAATTTAGGTATGCAAGATGCGCTGTGTTTGGCAAATTTGATTGCTCGTTTGTACGAGCAACAAAAAGATATTGGCTTACTAAAACACCTACGAGAGTTTGAGAGAGCGAGAAAAACCGAAGCAGTAAAAATGATTGCCGCTATGGATGGTTTTGCCTACTTGTTTGATGGTAGTCATCCATTGAAAAAGCTTATTCGAGGCGTGGGGCTTGCTGCCACAGATAAACTCTCAGCCGTTAAGCATGCCTTTGTAAGCCACGCGATGGGCCTTTAAATGTGGGTGTTTTTTACGTGTTGGGCGGTAACGTTACAAACCGTAAGAAATGCACTTCAAAGTCGACTGACTGGGCAGGTTAACAGTATAGGTGTAACCCTTTCCCGTTTTATTCTTGCTGCACCTATCGCTGGTGTGTATTTGACAGGTTTATACACCTATTCCAATCAGCCAGTACCATCCTTTAGTGTCAGTTTTTTAGGTATCGTCCTGCTTGCAGGCATATTTCAAATTGCCGCAACATTTTTGATGGTGGTATTGCTGCGGCAGAAGAATTTTGCCATTGGGGCTGGGCTGGCTAAAAGTGAAGCCATAGTGGCAGGAATTCTTGGTACGCTGTTTTTTGGTAGCCACTTAAATACCATAGGTTGGTTAGGTATTGTCGTTGGAGCCATTGCGGTTATTATCATGAGTATGGGCGAGAACAAACGCCTACCTAGCGTAAAAACTATGCTTATAGGTTTGGCGTGCGGTACCTGTTTTGCACTTACCAGCTTGTTAGTAAGAGAGGCCAGTAAGCTTCTAGACATACCCACCTTTCATGCCGCAGGCTGGGTACTACTTATTATCTTACTCATTCAATCTATTGGTTTAAGTGTTTATATTGCACTTACCCAGCCCAACACTTTCTTGCAAATGATTGCCAATAAAGGGCAGGTATTAGCTATAAGTACCGTGAGCTGTTTGGGGTCTATTGGATGGTTTACCGCTATGGCGATGCAGCACGTCGCATATGTTAAAACACTCGGCCAAATAGAGGTGTTATTAACGTTACTCTTGGCGCATTATTGGCTGAAAGACAACATAAATCGGCAGGATGTTATTGGGCTGCTGCTCATCGCTTTAGGGGCGATTCTGGTAATGTGGGCCTAGTAAAACAAAGAAATCGGAGCACAATAATGAACAAAAGAGATTTTCTTAGATTAACAGGCCTTAGTGCAGTACTCGCCCCCATCTCGGCAATGGCTGGTGCTGGTGTAATGTCGCCTGCTGATGCTTCCACTTTAACCCCCATTACTTCTAATAGCGTGCCAATCTCTGCGGATGAAAGAAAAGCACGGATTAAAAAAGCCCAGTCACTTATGGAAGAGCAAGGGGTTTCGGCCATTCTTGTAGAACCCGGTGCGGCAATGGATTATTTTTGTGGTCTTCAGTGGTGGCGAAGTGAGCGTTTAACCGCGTTAGTTATTCCTCAAAAAGGTGATATTGCGGTAGTTACCCCTTTCTTTGAAAAGCCCAGTGTACTCGAGTCATTGCAAGTAGGCGATGATGTACATGTATGGCAAGAACACGAAAGCCCCTTCAAGCTTGTTAATGAAATTCTGAAATCTCGGGGTATAACGTCTGGTAAGTTGGGTATTGAGCACAGTGTGCGATATTTTGTAGTGAGTGGTCTACAGTCCGAGGCCGGTCATATGGAATTAGTACCAGCCGAAGCCATAACTTTAGGCTGTCGCATGTATAAATCGGCAAATGAACTTGCGCTTATGCATAAGGCCAATGAGATCACACTCAAAGCCTATGAATTTGTGTATAGCCAATTAAAAGTTGGTATGAGCCAAAGTGAAGTCAAAGGCTTGATGAACACTGCGCAGCAACAGCTAGGTGGCAGCCGAACGTGGGCGATGGCATTGTTTAATGATGCAAGCGCGTACCCCCATGGCACCAAAGCTCATCAGACGATTCGCGAAGGTTCAGTCGTTTTAATGGACAGCGGCTGTGCGGTTCATGGGTATCAATCGGATATTAGCCGTACATTTGTTGTAGGTACGCCGTCGCAAAAAGTGGTGGATGTTTGGAACACCGTGCGAGAAGGTCAAAATGTGGCTTTTACTGCTGCTAAACTAGGTATGCCGGCAGGAGCAGTTGATGATGCGGTTCGCGCATATTACAACACCCAAGGTTATGGAAAAGACTACGCCCTACCGGGGTTAAGTCACAGAACGGGCCATGGTATTGGAATGGAAGGCCACGAAAGCGTGAACTTTGTACGCGGCGAATCTACTGTACTTACCAAAGGCATGTGTTTTTCAAATGAGCCAGGTATTTATATTCCAGGTGAGTTTGGTGTGCGTTTAGAAGACTGTATTTATATGACAGATACAGGCCCTGCATATTTCACAGAGCCACCAGAAAGTTTGGCTAAGCCTTTGGGTAGTCTAGCGGCCAGACGCTTCTGATTCAGCTAATGGGTTCCAGCCAGCTAGAATAGCCTGTTTGGTATAAAAGCTCGCCTCTTCTTCCGTTAGTTGAGGGCGGCTAGGGGGAGCAGTGGCACCAGGCCCATAGCTACCAAATTCTGCAAAGCGGGCTTGGGTTAACGGGTCAAATTGGATTCTCGTGCCATCAATAGACTTCCCAAACATTGTCGTCCAGCCCATGGGCGCGATATGTTCATCCATGTAGGTCATTAAGAAAGTGGTTTTACCTTCAGCGAATGGGTTTGCGTATCGGCCATCTGCAAAGGTTGTCGTTGGATGCCAAGGTCGCCCCAGTGCAATGCTATTGGCTAGAACACCGTCTTCTCGCAGTAATTTACACCCTAAGAATGTTAAACCGAAGGGGCGAGTGTTCAAGGTGCTGGGAGCGGTAATATAGCCAGCAAAGTCTCCATAATCGTGCTTTTTGCGAGATATTATATCTACCGATTCGAACAGCGCAGTGCCACCACCAAAGATAAAATCCACATGACCGGCAATACTACCGCCTAACATGTAAGTTCGGTTTCCTCTTACGTACAGAGTATCCTGATATCCCCACAATGAGACGTTGTGCAGAAATATAAAATCGGTGTCGTCGTTTATTTTCAACGCAACCGCTTGAGTACCTTTTAGTTTGGCGGGTGAATTAGGTTCAAGTAATTCATTGGCAGGGTAGTCAAAGCTGTTACTGATACTCAGGTTAGATAAGGTTACGTTAGATGCATTTATCTCTACACTTGCAGTTCGGCCCGTACCCCATGTTTCATCGGAATCGTCGCTAACTCGCTGCCCTGCATATCTATTAAAACTTATATGAGTTGATTGCTCACCTTGTCCTTGTAGGTGTACGAAAGGCTTATTAATAACTACGCGTTCGTTATAGTGACCGGGAGATATTGATATTGTCCAAACACCCTCTCGTTCAAGTGGAATGGCGTTAATAGCTGCCGTAATGGTTGAGTACACGGGAACATTGGCGTCGTGGCCCGACACGCTGACAATTGCATTGGCAGAAGGGCTTGGTTGCTGGACAACATTTGTCGAAAGGTTGGGCTCAGCATTAACTGAGCCGATCATAGTCAAGATAAGAAGGAAGAGTGAGAATTTAGACTGCACGTTAGCTACCTTCAAAACTAACAGATTCGCCATTAATAATAACGTTGTGAGTTGTTAAACCGGTTACGTTTTCTACTACAGACTCACTTGTTGCATTGTCTATATTCACATTTGCAAGGGTAAGCCCAGAAATTGGCGTGTGACTGAACCCTCGAAGCATAAAGGCTCGATTAGCATTTTCTACCTTCAATTCCTCGATGCTAATGTCTTCTAGAATGGGAGGGAAGGGGCCGCCATCGCCTTCTTCATAGAAAAAATTCACCACGATGGCATCTTTTACTTGCCCGATAGTGATATTGCGGTAGTTGAGGTTTTTAAGGTGTCCGCCACGTACGCTGTTTGTCTTAATGCGGATCCCTCGATCGAGATCTGGGCTACTCATTACACAACGCTGTGCATAAAGGTTGTTTACACCTCCGGATATTTCACTGCCAATAACCACGCCACCGTGTCCGGCTCTCATCTCACAGTCTTCAATAATAATGTTAGCGGTGGGAACATTAACACGGCGACCATCATTGTTACGGCCTGACTTAATGGCGATGCAGTCGTCTCCAGTGTCAAAAACACAACCAGTAATTAAAACATCGGTACAGCTTTCTGGATCACAGCCGTCGGAGTTTGGACCATAGCTTTTACAATAGATATCTTTAACCGTTACATTTTTGCAAAGCACTGGGTTAACTAACCAAAACGGTGAACGAACAATACTTACGCCTTCAATTAACACGTTGTCACAGCTGTACGGCTGTATCATTGGCGGACGAAGGTAGTTAGACTCAAATACGCGCTCCTGGGGTGGGACGTTTTGTTCTACCATCTTCATTAGCGCTTGGCGTGTGAATTTTTGGTTCTCCACTGGGTGGTCGCCCCAAGGCGCAGTTTTCCACTTTCCTTTCCACGGCCACCAGTTATCCGCAGCGCCGCCACCGTCAATGGTACCTTTACCTGTTATCGCGATGTTAGTTTGCTGGTAAGCGTAAATAAGTGGTGAGTAGCCCATTAATTCCATGCCTTCCCAGCGAGTTAACACATAGGGCAGATAGTCGCTTGGTGTTGTTGAGAAAAGCAGTGTGGCTCCCTCTGACACGTGTAAGTTAACGTTTGACTTAAGATGAACAGGGCCTTGGCTGAAAAATAGCCCTTTGGGGATAACAACCTTGCCACCACCTTGCTGCGAAACGTGTTCGATCGCCTCGTTGATTGCTTTTATGGTGGTAGAATCTGTAACATCTTCTTGGGCGCCAAACGCTGTTATTTCTACCGTGTAGTCGGGAAACGTTGGTGGGTTAATGCGCTCTCTGATGAGATTGGCTTCAGCGTCCCATTGTTCTTGGGTGCGTACTTGGTCGCTTGGTGTTACAGCTCCACTACACCCACCTAGTAAGCCTAAGGTAGACAACAAAGAGGTTGCAGCTCCTGCTTTAATCACCGAACGACGATCGATTTTAATAGACATCTCAAACTCTCCGAAGTCAATACTGCTATAGTGACAAGTAATAGGCGGCTAAAATGAATGGCCCTACACCTTTAGGGTCGTTAGAGTTAACTGGCTCGCTCATATAGTACTCGAAAGATCCATCTCTGTACGGGTTACCACCAAGGCCTGCAACACGGCATGTGTTATCTAGGCTAATGATATTGGTGTTTGGATCGACACTAATCATTTGGTCAATCATGCCGGCGAAACCTTTTTCAGCGAAATGCAGATAGTCGGAAGGTAAAAAGCCAAGTTTCGCACCTTTGGCGATAGCATAGGTGATCATTGCTGTACCAGACGCTTCTAAATAGTTTTCTTCTCTGTGGCCCAAATCAGTAACCTGATACCAGTTACCAGAAACGTGCTGATACTTTACTGTGGCATCAATGAACTTTTGAAAACGTGCTTGTAACCAAGCGGTTTTAGGATGCTGTTCTGGCACAATCTCTAACACGTCAACCATAGCCATAGCATACCAGCCTAAGGCTCGAGTCCAGTGATTCGGTGACAAGCCAGTGTCTTTGTCGGCCCAAGCTTGCTCGCGAGAAGCGTCCCAGCCGTGACGAGGTAATCCAGTTGTCTCGTCGTAAAGATTCGCCTCGATTAATTCAAACTGAAGAAATACATCTTCTAATTCTTTCATGTCGCCCCAGCGAACAATGTATTCTGCGTAAAACGGTGCCCCCATGTACAAGCCATCGAGCCACATTTGATGAGGATAGCGTTTTTTGTGCCAAAAGCCGCCTTGCTCAGTGCGCGGGTGGTCGACTAACTGTTGGCGTAAAATTGCCGCAGCTTTTTTATATTTTTCTTTTCCAGTGACGTCGTATAAGAAAAACAAAACTTTGCCTGGGTTAACCATATCAATGTTAAATTTTTCTCTAACATACGTTTTGATTGTACCGTCTTCTTCAATAAGCATATCGTAGTAACTATCGATATAGGCTAGGTATCTAGGGTCTTTTGTTTGTTGATAAACTTTAGAGAAACCGAGTAAATTTAAGCCATGTATATAGTCCCACTGAGGCTCTTCGTCCCAATCTATCTGCCAAGACTCTGGGAATCTTATCATTTCAGATTCTATCATTCTTACAGCCCAAGGCTGGGTGTTGTCTAACGGTGAGGGAGCTTGAGCGCACGCGCTACCAGCAGTAGATAACAAGACAATGAGGAATAGCCGATTCAGCAAGAGTTTGAACATAACGAATACCTCTAAAATAACAATTAATGAACATTGGGTGCTACCGGTAGCATAATGATGGTTGGTATTGTAAATGTCAACTTAGGATCGAGATTTATTTTACATTCCGTTTACGTGGTATGATTATGGCTGATTTCAGTTAACTTCATGAATTTGTTGCCATAAATATTAACTATTCTCATTATTGATAGAGGTTTTAGGGAAAAATTTTCGAGTTGGTTTTGAACTTTTCTCGAAAACAAATATTAACATTGTGAAAAAAGTGTTGCCACCGGTAGCATTTATCGTTACGATGTAAATCAAATGTAAACCTAAGGTTGTTAGTATAGGCTTGCGTTTGAGTTGGAAAAGGACAGTGTAGTAATTTGCTAATAGCAAAAACCTTTTTCTTTTTAAGACATTGCAACTGAGTGCAACACATATACCCTGCACAAGTTAGGGCAACATATACGGGGATTAACACTAGGTCATAATAAATAATTGCTTAGAGACCGTTTAAACTTTTGTAATTATTTGACCTTCGGTGGCATATGTTTATGCCTAGTTAACACGTAGCATGTTGCTTACTCGCACTCGATTCTTGCTTTGTCTAGAACAGCGGAGAGAAAACCAATGACACACAGAAGAAAACAGTTGGCAGTACTTATAGCGTTCGCTCTATCAGGTGCGTCAGCCATTGCACAAGAAAATGATACTAATTCCAGTACCCCAGATGCCAATGCTATGGAAGTGATAGAGGTGTCGGGTTTCCGAAGCTCTTTGAATAGATCACTCATGGAAAAGCGCACGTCGGTCAACAACAAGGAATCAATTGTTGCTGAGGATATCGGTAAGTTCCCTGACCTAAACATCGCAGAATCGATTCAAAGGGTACCAGGCGTAGCTATTGGAAGAGAAGGTGGTGAAGGTCGTAATATTACCTTACGTGGTCTTGGGCCATCTTTCACTCGTACAACGCTTAATGGTATGGAAGTTCCTGCAAGTACAGATGGTACGGATTCTGGTGGCGGTGTAAACGGTGGCCGTGGATTCGACTTTAACGTATTTGCATCTGAGTTGTTTAATCGTGTAGACATTCAAAAATCACCTGTAGCGTCTATGGAAGAAGGTGGTATCGCAGGTACGGTAGATCTCTACTCTGCTAAACCTTTTGATTACGAAGGCTTTAAATTAGTTGCCTCAGCACAAGGCGGTTATAACACCAACACCGAAGAGACAGATCCAAGAGCTGCGATTATGGTAAGTAATCAGTTTATGGATGGTACCGTAGGTGTGCTTTTCTCTGCTGCGGTTTCAGAGCGTACAGTAAGACAAGAAGGCTACGGCACTGTTCGCTGGACTACACCTGTTAGAGATGGCGGTGGTTTGTTCGCTGATACATCCAATACCGTTGTTACTGGAACCCCTGATGTAGGAGCTTGCGAAGACGATGGTCAAGCGGTAGATCCTATCAACTGTTTGTGGACACCGCGCTTACCGCGTCCTGACTATTTCGGCAACGAACAAGAACGCGTTGGTTTTACGGGTGCAATCCAATGGGCTCCAACAGACGACTTAACTATTACGTTAGACGGTTTAGTATCAACGCTAGACAATACTCGTACTATGTATAATTTCTTCCACATGTTTAGAAGTACTTTCGATGAAATTACTCCTACAGCCATTACGGTTCACCCCAACGGCAAGCAAGTGTTAGCAGGTACATACGAAGGAATTAAATCTCGTATAGAGAGTCGTCGCCAAGAGTCAACTACTGACTTTAGTCAATTTGTATTGTCTGGTGAGTGGTTCCCTTCTGAAAGCTTGAAGATCAATGCCATGGCTGGTACCGCAGAGTCAGATGCTCGTTCAGAGCAATATCGCTACAACATGACGCTACTGCAACCTACTACCTTTAGTTTTGACTTTAGCAACAATATTAACGCTCCTGATGTGACTTATGGTTACGATGTTAATGATGCAAGCAACTATAACCTTAGTGACGGTCGTCTTCGCGCAACTGACGTACTTCGTGAAAATGACACAGTAAAAATTGACGCTACGTACTTTGCTGACGATGTGACTATTAGAACCGGTTTAGCGTTTAACGATAGAACCGTAACTTATAGTGAAGAGCAAATTAATGGCTTCCCTGACCAAGCGACTGCGGTAGGTTATGCTGAAATGATGCCTGTAGATGACTATGGTCACGGCTTCGATGGCAATTTGTCTCCGTTCATTGTTGCTGATTTTGACGCAATCAATGCTCAACTACTCGATGTTGTTTGGACACCGCGTACAAACCAAAGCTGGCAAGTGGGTGAAGAAACACAAGCGGCTTACATTGAGTTAGACACTAGCTACGAAATTTCCGATATGTTGCTTCGCGCAAACTATGGTGTTCGTTACGTTAAAACCACAACAACCTCTGAAGGTTTTGTTGATGGCGACGCAGTTTCTATTGAAAATGATTACAGTAACTTCCTTCCTGCGGTTAATTTAGCGCTTGAAGCTACTGATGACATTATCGTTCGTTTGGGCTTAACTCAGTCTATGACTCGTCCAAGCTTAAACTCAATGAGCCCAGGTAATCCAAGATTTGATTACATCAACGGGTCGGTTAGTGTAGGTAATCCTTTCTTAACGCCATTTACGTCAAACAACGTTGATTTTGGTGTTGAATGGTACTTCGATGACGAAGCGTTACTTGCTGCCACCGTGTTCTACAAAGACATTGATAACTGGATTGTAAGAGCGTCTGAAGAGCGTTTGGTAGATCCAGCTTATTATGCCTTTATTGACAGCGACCCTCAGTACGATCCACAAATCGCGCTTGACCCTCGTACCGTTGCTTATGAGCACAGTAGCCCAATTAATGCTGACGAAAGAACTATCAGCGGTTATGAGCTAATTTATCAACAGCCATTTAACTTCTTACCAGGTGCATTTAAAAACATGGGTATTGTATCTAACTATACTCACGTAAATGCCGATGAAATAGAAGGTACAAGTGAGAAGTCGTATAACTTTACTTTGTACTATGAAACAGATGTTTATGGCGCACGTGTTTCAGTTAATAAGCGTGACGATTACATCACTGACTTTACCGGAAGTAACGGTAACGTAGCTCACGGCACAACTGGGCCTACGCAGGTTGATTTCTCTTCTTTCTATAACTTTAGTGAGAATCTAACCTTTACCTTTGAAGTAATTAATGCGACCGACGAGTATGAGCGTTTGTTCACTACTGGTGATGGTTCACTCAACTTAATGCGTGAATATAACCAAACAGGTCGACAGTTCTTCTTGGGTGCTCGTTATACCATGTAGTAATTGTGTTCCGTGAAAACGGGTGTGTTTTGGCCATCATGTATTTGATGGCCTTTTTTGTTTTAGAGTGTAATAAAAATGAAGAAGTTAATTACTGCAATTTTTGCTACTTGGTGTGGACTATCGTTTGCACATACACCAACGTCTACGCAAGCGCCAGTAACGCTGCATTTAGTGGGTGATTCAACCATGTCTGATAAGCCAAATTTGGCCTATCCTGAGCGTGGCTGGGGGCAGCTACTTCCAGAGTATTTGTCTCCTACTATTCGAGTGTTTAACCATGCGGCCAATGGGCGCAGTACAAAACGCTTCGTTGATGAAGGGCGTTGGAACAGAATGTTGTCTGAGCTTAGAGCGGGTGACTATGTGTTGATACAGTTTGGTCATAATGACCAAAAAGCGTCTGATCCTGCGCGTTATGCCGATGTGAAAACAGCGTATCCAGAATACTTAACTCAGTTTATTCGTGATGTAAGAGCAAAAGACGCGACACCAATGATTGCTAGCTCTATTTGTCGTCGCCACTTTGATGAAGAAGGGCAGTTGAAGCGAACGCTTACTGAATATGCTAATGCTGCTAGACAGGTCGCAGAATTGGAAGATGTAGATTTTATTCCAATGAATACGTTGAGCTGTAACTTTTTGGCAGAAATAGGAGAGCCAGACAGCAATCACTATTTCATCAAAGTTCCGCCAGATCTTTATACGCGCTATCCCGAGGGTAAAACGGATAACACGCACCTGAACACAGTAGGAGCCGCTAAAATTGCTCAGTTGTTCGTTAGGGAGCTACAGCGGCAAGAGCTGAGCTTGTCGGAATTTGTGTACAGAGATACCTTGTAAAAAAAGAAAGGGCAGCTTTTGCTGCCCCTAATTTCAGAATAGTTATTGAATGGGGGGGATATGAGACTTGAACGCAGATTCAGAAATAATCGCGCCGGGGTAAGTAATCACAGTTGCAGCCACTTTTGCGCCAAAGCTAGCGCTCTCTACTGAACTTTTACCGGCTAAACGCGCAGACATATAACCTGCATTAAATGCGTCTCCGGCAGCCGTTGTATCTACCACAGCACTTACTCGCTCTACCGGTACAATACATTGTTTGCCTTCTGTGAGAATATGAACCCCTACAGACCCATTTTTCATAACAATTTCACCGATTTGCTTATCAGCTAAATAAGTAAATATGTCATCAGCGCAGGTGTGTCCAAACAACATTAAATGATCGTCTCCACCAGGAAATGCTAGGTCGGCACATGCGTAAGCTTTTCCAATCCACTCCTGAGCCGCTTCTTCGTTTTCCCAAAGCAACGGACGATAATTCGGATCGAAAGCTATTCGACAGCCGTCTTTTTTGAGTTTTTCGATTAATGAAAACAACATGTTGCGCTGTTCGATATCTAGGATAGAGATAGAAATACCACTAAAGTAAAACCAATCACCGTCAATCTTCATGTCAGGAAGTAGATGCATGGTTTGACGCGCCGCTGATTGTGAACGCCAATACCCAAAAGTACGCTCTCCGTGGTCGTCATTCCTAATCATGTATAAGCCTAGGTTGAGATCATTAGAACGAAAGACTAAATCCGTATTGATTTCTTGCTCTCCCATTTTTAACAGGAGTTCGTCTGATAAGAAATCAGCACCTATGGCAGTAAGGTAACTCACTGACGAAACGGGTAAACATCGTTTGAAATAGACGGCGGTATTATAGGTATCACCTGCGAAACTTTTGGCTAGCGTGTCGCCATGCTGTGTTCTTAGTTCCACCATACATTCGCCAAAAATAATGATTCGCTTCACGCTGCAACCTCACTGAAAAGTGCAACACTGTCTTTGCAGCGTTGTGTGATAGACAGCCAATTTCCGTCGTTTACATCTCGCGCTGGTATCATCCAAGTACCACCAACAGCTTTTACGTTGTCGAGGGCGAGATAACTATCGGCATTGTTCAAATTAACACCGCCAGTAGGGCAGAAAGTCACGTCGTTAAATACACTTCCTATGGCTTTAATAAAGTCTGGTCCACCACTTAAGTGCGCTGGAAACAATTTCATTTCACGTACGCCAGATTCATAAGCGGTTAGAATATCAGACGGGCCAGCAACTCCGGGTAAAAACGGAGCATTACTTGCAACTAATGAAGTCAGCAACTTAGGGGTTGCTGTTGGTGTTACTAAAAACTGTGCACCAGCGTCTAAAGCTTCGTGAATATGAGAACTATTCATCAAAGTGCCCATACCAATGTTCAGTTCTGGAAAGTGCTTTCTCATTGCTGACAGTGCTTCGAAAGCCGCTGCTGTTCTTCTAACAACTTCAATGTTTCTTAAGCCGCTATTGGCAATGGCTTCAACAGTCTTTAAACCCTGAACCACATTTTTAGGTTGTACAATTGGTAGAAGTGGAACACCACGCATTAGGTTAAATGTACTTTTCATAATATGTCTTCTAATCCCTGTATAAAACCTTCTTGTGAGAGCTGAGAGAGGGTTTTGACGTGTTCGAGAACAAGATGTTTAAACTGCTCAAAATCACTGAGCTCAGCGAATATAGACGTGTCGTTCAACACAGCTTCTGCAAATACAGAGGGAACATACTCACATTCCTTGGCGAGGGCGGTGAACTCGTCAGCTTTAGGGTCAGTAATGGCTTCGCCATTGACTGATTTCTTGCACAAAAATACTAACCAAGCGGCAATTGGAACGCTCAGCAGCTTAAAAGGAAGTCCAAGCTTTATATTGTCTCGCACGGTATCGAGTATTCTAAAAGGTAACTTTTGTGAGCCATCCCAAGCAATTTGTGACAGCAAATGTCTAATGTGCTTATTCTCGTAACGAGCGATGATCTCTTGTGCGTAAGCCTGAAGGTCAATTTGGCTGTTATCTCCTAAAGAAGGGATAATTTCTGTGTTAAGGAGTTTTTCAATTAGGCTTCTGATAGTTGGTGATGATATAGCTTCAAAAACCGTTTCCTTATCACATAGACTGCCAACATAAGCCAAAGTTGAGTGAGTACCATTAAGTATCCTCAACTTCGCTTTTTCGAAAAAGCTTACGTCGTTAGTGAAGGTTACACCTACTTTGTCCCATGCAGGGCGCGGGCCAGAGAAGGTGTCTTCAACAACCCACTGAGTAAATGCTTCTCGCTGAATTGGCCATTGGTCTTCTAAACCTAGGTTTGTATTGGTAGCAGTTAGAAAGGCATCATCGGTTGCAGGAGTTATACTGTCAACCATGGTGCATGGGAAAGCAATACTCGCCTCTATCCAATCGCCTAAGCTATCGTCCACTAGTCTGGCAAAGCCAACCACAGCTTTTTTAAGCTTTTTACCGTTATCTGCAACGTTGTCGCAACTAATAATGGTTAGTTGTGAATGACCAAGTGCACGACGGGTTTTCAGTGTTTGTACCAACAAACCAACGGCGCTAATTGGTGTTTCAGGATTTGCCAAGTCGTGAACGATATCTTTGTGAGCCTGATCGAGGTCGCCGTGTTGATTCAGGCAGTAGCCCTTTTCAGTGACGGTGAGAGTAATAATGTGTGTCGTAGGTGCACACAGTATTTCATTGATTTCTTGCCTGTCGGTCGCCAACACTGAAAGTGATTTTATGGCGCCGATAATTTGCATCGAAGGTTCGTTGTCGAGTACAGATAACGTATATAAATTATCTTGTTTAGCCAGTTTTTGTTTCAGCGTTGCACTGCGCATAGACACGCCGTGTATACGCCAATTGCCGCCATAGGACAAAGCGAGTTCGGTATAATAAGCTTGATGAGCTCGATGAAACGCACCAGGCCCAATATGTACTATGCCGCACTCGGTATTGTCTAAGTCATAAGACGGTGCAATGACTTCTGCTGGCAACTGTGACAATGTATTTTTAGACAGGCAAGACATCCTAATTACCCCAATTTGTACGCGTTTTTCGCTAGTTCGTAAGTTAATTTATAAGCGATACTTTGCGCTTCCGTTTCACTGATGCGATGCTCTACAACCATTTGCGCTAAGAATCGACAGTCGATTCTTCTTGCAACATCATGTCGTGCGGGAATAGACAAGAACGCGCGAGTGTCGTCGTTAAATCCAACTGTATTGAAGAAGCCAGCGGTTTCCGTTACCTGATGGCGGAAGCGCAACATACCTTCTGGACTGTCGTGGAACCACCAAGCAGGACCTAACTTCAAACAAGGGTAATGACCCGCCAGTGGCGCAAGTTCTCTGCTGTAAGTAGTTTCATCAAGGGTAAACAGAATAATGTTGAGCGCTGGGTTGTTACCGTATTTGCTCAACAGCGGACGAAGTGAGCTTACATAATCTGTTTGCATTGGAATGTCGTGACCTTTGTCTCGACCAAATTGAGTAAACAGAGTGGAATTATGATTTCTGAATGAACCGGGGTGAATTTGCATCACCATGCCATCTTCAATGCTCATGCCGGCCAGTTCTGTTAGCATTTGGGCACGGAAAAGTTCTTGCTCTTCTGCGTTGCTCTCACCACTGCGAACTTTTGCGAAAAGGCTTTCACATTCTGATAGCGAAAGATCTGCGGTGCGGGCCGTAGGGTGACCGTGGTCGGTTGCTGTTGCGCCATGTTCTCTGAAAAAAGCTCGACGCGCTCTTATTGCGTTCAGGTAACCCTGCCAAGTTTCGGTGTCTTCACCTGTAATTTCACCCAAACGAGCAATGTTATTTACAATATCTTCTCGCGATGCATCGACTACATCGTCGGGTCGGAAAGTGGTGATAACA
>JALUXV010000227.1 GCA_027013165.1 Alteromonadaceae bacterium
GTGTTCTATTTCGGCAAACTTAATATTTGATGGAACTCCCATGGGCACTCTTGGTGATTGCGCTCCCAAACAACCTTTTCGGTAATAAGGCGTAAAGACCTTGTACGGTGTACCGTCTTTTTTGAGCACGTCCATAGGTTCCCAAAGTAGGCTGCCGTTAAAGCTTTTCGCGATAAACCCACTTCCCTTTAACGCCGTTTTTAGCCCCCTATCTCGCTCCATTTCCCATGGTGTATAACAGCGGTTCCAGAATATTCTGCTGGCACCAAAAGCATCCATCAATTCCAGAATAATCTTTTTAGCACTACCAACAAAGATTTGTAGATTCCCGTCCAGACTCTGGTTGAGCGAGGTTAAGCTGTGGTGAAGCCACCAGTTGCTGGCACCGCCTTTTTGGAATTGTTCTGGAGTGTCGGTATCAATGATATAAACGGGAATAACATCACCCGATTCACAGGCTGCGTGTAAAGCGGGGTTATCGTTAATGCGTAAGTCTTGCCTGAACCACATCACACTTATGGCGTTAGTCACTAATACCTCAATATATTAAATATAATTATCACTAACCTTTTTACGTGTTTTTCTCGTATTGAGTTTCATTGATTCGGCTAATAAACGAGAAATTGACACTAAGTGGTAAAAATTTCATCAACTCAACCTATTCGTGGGCTGTTTTGGTTTAGAAACGACCTGCGAACTCATGACTTACCGGCACTGTCACAACTTTGCGAACATGTTGAAGAGCTGGCTTTCGTGTACGTAATGGCAGCAGAAAAAGAATACCGAACGGTTGAAGACGTGTTTTCGACAAAGCCGGTTTTACCGAATGACAGGCGAGCCCAGTTTTTAAATGAGAGTATAGATGATTTGCGTTATAAGCTCCGACGATTGGGGCAGGAACTTTTAGTACTTCGTGGTGACTCGGTTACTCAGCTTTCTTCGTTTTGTCAGCAAAATAATGTGTCTTACCTTGGTCTAACTGACCATTCTGGATTCAATGAGAGGGTTCAGGTTAAAGCACTTGATGAAATACTAGTGCACACTCGGGTCATAATAGGCGAAGGAACCTCACTGATAGACGAGAAGGAACTTCCCTTCTCTATTTCCGATATGCCGGCAACTTTTAGTCCGTTTCGTCGAAAATTAGAAAAGAGCTTAGAGCGTACTGACGATGCTCTGGCACCATCACCTATGGTCACTCAGCTTCCCCCGCCGTTTTTACATAACGTATCACCTAATGTATCGGCGAATAACCAAGTAACAAAACAGTTTACGGGTGGCGAATCTGCCGCTTTGAGGCATCTCGATAACTACTTTAAACATTCTCACCAAGCCAGCGTGTACAAAGAAACCAGGAATGCACTGGACACCTGGGAACATTCTACGAAATTTTCTCCTTGGCTCGCACATGGTTGTATTTCACCAAAAACCATTTTGAAAGCACTCGTCGAATATGAGGAAGCGATAGAGAGGAATGAAAACACCTACTGGATCTATTTTGAATTACTGTGGCGTGATTTCTTCCTTCATTTGCAGAAACGGCATACTAAAAGCTGGTTTGCATTTGATGGTATCAATGGAACGGTTCCGTCTACGGATTTCAGACAATCAGAGTTCCAGCGGTGGTGCGATGGAAATACCGGTTATGAGATTGTTGATGCATGCATGAAACAGCTATCAGCAACTGGATACATGTCAAATAGAGGGCGTCAGTTGGTGGCTAGCTGTTTGGTTCACGAACTTAATCTTGACTGGCGCTATGGTGCATCTTGGTTCGAACATAGCTTGCTTGACTACGATGTTGCTAGTAATTGGGGAAATTGGCAGTACCTTGCTGGTGTTGGCTGTGATCCTCGAGGATATCGTCAATTTAACCTCGAAAAACAAACACAGATGTATGACCCCAATGGTGAGTTTCGCAACCGATGGTTAACGTAAAACCAAAAATCGCTTTGGTGTGGTTAAAACGTGATCTTCGATTACGAGATCACGTTCCCTTGTGTAACGCCATCAACACTGGTCTGCCAGTGATTATGGTTTACTGTTGGGAACCTGACGTCATTGCAGACCGACACACCAGCCAACGGCATCTGCAGTTTATCGCACAGTCCCTTAAAGACATAGACCAACAGTTAGGCGCTAACGCCGTATTGCAAATGGAGGGTAATGTAATTGATGTGTTCCATCTCATTATGACTGAATTTACTGTGCTTCATGTATTTAGCCATGAAGAGATAGGCGTAAAAGTCACATTTGAGAGAGATAAACAAGTAAGACAGTGGTTAAACGAGCGCCAAATACCCTGGACCGAAACTCCGTACGGTGCTGTGCAACGAGGTCTACCAAATAGACAGGGTTGGAATCGACACTGGAAGTCAGTCACTCAACAAGCCACTTTTGACCCAGATATTAATGGTTTGAAAGTAAATCATTGGGCAAATACCAAACTCAATTCATTGGTTGGTGCTCCAGCATTAGAGAACAACTCAAATTTCCAGGTAGGCGGAGAACGAAGAGCCTGGCATACGCTGTACGATTTTTTCAAAGGACGAGGCCAAGACTACTATCGTAAAATATCATTCCCATTGGACGCACGCACCGCATGCACACGCCTTAGTCCCTATCTTGCTTGGGGTAACATCACAATTAGGCAAGTGATCCAATTTATCGAGCAGCAGAAAGCCAATGGAAACGCCAAGGGTACTCATTGGACCCGCACATTAACGGCATTGCGTTCTAGGCTTCAATGGCAATCACACTTCATACAAAAATTTGAAAGCGAACACCAAATGGAGTTTAGAGCGGTTAATCGCGCGTACGCCCATTTCCCCTTTATTGATGGCCCAGAGTCACACCGAAGGTTTGTTCATTGGCGTGACGGAAAAACCGGATACCCGTTGGTGGATGCATGTATGCGTGCATTAGCTGCTACAGGGTATTTAAACTTCAGAATGCGCGCCATGGTAACGAGTTTTTTGTGTCATCATTTAAATGTGGATTGGCGGTGCGCGGCTGAATACCTAGCCCAACAGTTTTTGGACTTTGAACCGGGGATTCACTTCCCACAAATTCAAATGCAGGCCAGTGTGACAGGTGTGCACACGGTACGCTTGTATAACCCTGCAACACAGTCGAAACGGCTAGATCCAGAAGCGTTATTCATCAAAAAATGGTTACCAGAGTTAGAAAACCTACCCAAAGACGTGTGCCATGCACCCTACAACATCCCTCCCCTTGAGGCGCAGATGTTGGATTTTGACATAGCGCGTGACTATTTCGCCCCTATTGTAGATATACAAAAGGACCGAAAACTAAATGCCGAGCGGCTTTGGAGCTTCAAACAACGGGATGACGTGTTAAAAGAGGCAAAACGTATCGTAAAAATGCACACCCTAGCGGATAGTCCAAGCCGAGTTTGGGTGAAAGAGAATACGGAATAAATTTAGCGATGAATTAACGCTCGTTTTTAATCAACCATTCATTAAGAAGTTTTATCTGACCACATTTGTATGCCGCATAAGTAAGCCTCAAAGAGTTGGAAATGATTTCGTTATCACTCCATCCGGTTTTTTCGCGGATTTCCTCAATACATTGTAAGGCTTCAGGTTTCACGTAGCCGCGAACTAGCGTATTTCCCGCTTCTTTTTGACGCTCTCTATATCGCCTTTGTTTTTCCGCGTTTTTTGAGGTCGATACTTTTTCTGAATTAGGCAACTTTTCTTTCATCATGAACTCTCAATAGCTGTAGAATGAGTGTAACATGTGAATTAAGTCAGAAAAATCACTGTTCAGAGTTGTTAAGCGTACAAGTGTTCGCTAAATTACCCACCGAAAATTTTTTAAACTACGAGTTGTTAATGTCAGATAAGAAAAACAGTTTTAATAAAGAGGACCTTCTAGCCTGTAGTCGCGGAGAAATGTTTGGACCAGGTAACAGTCAGTTGCCCGCGCCAAATATGCTAATGATGGACCGTATCGTTACTATTAACGAAGACGGCGGCGAACATGGTAAAGGTGAGATTGTTGCAGAACTAGATATCGATCCTTCACTTTGGTTCTTTGATTGTCACTTCCCGGGTGATCCAGTAATGCCAGGTTGCTTAGGACTAGATGCAATGTGGCAACTAGTAGGTTTTTTCCTTGGTTGGAGCGGTGGTCCAGGTAAAGGTCGTGCGCTAGGCGTAGGTGAAGTTAAATTTACTGGTCAAATTCTTCCTACTGCTAAAAAAGTCACTTACCGTATTACCATGAAGCGCGTGATTAAGCGTAAATTGTTCATGGGATTAGGTGACGGAACTGTTGAAGTTGATGGACGCGTAATTTATACCGCGAACGACCTTAAAGTAGGTTTGTTTCAAGATACTTCAAATTTCTAATCGTTCTTTAGAATGTAAAAAGCCCCATTAAATGGGGCTTTTTTGAATATGTTAACTACGTTCTATTTTACGGTAAATCCTAGTTGCCTATCTTCTACGGCTTCTCGCCAACCTCCTAGCCATTGTGAGCGAGTTTCATTTTGTTGAAACGGACAATTTTCTTTTGAGCGTCCACTAATGCCAGCTTGATACCCTTTGGCATGAGCTCGTGTCATTTTATCTCGTTTTTGTCTTTTCATTGAATAGCCTCTTTTATTGTTGGACGATCAACAGCGGATTGGCTCGTAGTTCAATTAATTCGGTAAGTAAAACGGCGCAAAACGCTCTTGAACAATTAATAAATAGGTCATAGTTGGGTTAGGTTCAAGAGCAAAAAGTGAAATAGATCTATTGACAAAATGTAAGTTAATGAGATTTATATGAAATAAATATTACATTTTTTAGTCATAAATATTTCTATTTTTAAACGTTATAGCTATAAAAAAACCGCTTAGAGGAAAGCGGTTTTTTTAGTGTATTACATTGAACTGTTATCTTCTGCGGCGGAATAAAACTAAAGCTATGCCCGCAAGTAGTCCAATAAAGCCTGTTGATGCTCCTTGGCGTTCGTAAGGTTGCTCGTCGTCATCAGTACCGCTACAGTCGTCAACGCTTCCGTTTGTAATTGGAGAGAGTTTAACTGCAATAATAGAATCTACAGGAATAGTTTCGCCTGCATCATTAAGTACTTCTTCACCAGTAACATATCGGTTTGTCGACTTAATACGCGCGTTTGCAATAATCTCGTTATCGTCATTTATATCTACGGCTTCAAGCAATGTATACGGAGATTCACATTGAGTAAGGTCATTTAGATCCAAAAACTCTTCCGTCTCTATATTGAACATAAAAGCACTTGTCTCGCGAACTGCATCTGATGTCGCTTCAGTTTCCGCTCGACCCACAACAATATTGTTATTATTGATAGCATTAGCGTGTACGCCTGAACTAGAGAAAAAGCCTTGCGGATACAATGCCTCTGCGGTATCAATGTTGTACGCAAACATACGAGGGCGAGCAATGTCATTAGTTGCTCGAAGAACAGTTCCTGTTACCCAGTTATTGTTATTAATGGCAGACGCTTGACTGTTAAGGTTTTCATCTCGTGGTAGTAACTCAGTAGTTTCTCCATTACGGAAAACAGTAGCTACACGCTGAGCTTCAGTATACTCTATCGATGTTGAGTCACTTGGGCGAGCTATGCCAATAAACTCTCCCGTCATCCCCTCACCCACAGCTATGCCGTTGTCGTTGATGTCTAGAGCATAGGTGTAAAAATAAATAGTGTTGTCTTCTTCCGGGGTGAAAAGTAACGGATAACTTTCCGTACTAATCACGTCACCATTAACGTCTATTTGCCAAATAGTTGCATTTACTTCTGATGCATATATGTAATCAAAAGCACTGGTAGCGGCATTTGATACAAAGAAATCAGAAATTTCAGGCAAAATAAATTCACTGTTGTAAATTAGGTATTTACAGTAGTTTTCAGGTATATCACCTAAAGTTTCATCGTCTTCGCAGGTTTCTATTGCCGTGGTTAATGATTCGTTAAAACTTACCGTACTGAAACCCGCAATTTGTAGGCTGGCGTTGATTGCGCGGGCCGCTGAAAAACCACCGAGCGTATCATCAACTGCTGGAAGGCGCTTTGATTCGTTACCCGCTTGAACAAACCCTTGAATAGTAGACTCTGGGTAAGTGTAATTTATTTCATCACCATCTTCGTTCTCGTAAGGTTCGACAATAACTAAACCCGTAGAGTCTCCAACAATATAATCTCCCGCAATGCTGTCGCGTCCATTTGCAGAAACTGACCACGAATAGTCGTTATCAAACTTACCATTCTTAACATCTAATCCTGGGACCAATTCTTGGTCATTTGTGTCAGTAATGTAAGTTCTGTATGTCGCTAGTTTTTGTCCAACTGGTGAACTGGCTGTTGAAAGTAAGTAATTTACGATAAGTGTATAGTCTGCGTTTGAAAATATACCCGCTAATACATCGTCTTCGTTTTCTAATAGACCACCGTTGATATCGAAAAACGTGGTATCGTTTTCAAGTTGGTCTATGTCAATAGGTGGGTTGTATTCGAGCTGCGTCGCAGCCATCATTTTACCTGAGTTATCAATAGACAATGCAAAGGTATTTCTACTGGTATCCTGAAGTGGTAATGGCGTTACACTATAAGTTGCGGCTACCGCAGAAAAACTACCAGTTGCCATCAATATGGCGGCGGCTAGCTGAGATCGTTTCATTTAAAATCCTATTTACTGCTGATTATCGTCCAGCATACTTTCTAATTCGTCCCAGCGCGCATACTTCTGAGACAATGTTTCTTCTAGTTCAGCCAACTTAGCAATTGTTTCAGCTGTGGCACTACTGTCTTGCTTGAAAAATTCAGGGTCATTGACTTGCGACTGTAATGACTCGATGTCTGATTCTAACAATTCTATCTCTGCTGGCAATGATTCCAGCGCTCGTTGATCTTTGTATGATAACTTTTTCGCCTTGCGTGGTGAAGACTTAGCAGTAGGACTCTGCGAAGCAGAATTAGTTTCATTCTTTACTTTCGCTTTTTCATCTTTTATTTGCTGTTGACGGCGTTTGTCTTGTTCTTCATACCATGCCGCTACATCTGAAAAGCCACCAATGAACTCTCGAAGCTGACCGTTGCCTTCGAACACCACGCAACTATTGGCTACATTATCTACAAATTCACGGTCGTGGCTCACCAGTAATACGGTACCCTCATACTCGTTGAGTAAGGTTTCTAACATTTCTAGTGTTTCAACATCTAGGTCGTTTGTGGGTTCATCAAGTACTAATAAATTGCTAGGTTTCAACATTAACTTAGCAAGCATTAGGCGGTTTTTTTCTCCACCTGACAAAGATTTTACTGGCGCATTTACTCGCTCTGGAGTGAACAAATAGTCTTGCAAGTAACTAATCACATGGCGTGGATTACCGTTGACTACCAAGTCTCGTTTACCGTCACCTACTGCATCAATAACGGTTTTTTCTAGGTCTAGACCATCTCTATGCTGATCAAAATAAGCGACTTCAAGATTGGTACCTTGTTTACTATTACCACTATCTGCGTCTAACTTACCCAAAAGCAACTTAATTAATGTGCTCTTACCGCAACCATTAGGGCCAACTAGAGCTACTTTATCGCCCCTTAGTACGTTTAAACTTAAACCGCTGACAATAGGTTTGCCTTCAATGGCGTAGTGGAGATCGGTCACTTCAAACACGCGCTTACCAGAGCGGGCCGCTTGATGTTGACTAACTACGGCATTACCTTGGGTCGCTCTTCTCGCTTTGCGGGTTTCGCGTAATTTCTTAAGTGCGCGAACCCTCCCTTCGTTACGAGTTCGTCGAGCTTTAATACCTTGGCGGATCCACACTTCTTCTTGCGCGAGCTTTTTATCGAATTCAGCGTTTTGTGCGGCTTCTACCTCAAGGTCTTGTTGCTTCTTAACCAAGTATTCTTCATAGTTGCCCGGATAACTGGTTAGCTGACCGCGATCTAAATCCACGATTCGAGTTGCCATATTACGAATGAAAGCACGGTCGTGACTAATAAAAACAATTGCACCTTTATAGTTAAGCAAACTAGATTCGAGCCATCGAATCATTTCAATATCAAGGTGGTTTGTAGGCTCATCGAGCAAGAGCAAATCTGGTGACCGCACGAGAGCTCTCGCTAATGCTGCCTTTCGTCGCCATCCACCTGACAAAGTATATAGTGAAATATTGGGGTCTAGCTTTAGTGAAGTTAGCGTGGCTTCGATTTGTTGTTCATATTGCCAAGCATCGCGGGCCTCTAGGGTTTCTTGTAAACGCTGAAGTTTATTGAGGTTGGCTTCACTTGGGTCTTCAGACACTTTTTTCGTTTGATGAAAGTACGCCTTAATGGTGTCACCAATGTCAGCTAATCCTTCGGCGACATAGTCAAATAAGGTCACGTCGGTGGTTTCTGGCGGATCTTGCTCTAATCGTGCGACAACTATGTTGTTTTCAATAATGCGTTGTCCATCATCGGCAATAATTTCGCCAGAAATCACTTTCATTAGCGTAGATTTACCACTGCCATTTCTACCCACTAGGCATACACGCTCTTTGGGCTGTATTACCAACTCTACGCCATCTAACAGGGGCGGATTTCCGTAAATTACCGTGACATCTTTTAACTGCATAATACTCACAGTAAAAATTCCTCAATATCTTTATGGGTGAAAGGCCATCCTAATTCTTTGCCGTTATCTTCCCGTTTGAGTACGGGAATTCGCGCACCGTATAAATGATAAAGCTCAGTACTCGTCCGAATATTTACTTTGGAAACAGTAAAAGTGGCTTCAGTAGATACTTTTGCAAGTTCTTCATCGGCATAATCACATAGCCCACATTGCGGCCCTGTATAAAAAACGATATTCATAAATGCCTAATGCTTACTAATAATCCAACACTGGTGGATTTTTCCCCGTCTAGCGAAGTCTTCAGGAATAGTGCGTTCAGTAATGTTTTGCGCACCTAAGCCAAGTTTCCCTAAGCCTGCATCATCAAGCTTGAAACCACGCTTGTTATTTGAGAACACGATTGTGCCGCCTTCTTTCAAACAGCTATTAGCGTGACTAAGCATGGCTAGGTGATCTCGCTGTACATCCCAGGTACTTTGCATTCGCTTTGAATTTGAAAACGACGGTGGATCGATAAAAATAAGGTCGTATTTTCCTTTGTGATCCTTAAGCCAGGTTGTGCAGTCTGCCTGAATAAAAGCCAAAGGGCATTTTACTTTATTAAGTGCTGCGTTTTTCTTAGCCCAATCTAGGTAGGTATTAGACATATCTACAGTAGTTACTGATTTAGCACCACCTAATCCGGCATACACAGACACGCTGCCAGTGTAGGAAAACAAGTTTAATACATCTTTACCAGACGACATATCCATCACAATTTTTCGGGTATTGCGGTGATCAAGGAACAGCCCAGTATCTAGGTAGTCAGTAAGGTTAACTAGAAAGCGTATGCCATTTTCATGCACTTCTTTCATATCACCCGATTGACGAAGCTTTTCGTATTGCTTAGTGCCCTTTTGCTGGGCTCTGACTTTTAATGCAATGTTTTTTGGTGATATACCAGTAACTGCTGGTAAGTGCAGCAGAACTTCTTGCAGTCGTTTACGAGACTTTTCTTCCGACACGGTTTTAGGTGGCGCGTACTCTTGAACCACAAGCCAATCATCGTATTGGTCAATAGCTACGTTGTAGTCTGGCAGATCCGCGTCATAAATACGGTAGCAATTGGTGTTTGCCTTTTTCACCCAGGACTTCATTCGCTTGAGGTTTTTGCGTAAACGGTTGGCAAACTCATGGTTCTCGGCATCCTCACCAAATTGAACCGCGTTATCTTCATCTAGAGCGTAATTGACTAGCTTACATTCAAGCTTTCCGTTGTTAAGCGCGTACTCTTTCGATGCGCGAAGCTTCATTACCCGCAATAAATCGCGATTACTGCTCAGTAAACTAATATTCCAGCCTTTCCATGCCACTTTAAGTCGTTTGCCCCAATCGCTGAAAAGTGGAATTAGTTCAGTGAGTTCACCCAAACGTTCACCGTAAGGCGGATTGGTTACTATATAACCTGGTGTTGCCACAGGTGGTGACGATTTAACGGCGTCTTGGTGACTAAATTGAATATCACTAAATACGCCAGCAATGTCCGCGTTGGTTTTTGCTACTTGAATAAGCTTGCGACTTACATCAGAGGCATAAATCTTAGTGGTCATGGGTTGCTGCACCGACTGTGCATGTGTAACCAAGTCATCCCAAATCGCTGGTTCATGCCCCAGCCACGAGTTAAAGCCCCAATATTCACGTTTAATACCGGGGGCAATGTTGCGCGCCATATAAGCCGCTTCGATTGCGATGGTGCCTGAACCACACATTAGGTCGACTAAAGGAACATCGGTATTATTCGCCCATCCGCTTCTTAGCAACATGGCACAGGCAATGTGCTCTTTTAGCGGAGCATCACCGGTTTGTTGGCGATAAGCCCGCTGGTGCAAACTTGCCCCTGCCATATCCAAACCAATAGTTACCTTGTCTCTACCTAGTCGTGCATACACAGGAATGTCTGGCGATTTACGCTCTACCGAAGGACGTGCCATACCCTGCTCTACGAACAGATCTACAATAGCATCTTTGATTCTTACCGCGCCAAACTGCGTGTTTTTTATCGCTCGATTAGTACCAACGAATTGAACGCTCAACGTGTGATTGGAATTCATATGCATGGGCCAAGCAACGCTCATCGCAGTGTTATACAACTCGTCAGCACTATCTGCCTTACCTTCAGCCAATACCCAGATAACACGATTAGCCAAACGGGACCATAAACACACCTTGTAAGCGTCTAATTTGTTGCCGTCAAAAGACAATGCGCCGGGCATCATTTTAACGTTTGCATCCGGACACAGTGATTGGATTTCTTGCTTAAGCAGTTCGTCCAAACCTCTGCTTGTAGTAACTAAAACTTTATTCATTGATGATGCAGCCTAAACTTACAATGATTGCGCAATGCGCTTGACAAGGTCTGGGCCTTGATAAATAAATGCCGAGTATACTTGTACTAACGCTGCGCCCGCATCTAATCTTGCCTTGGCCGCTTCTGGAGAATCTATACCACCAACACTGATCACAGGCATTTTTCCATCCAGTGCAGTAACGAGCTTCTTAGTCACCTCTAGGCTCATATCTGTCATTACAGACCCACTTAAACCGCCCATTTCTTCTGCGTGCTCTAAGCCTTTTACTGAATCCCGTGAAAGTGTGGTATTGGTAGCGATAACCCCGTCCATCCCGCTGTTCACCAATGAAGCAGCAATACTAACGATTTCATCATCGGTTAGGTCCGGAGCAATCTTTACAAAAATTGGAACGTACTTTCCATGAGTTTGATTTAGCGTACCTTGGGCGGCTTTTAGCCCAGCCAAAAGCGCGTCTAACGCTTCACCATATTGGAGGTTGCGCAGGCCCGGCGTGTTGGGTGATGAAATATTGATAGTAATGTAGGTCGCGTGTTGATACACCTTGTTAAGGCAAATCAAGTAATCGTCCAAGGCATTTTCTTCTGGGGTGTCTTTATTTTTACCAATATTGATTCCAATAGGGCCGGTGAACTTGGCTTTCTTCACTTGTTCAACAAGATGGTCAACCCCTTTGTTGTTAAAACCCATGCGGTTGATGATGGCGCTTTTCTCAGGGATCCGAAACAATCGTGGTTTTGGATTACCAGGTTGTGGGCGTGGTGTAACCGTACCTATTTCGACAAACCCAAATCCCATGTTGGCAAAGGCATCAATACAATCACCGTTCTTATCTAATCCTGCGGCTAGTCCAACTGGATTATCGAAGGTGATGCCGGCTACAGTCACAGGTTTGCTAATGCGCGGTGATGAATAAATCCAACTTAACGGTGTATTTTGGGTTTTATTTAACCAATTGATAGTAAAGTCGTGACTTTTTTCAGGTTCGCACTGAAGGAGTATTTTTTGAACAAATGATTGCATGGGACCGTCTTTGCTTTGTATAGAAAAAAGCCCTGTTTTAACAGGGCTTAATTATTTCGCCGAATACCGTGTATTCTAAATGTTAGACTTAACGCTTAAAAGCATCAATTCACGTAATGCTACAGAAAACTTCGCAAAATCGTGTGTTGTGCTGGTTTTGAACTCAGTCATCATCATATACCAACGGTTCAGCAATGCTTCATTCTGACTGATCCAGTGCTCAAGAATTGCTTCAGCTCCTTCACCTTCTTTGCCACATTGAAGCAAATTGGACGTAATTGAACGTTGTTGCCAATCCAGTTCTTCTCGGTATGAAGCTCTGGCTAGCGCTTGCCAATGATTACTTACCGCTTGATGATTAATTTGACTGAGGAACCAATGCAATTCTAGTTTAGCACCTAGCAAATAGTACAGACGGGCTACAACGTCGGTATCGTGGGGGTCATTCTCGATAATTTGCGCCAAATCGAATGCACAGAACAAATTAGAGAAACTCGCCACTTGATACGCAATATCTTGTGGAACACCTTCTGACGTATATTTAAGGGTTGCTTCTTCCAGCTCAGCGTATTCTTCTTCAACAAGGTAGTGCTGTAAGTTGCGAGACAAGGTATCGAAGGTAGCTCGATAACTCGCAATAGCTTTATCGATAGATAACTCTTTTACCCCATGACGCAAGTACCAACGCGCCGCCCTACGTAGGATCCGGCGGGCTTCCTCAAGTAGCTGAAGTTGGAGCGTTGCTGAAATTTTATTGTCGAGGTCTTCAATTTTCGACCAAAGGGTATCGATATTAAAGATCCCATGCACAATCGCATAAGCGTTTGCGATTTCTTCAACAGTAGCTCCTGTCTCTTCTTTCATTCTGAAAACAAAATTAAGACCCATGTCATTAACCAAGTTATTGGTCAGTTTAGTGGCAATAATCTCACTGCGAAGTGGATGATTTTCCATGTGACTACTGAATTTATCACGGAGTACTTGAGGGAAAGCACTGACAAGAAGCTTTCCGTGATACGGATTATTGGTAATTTCAGGAATATCAAACTCGTCTTTCAATACCATTTTACCGTAAGCAATGAGCACACTTAACTCTGGGCGTGTTAGACCTTGTCCGGTTGCTAAACGATCTGACAATTCGTCGTCATTTGGTATGAACTCTAATTCTCGATTGAGATGCCCTTCTCTTTCTAGTCCATGAATAAATCTCAATTGCTCTTTTAATTGGCTTCCACCGCCAAGTTGGGTAATTGAGATTGACTGCGTTTGGCGATAACAATCTTGAAGCACGATTTGCGAAACATCATCAGTCATATCGTACAGCAGTTTGTTACGTTGCTTGATGGTGAGCTCACCGTCATTCACTAGGCTATTCAGAAGAATTTTGATATTTACTTCGTTATCCGAACAATCTACGCCGCCCACATTATCGATAAAGTCGGTGTTAACTCGTCCTCCATTGCTGGCGTACTCAATACGACCGAGTTGGGTAAGCCCCAGGTTACCGCCCTCGCCCACAATTTTTGCTTGTACGTCTTTACCGTTTACGCGCAAGTCGTCGTTAGCACGGTCGCCAACGTCTGAGTGTGACTCTTTTGTACTCTTAATGTAGGTACCGATACCACCATTCCAGATAAGATCAACCGGCATTTTAAGAATATTGTGTATTAACTCAGTAGGTGTCATGGTTAATTGACGGGTACCAAGCCACTTTTTCATTTCAGGTGTCAGTTTAATTGACTTGGCAGAACGCTTGAAAATACCACCACCTTTTGAAATGAGAGAAGCATCATAGTCTTCCCAAGACAAGCTTGGGTTTTCGAACAAACGCTGGCGTTCTTTGTAGCTTTTCGCTGCATCAGGGTTCGGGTCAAAAAAGATATGTAAATGGTTAAAGGCCGCGACTAAGCGGGTATGTTCAGAGAGCAACATACCATTGCCGAAAACGTCACCTGCCATATCGCCCACGGCGGCACAGGTGAATTCAGTGGTTTGGCAATCAATGCCAATTTCGCGGAAGTGACGTTTAACCGATTCCCAAGCACCACGAGCAGTAATACCCATT
>JALUXV010000228.1 GCA_027013165.1 Alteromonadaceae bacterium
GATTAAATCAGCACCGTCGAACGATTCGTAAGACACTTCAATTGATGTGTTTTCAGAAACGTTGTAGCCAACGCCAGCACCAAAACCAAATTCCCAATCAGAATCAGCTGATACTGAATAGCCACCAGCACTGCCAGTCAGCTCAAGTTTACCGTATGAAGGCACAACGTAAGCGTAAGCTTTTTCGCCAAGCGTTGTAGACGCTTTTAATGAAAGTGCGTAGAAGTTGTCTAGCTCGATGTCTACGCCAGAAACTTCATCGTCTTGAATACCAAGACCGTAACGAAGTTGTGGTGTTAGTGATACCGATTCAGTCAGGTCAAACTGATAACCAGCAGAAACCATTAAGCCGCCTAGGCTCAAGTCGATACCGTCTTCGCTATCTGAAATATTGCCGTAACCTACACCAAGTTCCCAATTAGCAGATGCTGATAGTGAAGTGCCTAAAATAGCCGCAGCTAGTAGTGCTTTTTTGAACATTGTCATTCCTTTAATTTAAATATAGTGATTGGGACGCTTCATTGGGGTGGTTTCGTTCAGGCATTGAACCAACCCTAATTATGTAGTGGTGAAGTGCTGTAGTGTCGCAAAAGCATTTGCGGCTACAGGATCCATCTATTCCTTTATTCGAGGAATCGTCCCTGCCCCAACTCGTGTTGGGGCGGGCATTCTCTATAAATAAGATAAAGAATTCAAAGAGATTCAAACAATGTTACAAATTAGCTCACTGTTGCCGCTTGCAAGGATTCCTCAAACTCAGTTTCGCCTTTGTGGTCTTTCGCCAAAATTTGGTATAGCAAGGGCAGTACAATCAAAGTAAAGAAAGTACCAATCAGCATACCTGCCACCAGTATAATACCTATGCTGTTTCTCGCCTCTGCCCCTGCGCCGGTTACAAGTACCAGTGGGAAGTGTCCAAGTACTGTTGCACCGGTTGTCATAAGTATGGGGCGCAATCGAGTTGCTGCTGCGCCTTTCACCGCGTCGAGCTTTGACTTGCCTTCTAGCTGTAGCTGGTTAGCGAATTCCACAATTAGAATACCGTTTTTGGCAATTAGCCCTATCAAGGTAATTAAGCCTATTTGGCTGTATATATTGATAGAAGTAAGAGACAAAAACGGTAGCATTAAGGCCCCAGACAAAGCCAATGGTGCACAGCCCAACAATACAACAAGCGGATCACGGAAGCTGTTGAACTGTATAGTCAGTAAGAAATACACCACAATCATCGACACTAACAACACACCCACCATGGTGTTGCCCTCTTTGCGTAGCTGACGTGATTCACCTGCATAATCGATAGAGTACTGTTCAGGTAGTACGTCTGTAGCAATGGCTTCAATACTCGACAGGGCTTGCTCTTTGGTAATGTGAGGCAATACCCCGCCTAATATTCTAAAAGAGCTTTGTTGATTGAATGAACCCAATACCCGAGGGCCAGTGAAACTGTCGAGGGTAGCGAACGCCGATACAGGAACAAGGCTTCCACTGTCAGTACGTATCTTCATATCAAGAATATTCTCAGGGTTGTAACGCTGAGCGTCGCCAACAATGGGGATCACACGATATGCTTTACCGTCTTTATTAAAGTAGTTAGCAAAATTATTCGACATCAAAATACTGAGCTGATCATTCACCGACTGCAAATTCAGTCCTAAGTCTGCCAACAGATCTTTGTTAATGTTGAGCTCGGCCTGAGGCAAGTCGATTTTTAAGTCGGTATTCACAAACATGAAATTCCCTGTGGCCACCGCCTGCTGAATAATCTCATCAGCATACTGTTTCATGGTGACTGGATCGTCGTTGGCACGAAGCACCACTTCAACGTCGAACTGTCCGGCGGTGGGGAGTGACGCCGGTAAAATTGGGAATAAGGTTAACCCTGTAACGCTGCCCAATCGGCCATAAAGGTCAGGTAACAGTTCATGCACTGAGTGCTCGCGCTGTTCATAAGGCAGTAACTCAACACCACCGAAACCTGCGGCAGCAGTAACGATTTGCCAGGTAAATTGACCACCCTCTGTGGCATTCATAACCGCAGCTGTGTCGTTCATAGCTAATGCAGTATAAGCTTGAGAAGACTCTGGCGGTGCTTCAACCACCACCTGAATAGAACTTTGATCCTCAATAGGAGCTAATTCTTGTTGCGACAGCAGGTAAAACGGCACACTAAGCAAAGAGAATACTACTGCGACAAAGAACACCTGCGCACGCCAGCTAAACAACTTGCCAAGTGCTTTGGTATAGCCTGCTTGTAATCGGTCAAAATAGCTATTCACCATGCGTGTGAGTTTGCCTTCTTTCCCCCCTTCTGGGCTTACATAGGCACTCATAATAGGCGACAGGGTTACCGCAACAACACCTGAAATCAATACAGCAATGGCCAATGTGAATGCGAATTCTCTGAACAAGAACCCTGTCAATCCGGTTAAAAAGCCAATGGGGGCATACACAGCTGCAAGGGTAAGTGTCATGGCAATTACTGGTACCAATAGCTGACGAGAGCTGATCAATGCCGCCTGTAATCTTGGCTTACCCTCACGCATGTGACGAGCAACGTTTTCTACCACTACAATAGCATCGTCTACTACTAACCCAACGGACAGTACAATAGCCAAAATGGTGAGTAAGTTCAGTGAAAAACCCATGATTGAGATAACCGCAATAGCACCTAACACTGAAATGGGAATAGTCACCAGCGGCACTAGCGCCGTTCTAAAGCTTCCCATCATGGCGAGAATGACAATACCCACCAGAAGTACGGTTTCAATTAGGGTAGAGAATATCTCTTTGATGGAGTCACGCATGTACAAGGTGCCATCATAGCCAGTGCGGATGAACATACCGTCGGGTAATACTTCATTGATTTGGTCAAGCTTCACATAAAGCGCATCACCAATATCAATTTCATTCGCCCCCGGCAATGCCCATACCGCAAGAAATACGGTGTTGCGGTCGTCTAGTCTAGCAGTAACCATTCCCTCGGCTTCGCCAATAGTAATGTCTGCTACCGCGCCTAAACGAAGCTGGGCACCATTAGACTCGTCGATAATGAGGTTTTGAAAATCTTCAATAGTTGCAAGGCTGGTGTTTGCCATCAGGTCGATACGCTGACGATTATTCTCGCTGTACCCCAAGGTGGCAATAGTGTTGTTTGCTTGCAATGCGGAGAATACGTCGGTGGCACTGAGGTTGTATACCGCAAGCTTATCTGGGTCTAACCATACGCGCATGGCTGGGTTTCGCCCACCTTCTAACGTGACTCGCTGCACACCATTAATATCACTGATAACAGGTACAACATTACGCGTTAGATAGTCGCTCACTTCACTACGGGGTAAACCCTCTGATTCCACATCTAAGTAAAACACCGCGTAAGGGCTGTCTGCACGAATGATTTCGATAGACGGGTCTTCGGCACCCGTTGGCAGTTCGAACTTAATTTGATTAAGTTTAGTCGTGAGGTCTGCTAGTGCATCGGTTGTGCTGTGATTAAGCTCTAACCACGCGGTTACTTTACTTAATCCAGAGGTTGTAACTGAATCAACATAGTCAACGCCCGGCACAGTGGATGTTACACGCTCAATGGGCTCAGTAACATAGCCTTTTACCACATCAGCAGACGCGCCCGTGTACACCGTATTGATAACCAGTGAGGCACTTTCAATTTTAGGATACTGCTGAACAGATATGGTTCGAGCAGCGTTTAATCCAGCAAGTATGATAAGCACAGACAGTACAATGGCGAGTACTGGCCGCGTTACAAACACATCCATTACTGAAGGTTTATCTTCATGATGCGCGCTCATTGTTGGCCTCCTACCTCAGCAGAAGTTTGTAATTCAGGTGCTTGCGGATACACCAAAATATTCTCATACAGTTTAAACGCGCCCTCGGTAGCAATGTACTCACCCGGGTTCAGACCCGACAACACAATTTGCTTATCGTTAACACGCTCACCAACGGTGACTTGCAGAGGCGTTGCACGCCAGTTGTCGTTGTCATCTTTTTGGAGCTTATAAACAAAGTACCCGAAATGATTGCGAGTAATGGCGTTGGTAGGTACTGCCACTTGCTCCATAGCTTTTGAGTAAACAAACACGCTCACCATTTGGTTATGACTCAATAAACCTGCACTGTTGTCGAGCTGAGCACGGTAGCTTTGCTGGCGAGAGCCCGCATCTAGCATGGGTTGTTTAGCAATAATTCTGGCCGTAAGTGGTGTACTACCTGCTTGCATGGCTTCAATCACCACTTCATCGCCCACATTAGGCTGCTCAAGAGTTTGCGGAATAGCAAAATCGACCCAAATAACACTGTCTAAACCAATAAGTGAAGTAATTTGAGCATTCGCATCTAGCATTTGGCCCACTTGGAATTGCTCTAACCCAACGCGACCATTAAATGGTGCAACAATGTTCATTTTGTCGATGACTGACACTAAGTTGTCTACTTCTGCCTTAGCGATATCTACATCTGCTTTTGCAGCATCCACTTCACTTTGGCTAGCACGCTGTTGCTGTAATAAGGTAGACAGGCGTTTGTGGTTGAGTTTTGCCAATGACAATCGGGCATTCGCTGCATCCAAATTTGCTTGTTCTAAACGTGTGTCCTGGCGCAATAACAACTGGCCTTTTTCAACCACGTCACCGGGCTGAAATCCCACAAAGGTAATCGGGCCTGCAAATTCAGTACTTAATGTCAGCATTTGCGGAGCAACTAGTTCACCAACAACTTTGGTGCGTTTTGCGTGTTCAATGGTATGAACATACTCACTTTGAACACTGGCGGAAGGTTCTGGGAATGACTCACCGTAAGCGATAGCCGCTTGAATTTGATTAAACTTCACGAATCCAAGTGAAACAATCACCACCGTAATAATAAGCAGGCTAGTTAGCCAACGTGTAATTTGCATTGTGTTATGTCCTAATTAGCGAAGATTGTATTTAACAAGTAGCGCATCAATTTTTTGCAGTGATGCCTCGGTAAGCGGTGTCACCCACGGATAACTATTAATGAGGCGAACCATACTGCGGATCATTGGATCATCTAAACGAAGGGAGTCTAGTAATGTGGCTGAGCCATCAATAATTTGCGGCATCTGTTGCACACGCAACACTTGCTCATAGCCCACCGTCATAGCCCAAGCACTAATGGTGAGTTCCTCTGCAAGAGTTGAAGTATCTTCAGTCGTACTCAATTCCCCAGAAGCAATACCTTTTGTAAGTGCCGTAACAAACGTATTTTGACACTGCTTACTCGCTTCTATAATTTGATTATTCCACTGTGCAGATGCGCGACGCACAACGGCTTCGTTGGTTGCGTAAGATTCAAGTTCATAGTCGAACGGAAAATGCTGAAGTACTTTAGGAGACAGCAAACTTACCGCGATCATTTTTTCTGGTGTAGTAAACGGCATGTTTAGCAAAGTTTCGAACAACGCCGATTTCTGTTTAAACGACTCATGAGCCAACGCCAACACTATGTCTTCTTTACACTGAAAAAATTTGTACACTGACCCCATTGATAAGCCTGCCAATTTGGCGACTTTTGCCATACCAAAGTCGGTAACTGAGGTTTCAGTAATGCAATCAACCGCAGCTTCTAGAATAAGCTTTTGCTGCTCTTCCGGACTGAATTTTGGTGCTGGTGCCATACTATTTCTCCACTTTCAATAACTTAGGTAAGCGTGATTAAATTAACACTTCATGCATAACCTGAACCTTATTCGAATACCATTCGAATAAGGTTCAAATGATAGCGCATGCATTATAAATTAAAAGAGGGAAACAACTCGTGACCTACGTAAGAACACGTAAAATAGTACAAACATGAAACATACTTAATCACGCAACCTAAGTAATCACTGCTGCGAATAACTAATAAGCATCTCCCGTTATTGATGCTTACTAGTTTATAACCAGAGGATTACTTATGTTGAACTACAAAAAACTCTCTTTTTTGACCTTAGTCGTTGTTGCTTTGGCATTGCCCGTTTGGGCTGGGCACCACAATCACAGTAAAGACAATATTGTTGAAACTGCTGCCAGTACTGGCCAATTCGAAACCTTGCTTGCCGCTGCTACCGCCGCAGGTCTGCTTGATGCGCTTAGCGGCGAAGGCCCATTAACCGTATTTGCGCCTACAGACGAAGCCTTTAACACCCTACCAGCAGGCACCATCGACTCACTTTTAGAAGAAGAAAATCGTGACAAGCTCGTGCGAATTTTGACTTTTCATGTAGTTGCAGGGCAAGTGGGTAGTGACGCGTTAAGTGACAATGCAAGCTTAGAAACGCTCGCTGGGCCAGCGATTAATTTCACCCAAACCGAGGGCGGCTTCGCCGTTGAGGGTGCGTCGATTCTTACTACTGATATTGCAGCGAGCAACGGCATTGTGCACGTTATCGACCGTGTGATGCTGCCGCCCGCACAAATGAGTCGGGTAGATGCAGAGCGCATGATTATGGCCGCTATTCATAAGGGTGTACCTATGTTCAACCACGGTAACCACAAAGGCACTGCGCAGATATATTCAATGACTGCCCAAACACTTATGAACACTGCCCAATTAATGCAACCCGAGCGAGACAGGCTGCAACAAGCCATGTCTCAATTGACCATGGAAACCTCAGCCACAGAGAAAGCATGGGCACTTCGTCATGCTTTAGATGATGTAATGACATCTATTCGTCATTCACAGATATAACGTTCTCACCAAAGTGTCGCCTAAGATTCTGCGTTCTGAGGCGACACTTATACAGATTTCATTCTCAATACTAGATGCTATAACACCTAACGTTAGAACGAAATAGGCGCATCGCCAAGAAGCTGCATGAGGAAAGGTGTTAAGCCTGCAACACCAACACACATCAATACAGTCAGTGAGATCAAGGTTACACCTGCGATACATTTAAGTACGACGCTTCTTCTCTCTGTAGCATAGAAATATAACTGGGCAGTAGCCAATGGAATGACAAAACATCCAAACGTCCACAAGGGAAAGAAGGGGTCTCCAAACGATGGCGATGCTCCTACAACAGTACCGGTAATCAGATAACTAAATACACCTACTCTAAGCAGCCACTGAGCGTTAGACACCAAAAACAGCCTGATAGCCCACTTTCTATGGTCTTTGATATTTCGAGCTCGCGCGGTAACCACGGTAAAGTATGCGAATACGAGAATGCATACGCCATTTATACTTGTGCCTATAGCTGACAAAAGATCTGGGCTCTTATCCCTAACCCAAGACAAATAGAAACCAGACAGTGCCAAACACAAAACTATGAGCAAATATACGTAGCCGTTTATTCTATGAAATCTTGGTGCAAGGGTACGTACTTTCGGGATAAGTTGCAGGGCACCACCAAAAGCAACAATACCGGCGCCTACAGCGTGGGCGGCGAAGGCCCAATTTCCTAACGTGTCGCCTTCTTCGTATGGCGTTGTGCCCATTGGTTCCCATCGGTTCCAGATTTGCATATTGTCGCTAATGACTGAATACCCATAAAACGCCATGATGTAATAGAAGAAAAGCCACTGCCCGATCAGAATCGCCGCAAACCAAAACATGGCCGAATACTTCAAGAACAAGGTTGAAAAGGCTAGTCTCGACAAACTTGAACGCTGACCTATGTTGTCAGTTTGCTGTGAACTCGATGACGAAAAATTTTTTGTTGTGGTTTCCAAAACGTATTTCCCAAATAGGATAAAAGTTGTCCATATTTTGGAAAAAACTGAGGAATAGGTCGTCCGAATGTGCCCATTCGGTCTAATTTGTCTATTTTTTGATGAATATTTGTACTAGCTAGCGTTTTTAAAAGCAGTTGGAGTTGTACCTACCATTTTTTTGAAAGAGGAATTGAAAGTCGATTTTGACTTAAAACCTACCTCGTAAGCGATACTGGATACCAACATGTCAGTGTTTAGCAACAGCTTCTTTGCTTCATCTATTCGGTAACCATTTACAAACTGAAAAAAGTTAGTGTGTAAATGTTGAGATAGGGTTTCAGAGATGTAGTTCTCACTTATCGCTACCGAAGAAGAAAGCCGATTAAGTGATAGGTCTTCGTCTCTGAACAGTTCTTGTTCTTCCATGGTCGTCTTAAGTTTTTGCGCGATTTCACCCATTTTTTCAGCAGATATGACAGACACTCGCTCTTGCGACTTAGTGGGCTCGTCTACCTTTTCCGCATCTGTTAGCTCTGACTGCTTAAGTGCAAAGTTTGTAAATGCTACCAAAATGGCCAGTTCAAGCACGGGTAATACAAAGCCCAGTGACAACCATCTAATACCAGTGAATGTGGCAACATAATTAGCCGTATACATTACCCATACTAGCCCCCACAGTAACAACATCAACCGTAACCATTCCATTGCTCGCTGTTCAATAGCTGAATACTTGTCCATCAGTTGATTACGGTGTTGAGAATGTAACTTTAATGCTGAAATTAAATAGGCAAAAGTAAACGCAATAAAAGTAACGGCTGAGAATAAGCAAGTTAGTTTAGCAATTTTCCAAAGTTCGGGGTCCCTTGTGGCAGGATTTGCCAACGCAAGCTTATCTTCGGGACTTACTCCAAAAATAAATGGCAATGTACCTATAATAACCAGCACAGGCCCGAGTAACGCGAGTGCGTAACTCTTCTTCGATATATTGCTGTTTGCAGTCATTGCTTCTAGTGCATAAAAGTACAATGCAGGGCCAAGCAACATACGGATGGGTAGTTGAAACCCAGCAATACCTGGTGCATACCGATAGACGCCAGAATATATGTACAGCTCGCCAAGTATGTGAACCAGCAATAATCCCAATAATACTATTAGGAAATAACTTTGCTTTTTCTTACCGTGAGTACTGGCACTGAAAATAGCAGAGACCACAACCCCCATCATAGTGGAATACAATACGGTAGATAAAACATCTACCGCCAAAACTTATTCTCCACACGCCGACTCGCTGCCTTTAGTTGTAACATAGCAGTTAGCCTATGAAGGGTCGTTAGGCAAGCTGATATCATTTCCAGTCGTTTTTCCAACGGTTTTCCATTTTACGCGAGGGTTTATGATACTCGGGCGTGTCATCACCAAGTTATTTGGGTACAACACGATTTCCCTGTCTTCTGTAATAAGTTTAGTGTTGAAAAGACTCACATCTGAAACATATCCTTCAATGTAATTGTCTCCGTCTATGATGCGAATAAAGTTACCTCTCTGTAAAGACTGGTGAAACAAAATAATAAAATAGGCTGTGATGTTGCTCAGCAAAGACCAAGAAGCAAATAGTGCAACACCCGTAAGGGTAATTAAGGAAGTCGATACAAGTAATAGACCAGAGAAGTTGATTCCCCATACGAGTAAAAGCACGGCTAATGCCACCAACCCAACAATAAGCTTGATGGCGTGCTGAGCGGTGTTATAAGCCTCTGTTTTTAGCTTACTGCTGTCGACTTTTGAGTTAACAAGAGGAAGCGCCAATTTGGTAATAATGAGATAAAGGCCGAAAATAACCAGCGACCAGAATACGTTCGATGCATACTCAACGAACCAGTCGTTCAACGCGATAAAAAATTTGCTGTTAAATACTTCCATTATTTTCGCTCTGTAAGTTTTTCGTTTAGCTCTTCTAATTTTTGATGAAGCCGCATAATCTCTAGGTCAGTTTTAAGGCTAACCTCGTAGTTCTGAGCTGCGGCAAAGCGGTCTTTTGCACTCTGTCTATTCTGCGACATCATTATGATAGGTGCTTGCAAAGCCGCAAGGGTGGATAGCATAAGATTCAATAAAATGAATGGAAATGGATCGAATGTATCAGGGCCGGTCAGCAAGAATATATTTACTCCCATCCAACCAACCATTAAACCCACAAAAATGAGGATGAAGGTCCACGAGCCACCAAACTCAGCCACCTTATCCGCCAACCTCTCGCCAAACGACAGTTGATCGTCGAATGATTTATTAACGTTGGTCACTATGGGCGAGTTATTCGCAATACTCTCTATAACATGCTGTTCAGTCTCTGAAAGTTCACCGAACTTCATCCCAAGTAAGGCTCTGGCTAGATTTTCAAAATACTTTTTCATGGTGTTTGCTAATTCAAGATTTAACTGGCTTCTATTATTGGGCTGTTGCAGTTAAGGATCAATAGATTCTATATTGAGTAAAGCTATGTTTAATCAATGTGCTATGGTTAGCTAAGACAAAGTAGAGGGAATCACGAATGTTTGAAAGCTTTTTCAGAGGTGACTACATGCCCCATGGGCATTGCTATCTTTGGCAACCTCACATCCTCTACACCCATGTCATCTCTGACATACTCATAGCGTTGGCATATTTTTCAATTCCAGTAGGAATTATGGTCTTTGTTAGAGGTAGAAAGGACATCAAAGACCATAGCGTATTCATTTTATTTTCTTTGTTTATTGTGTTTTGTGGATTCACTCACCTACTCGGCATTTGGACCATTTGGCAAGGTGTTTATGGGATCCACGGCGTATCAAAGGCTATGACGGCATTAGTGTCGGTAGCAACGTCTATTTATATATTCAGAGCGCTTCCAGAAGCGCTAGCTATTCCCTCTGTTGAGCAATTTCAAGGGGTAGTTCGGGAACTTAGCGATCAATCAGACCAAAATGAAAAACTACTGTTCGAGTTAGAAACACATAAACTCGCCCGAATTATGCTTGACTCACTCCCCATAAGTGCCCTGTTACTCGATCAATCTGGCGTCATCAAGTTAAGCAATAAATCTACAGAAACTGAGTTTTCCCTCGAGCGCAATAATTTTATAAACGCTTCAATACAAGATATTTTCACGCCAATTGACGATAACTTTGAGACCAAGTTTGAACAGTTTATCGCTGCCAACATTGAAGATAAAGACGTGTCATTTTTGGGGGATATAAGACCAGCACATAAAGGTCTTATTCCCGTTGAATTAATCGTGACATGTATAAACTACACCGGAACAAGGTTCTTGCTGGTTACGTTAAAAAACCTGTCAGAAGTAACAGAGATAAAACAAGAACTTTTAGAATCCCACCTGCAATTGGAAAGGGCAACCAAGGCTACTCAAGACGGTATTTTTGAGTTTGATATGGCCTCAAATACTGCAAGTTGGTCAGAGCAAATGTTCTCTCTCATTGGCGTGTCACCCAATGAAACGCCTAGCCTTGAACTCTTTATGCAACATGTTCATCAAGAGCATGCTGACAGGTTAACAATTGCATTAAACCAGCATTTTGAGTCACGTGAGCAGTTCAATTTTGAATATCTAGGCTTAAACCCCAAAGGAGAATACGGTTGGTTCCATATAAGAGCAAACAGCTCCTTTAGCAACGACGGAAAACCTCTCATTCTAGCGGGTTCACTAAGGTACATTCAGAATCAAAAGGAAACCGAAGACTCAGAACGACAAAAAGCAAACTTTCTTACTGCAATATATGACGGTTCCAATCAAGGAATATGGGCCACCGAATGCTTACCTGACAATGAATTTAAGTTCGTAGAATACAATGACACTGCATTGGAGCGTTCTGGTCCAAATGTTTCCAAAGACATGGTTATCAATAAGACGCTGTCGGAGCTGTCAGATACATTATTTCCAGCATCACTGGTTGAACGATTACGGAAAAACTATGCTGCGTGCGCAAGCTCTGGACGAACGCTGCAATACACTGAGCAATTCGAAGTAGGTAACACACAGTGGTATCAAACCAGCTTGTATCCAGTATTCGATGAAAATCGATTTGTTACTCATGTTATTGGCTCCGCTATTGATATCACTGAACAGAAAAATGCCGAAAACGCTTTGGATGAACAAAAAACATTTCTTGAAGGTATTTTAAATAATTCAGTTTGCGGACTTTATATCTATGACCTAACAAAGCAGACAAACATCCAAATAAATGACCGATATACAGATATATTGGGCTACACGCTCGACGATATTACGCAAATCGATGACTTTGGTCAGTTGTTTCATCCAGATGATCAAGACAAAGTTTTAGAGCACATATCAGAGGTTATTTCCTCTGATACCTCAACATTGGTTTCATTGGAATACCGAATAAAACATAAAAATGGTAACTGGGTGTGGTGCTATTCATACGACTCAATATTAAAACGAGACAAACACGGCGCCCCGTTACTCATGTTGGGCACATTTATTGATGTTACCGAAAAGAATGATTTACTCACACAGCTTAGCGAGTCAAATGAATATTTAGAACGTTTTGCATTTATTGCTTCACATGACTTGCAAGAACCACTGCGAAAAATCAATTCATTTTCTGAGTCGCTGATAGAAAGCCTAGAAGGTAAATTAGAGACGGAAACTGAGCGATATGAGCTATCACGTATAAACGATGCGGCGTCTCGCATGCGGATGATGATAAGAGATTTGCTCTCACTTTCTAGAATTACCACTCGAGAGCTTAATCTACGACGTTGCAATATCAACACCGTTATCGAACGTGCGCTGTCAGATTTATCCTTATTGATTGACGAAAAACAAGCAATTATTGAAACCCAAGTAAGTACCGAATACTTTTACATCGACAGCTCTTTGTTTAAACAAGTAGTTCAAAATTTGATTCAAAATGCACTAAAATTTGTACCAGAGTCAGTAAAACCACATATCGTAATTTCTACTACCTCTGATTCCGTTAATGACATTATTGAGGTGAAAGACAACGGTATTGGTATGGATATGGCCCATGTGCAAACTATTTTTGACCCTTTTAAGCGGTTACATCGAAGAGATGAATACAGCGGAAGCGGTATTGGTTTAGCCATCGTGAAGCAAATTATGAAGGTTCACGGCGGTACGGTCTCATGTGAAAGCAAATTGGGAGTAGGTTCAGTGTTTACTTTAAAGCTACCGAGATTTTCAAATGTCTAAAATCGTAATCGTTGATGACGACAAAGACGACATCTACTTCTTTCTGAAAGCCTGTAAGAAGCTCAATCCAGAGCCTCAAGTTGTACCATTACAAGATGGGACAGAGTTACTTTCGTATGTTGAAACCCAACCTTGTCAGAATTCAATCATACTTCTTGACCTCAACATGCCGAAAATGGGTGGCTTAGAGGTACTCTCTCGTCTTCACGATGCGGGTAAAATTAACAACATGGTTGTAATTACCTACTCTACTTCAGACAACCCTAATGACATCAACAAATGCTATGAGTTGGGCGTAAAGTCGTATATAACTAAACCTGATAGCAATAGACACTTAACTGCGCTAGTAGATAACCTGCGCAATTATTGGTTTAACATCAACCAGTCTCCAGTGAGTTAGCAAACATGGATAAATCACAGAGAAATATCATTGTTTACTTAGTCGAGGACGACATTGACGATGCTTACCTCGTCAAAAAGCTACTAACGCCAGATAGTTGTTTTAAATTTAAAGTTGAGCACTTTCACACACTAGACGAGTTAACGCTAGCACTTGCCAGTACTTCATGTGATGCCATTCTGTTAGATTTAGGCTTGTCAGATACACGCGGAATGGAAACACTTTCTCGTATTCAAGAAAAAAACTACGCGATACCAATTATTGTTATCACAGGGCTAGAGGAATCTGAGTTTGGCGAGAAGGCAATACAATTAGGCGCCCAAGATTACATACCTAAAACAGAACTTCGAGGGAGTTTATTAAGGCGAGTAATTAAGTATGCCGTAGAGCGCTATAAAATGGTCAGAGATTTAAAGCAACTTAGCTTGAAAGACCCATTAACCTCATTGAGCAATAAAAAAGCCTTTCAAGATTCCATTGAAGTGGCTATTGATACGTGGCAAAGATATCAGGAAAGCTTTGCTGTCATGTTTATCGACCTAGATAAATTTAAGCCGGTTAACGACACTTTTGGGCACATTGTTGGCGACCAAGTGTTAAAACTCGTAGGCCAACGGCTAATATCTTACGGCAGAACCACTGACACCATTGCCCGAGTGGGTGGTGATGAATTTGCTATCATTCTTC
>JALUXV010000229.1 GCA_027013165.1 Alteromonadaceae bacterium
TGGCGATGGCTTCAGGGTCTTGTAGTAAACGCACAAACTGACAACCCACTTTTTGTAAGCATTCAAACAGAGAAAGTGAGCCAGAGGTGGCGTCTATGAGTTGTTGAGTGTCGAGTTGATATGACCTGCACTTTGATGAAATAGCCGCTTTAAAAAGAGCATCTTTACTTTCAAAGTGAGAGTAGACGGTCTGTTTAGACACGCCCGATGCTTTAGCTACCGTATCCATTGATGTATTCGCAAAGCCTTCTTTCAGAAACAAGCAAGACGCGGCATGTAGTACAAGGTGGTATTTTTCTTCACTTTTAGGACGGCCTTGCTTTTTGGTGGTTGCCACGTATGTTCTCACTTTATTGCAGAATATTTAAATATCAAACTGGACGGTCTAGTATTTATATACTAGCATAGCACAATAAGTATGCAAATATAGCCTAAAGCATTCGCTAAATTGGTTAAAGGAACTGTTATGACTGCTGCAAATACGCCAACTAAAAGTGGTAAATTCACGTTAATAATTTCGATTGCCGCTTTTACTGCAGCATTAGTGATACTTTTAATGACGGCCGGTTTGGGTAACGCAACGCAAGCGCCAGAGGCAAGGTTGCCCGCAACAGTTTCCACTGGCCAGGTAAAAATTCAATCAGGCTTTGAAACACCGGTTAACGTATTTGGTTTAGTTGAATCACCTAAGGCAACGTCTTTGTCTTTTGATGTCGCAGGTCAAGTTAACCGCATGCTCGTAGAAGAAGGCGATGTAGTAAAGAAAGGCGATATGCTTGCGCAACAAGACATTGCGCGTCTTACTGCGAGAAAAAGAGAACTTCAAGCTGCAATTGAACGCGCAAATGCTGACCTTGCTCTTGCGAATGTAAACAGCGATAGAACCAAGTCATTGGTAGAAAAAAAGCTAGAATCCGCACAACGATTAGATGAAGCAAAAGCGAATTTAAATGTTGCGAAAGCCCAATTGAGTGAGATGCAAGCCGCCCTCGAATCTCTTAATGTGGAGATAAGAAAAACCACACTTTTTTCACCGTTCGATGGTGTAGTCAATCGCCGCTTTTTCGATGAAGGCAGTGTGGTGAGTGCAGGCAGTCCTGTGTTTGGTATTACAAGCAGTGAAAATTACCAAGCGCGCTTTGCGGTGCCCGCTGACGTTGTAGAGCAATTTGACGTAAATGAACCTGTGCTTGTACGCGTTGGAGATCTAGATGTAGCAGGGACGGTATCTCAGCGCCTCCCCACGCGCAACGTGCAAACTCGAACCGTTGATATCCTTGTTACCCTTAATAGCAATGAACGTGTACGCCCCGGCGATATGGCCATTTTGTCTGCGTTCCGCTCTCATTCTGAAACTGGCGCATGGCTTCCAGTTAACGCATTAAGTAATGGGCTTAGGGGGCTATGGCGTGTCTTTGTGTTACCAAAAGAAGGAAACGCCACCTTGCAAGCACGTGTGGTAGAAGTGGTATACACCGACGGTAACAAGGCGTTTGTTCGCGGCGCACTTGAAGACGGTGATATATATGTTGATGAAGGGACGCATAAATTAGCGCCAGGGCAGATGGTAGCCATTCCCAGTCAACAGCAAGCTGGGGCGCGTTAATGAAGTCATTCAATGTCGACACCGATAAACCCTATCCTTGGTACACGCTGTTTTATCGACGTGGCCATTTGCTGATTTTAAGCTTGTTGATTTTAATCACCGCAGGCTTATCAGCATTGGGCTCTTTGCCACGTATTGAAGACCCTCGAATAGATACAAGAAATGCGTTGATCATCACTCAATACCCAGGAGCATCAGCCGAGCGGGTTGAAGCCTTAGTCA
>JALUXV010000230.1 GCA_027013165.1 Alteromonadaceae bacterium
ATAACAGTATTATTCATTGTGTATGGACTCCTTTGGTTTGCAAACTCCCACCTTATTCAAGTGAGGTGGTGGAGTCCATACATCGCCGAGGCCGAGCCCAATGGAGGGTTTGCGGCGTGCGGTGAAAGCTTGAGTTGTTTATAGGGAAAGCAACACACTTTTTACAGCCGTCCGAGGCATGGATGCCGAGGCCGAGCCCACAAGGATGTGTTCACGGCGTGCGGTAAAAAGTGCGTTGCTTTCCCTTGGGGCTGAGTTCTTTTTTATTTAATCACTACGCAAGCGTATTTAGGGCCTGAAACACCATCTACGTCTGGCCCTCTGTGAATCATTAATGAACGGCCTCGTAACTCGTTAAGAGTAAGCCCCTTCCCTATCACAGGCGCTACAACACGTCCATTTTCATCAACTTCTAAAGGCGGTAAATCCCCCTTAGGCTTCATCATCGCCATGTGCATACGGTGCTGTTCTGGCGTCATGGAAGACATATCCATATCAGCCATCATAGTCATATCGTGTCCATAATGTTCGCCAGCGGCTAGACCTGCTTTTTGCTCACCGTTAAGTAACCCAGCATCACACGATGGATTTTCGTGAAAATGCAGGCCATTCAATCCTGATGGCAAACCTTGGGCATCTATTACCACCTTAACACCGCTGTCAATCGCACTAATCTCAGCATAACCCAACCCTTGCGCCACACCTAAATTGTTAATTTTGTGTACCGGAAAGCGTAAAACATCTTTAGGGTCCAATTCCACAAGCATAGATCTCAATGGCGCCTCCATGTGATCTGGCAGATTACCCTTAAGTGCCGACAGCGCATAATCTAGTGCACTTTGAGTATCACCTGCTAATTGTCGATTCACCGCTAAATGAGCCAAAACCGCTTCATCCGCTGGCATTAAGGACAATGCTCGCTTAAGTGCATCTTGACCAACATTAAGGTTTCCTTGCTTTGTTAATAACCAACCTTGAGTATCAATAACCGCTGGATTTGTACTATCTATTGCGGCCGCTTTATTAAGCAATTGCGCCGCGAATGCTAAGTCTCCATCGCGATCTGCTATGGTGATGGCTTGCATTACTAGTGCAGGCACACTGAATGGTTTAAGTGAAACCGCTTTAACAAACAATTCCTCTGCCAGAGCTAACTCACTGCCTGAATATGCTGTGAGTCCTTTTTCATAGTAAAGCTCCGAAGACAAGGGGTTGGCGGCTATAGCTTGGTCAAATATGGGCAATACCGACTTGTGGTCTTTCGCGGCCATTCCCGAAGAATGACTATGTTGTCGGTGATCATGCGCCGCGCCAATTAATGCCATCCAGTAGTTGATTTGGGTTGGTGCCAATGTGGCAGCTTTGGTAAAGGCTTCTTGAGCAGCTTCATTTTGCATATCGTTGTAAAAAATCACGCCTTGGCGAAAGTAAATTTCATGAGCATCGGGGTGTTTTACAGCCCCCTGAGAAAGTATTCGACCTGCCTCGTAGGTATCTCCCGCCGCCACATGCAAATCAGATAACACTAAAAGCGTGGATAAATCATTTGGTGATTGGGATAGCTCCTTAGAAACCAATTCAATTAGCCTATTACCTTGACCTACCTGCATTAAGAATTCACCCAGCGGTGCTAGCTGCAAAGGTTGTATCGGTCGAGAAAGTGCCTCGAAATAGCTAACGATTGAGGCATTTCGCGCATTCGTATTACCGGTCAACGTATAACTTTTGATGAGTTCTAGCTCTTTTTGCCGAATTAGCCCGTTCGCTTGAGGCTCTAGCCCTGACAGTAAGGAAATAGCGTCACTATGTTTGCCTTGCTGATTTAGTAAACGCGATTGTGCTAACAACGATGGGAATAAATCCGCAGCAGGTGACTTACTCAACGAGTTTAAAATTTCTAAACCACTGCTTGTTTCACCTATAAGGCTGTACGCCTCCAACAATCTTACTTTTGCTTCGTAAACAAGGCTTTCGTCAGTATTTGATGCTTCGTCATTGCCGTAAGGTTTCAATAGCTGAACTATTTCTTCATGGCGCTGAGCTACTCGTAACAACTCTGCCAACTCCAACACTTCAATTGCTATACCATCGTTTGTCAGCCAACGGTTGCGTTGTTTGGTGTAATCGATAGCGCCTGCAATATCACCTTGCTGTAAACTAAACCAAATTAAATACTTAAAACCTCGAAGATCAGGGCGTTCTAAGCTAACGGCCTGGGTAAATTGGGGGATTCCTTTCGCATACTGCTGCTCGTTAAATGCCATCATACCCAGTAACACGTAAGGTGTACTAAAGGAAGGATAAGCGCTAACCACTCTATTAAGAGCAGCCTCTGCTTGACGATATTTCGCCTTTTTAATCAATTCAACGGAGGCTAAATACAGACCGTACATATCTTCAGGATGACGTTTAAGGTAGTTAGCCAACCCTTGTGATGCTCTTGGATCGTCAGCTAGCATAAGCTGCGCGATAAATGACAGCGCTTCGGGATCTTTCACATCGTCCTGCAAAGGCGGCGCTACGATAAACTCTGCCATACCGCGATTAATGTCATTGAGCTGACTTTTAGACAGTAGTTCCATCAAACCCGAGTCTGACCAAACTATAGAGTTGTATCTTCTATCTAGTTCAGTGGACGTAACTGTTAACCCGGCATGTACCTCACTCACTAACAAAACAGTCACAAGAGAAAATATGACACCAAGTGACTTTCTCACCCTCTTTGTTTTTCCTTGTATTGTGTACGGCATAGTGTGTCCTTAACTTTAGTCAACTGAATTATCATATCCCCACTTTGCTTGAAGTTCAGCAATGCGTGCTTTTGCACTGGGAGGTATCATAGAAATATAGTGCGTATACTCAGAATTTGCTTTATTTACTATGGCTTTAGTCACTTGTTCATAAGACGCAGTTCTTGTTTTAAACGCTTGCGCACGAACATCAACCTCTTGGCTTTCCGCCTTTTCTGCTAACCAGTAGCGCATTAAAAATTCATCTAATGCTGGAGTCATTCCCTGATGTTGCACAATATCTTCGTATTTAATGGTAATAATACGCTGATCTAATTGATTTGCAGTAGACTGCCAAACTGCGTCGACATGCATTAAATATTGGCTAATAGTGTCGGCGGAATATTGCCAAGGTTCATAGTGCATAAAATTTGCAAAATAATTAGACAGCACTACGGCCAAAGGATCTCTAACACAGCGAATTATCACGGCATGGCTATCTAGCTGGCGAATAAAAGGTAAACGAAGGGCATTGAATAGGTTTTTGTCAACACTAGGCGTGCCGCTGTTATAAGCATTTGGTGATTCCAGACTATATTGGCTGGCTTGGTACCATTGCTCGAATGTTAACCCCCACCAGGCATCAGTCACTTTGTTCGATAATGTCCCGATGGCGTTGGGGATGGCACTTGATTCACCATAACTAACTGCTTTGTAATGAGAGCAGCAAAGCCGTTCAAGTAAAGTGGAACCGCAACGAGGAAACCCTAAAATATACAAATGTGTTGATTTTGCGCTTTTATCCTCGCTTACCCCGTAAGAGGTATGGCTAAAATTGGCAATTGAGGCGCGTTGCTGCGCTAAGGTAAGCCAATCTTTTTTACAGGGGGCTGCTCGCTTATTCTTAGCCATTGCCGCTGCATCAAAGGCGCCTTGATAATCATTAGACAATCTTGCAAGTGCCAGCTTTTCGCTAAAATAAGCCCGCTGGACTTCATGATTATTCTCAGACACATGAGCTTCGGCATACGCAAGATATGTAGCGGCCTCGTTCACATGCGCCATCTTTCTTGATAACTTCGCCGCCAACACATACCAATGGGTGTTGGAAGTGGCTTGCTCGCAAATCAGAAGACATACGCGCCAATTCCCCTGTTGCGCCAAACGCTCTGCATCAGCTATCGCTTGCTTTATAGGTACTTTTTTAGGTAAACCCGTCCACGGTTTGCTCGATACTTTGAGCAAACAACACGAAGAAGGCGTTTGATTATTGCCACAATGACAAAGAGGCATTTACAACCACATGATCAGGAAGGCAGCCAATTGGCTGCCTTCAATAAAAACAAATGAGCACTTGATTAAAGTTTACGCTTGTTTCTTCTTGAACGGAACATAAACAATCCCGCCAATCCACCAAGGGCAAATATTGAAGGTGCAGACACCGCCGCAACAGGTTCAGTAAGATTAATTGTTAGCGTACCTCGGTCGGTAAGGCTACCGTCACTGCCTTCAAATACAGCTTGATAAGTACCGGCTGCAAATCCTGTCGAATCCCACTCAAACGCATAGGTACCCGGTGTGAAACTGTAACTTGCTGGATTAACTGCACTACCAGAACCGTCTAAGAAACTGATGAAGCTACCAGTTACTGGGTCGAGGTCTGGGTCGGTCATTACTATGGTTTCAGAAATAGTGTCGCCCACAAGCGCGTTTACCACATCATCAACCACTGTTGGTGCCTGATTAGTCACTGTACCTGTATCCACGGCGTCGAACAACCAAACGAATTCCACTGAGCTGCCATCGGCTGCGTCTATTGTGCCACTGTATGCCTGGTCGGCTCCTGGATTTGACAAGTTGTCGGCATACTGAGGGTTAGTAATAGTAATTTGACCAGTGGCATCAATACTAAAGCCAGCAGCCTGAGAGCTCATACCGGTTGATACATGAGTATCGTCGTATGTTACCGTGCCAATTACATCCAAATTGTCACTGTATGTTGTCCCACGAACAACTTCTTGTTGAATGTTTTGAATATCGAAAATAATCGGAGAGTTAGCGGTACTGCCGTCCCAAAAGATTGAAGAGGTCGTACCGTAGCTACCACTAGCATTAGGTACACCACTAACCCACGAGCCTGAACTCCAAGACATAGTATAGAGGCCAGCTGACGGAAGCTGGAAACTGAAATCTTGAGAAACAGCAGCCCTTCTAGAATCGCTCGTATTTTGAGATATTGAATTTGCGCTTACACTACCCACACCACCGGTAACCGATAGACTGCTAATACCATCATGAGGAAAACTACCCGCAGAGGTTCCAGGTGATAGTCGCCAAAACGAAGTTGCATCAACAGTCACCAACCCTGTTGCGCTAACCGTAGGAACTACAGCAGCCCCACGAAAATGGCTTGCACTAGCATTGCTAGAAATTAACGTTGCTGCTACCGCTACGGTAACAAGCGAAGACTTGAAGATTTTGCTCATTGTACCAGTTTCCTTGATGAACCTGCAGTTCTGTCTGCGGCGTAAAGTGTTCAAGTTAAAACCAGTAAAGCTATTTTTATGCCAACTTACAATTGATTGAAAAACAGCCATTTTTTAATTTTACTAACATAAAACTTACAATCGAGGCAATATACAATAATGTTATTGAGCGGCTAAAACACCATTCTAATTAGCTGTATCACCAACAATATTCCCATCAAGGGCCATATCCAACGGGCCCATTTGGCGGCGTCTTCGTTACTAATACGCATTTTTGAGCGCTCTAGTAACGGTACTACTATTAATAACGCACCGAAAAGCACGGCTAGTAAGATAATTACTTCCATTTTTGAACTCCTATTGCGTAGGCAAGTACTTGTTTTTTGAGTGGCTTCAGGCCTTGTACAAGTTCTAATAATTTGTTTCTAGCAATAGATACAAAAGTGTTTGCGTTACTAAACAACGCATAAAACCCGTCCATCGCCGACATCATTAATAGATTGTCTTTTCTTCTGACTGCTTCATAGTCACTCAATAGGCGCTTTGAGAACTCAACTGACCTCACATCTGAACAACGTTCAACACAGTCTAAAAGTGCCCCCACATCCTTGAACCCTAGGTTCACTCCCTGCCCTGCAAGAGGATTAATGGTATGAGCCGCATCACCAATCAATATGGCAGACTGGGACACATACTTATTCGCATGGGCGCGAGTTAACGGAAATGACGCCCAATCAAGCACTTCAAAGTCATTATTCGTTTGTAGTTCTGCTGGAAACGCAGAGAGAATTTTGGCTTTGAGTTGAGTTGAAGAGAGCTTTTTTAAACTCTTTAATACGATTTCATCGTCGTACCACACTAGCGACGCATAACGGCCAAATAAAGGTAAGAACGCTCTGGGGCCTGAGGGCGTAAATTGTTGCCACGTTATTGGGTCTGTTTTATGCGCCATTTCAACGAGGATCCCCATCGCCTGTTGTTGATATTGCCACCCGGTTTGTCCTATGTGAGCAACGTTGCGAACTTGAGAATTAGCACCGTCAGCCCCTATTATCCAGCGAGCTTCTATAGCGTGGTTACCTACTTTCACAGTCGCACCGCTTGGCCCTATACTCATAGTGGTCACTTTGTCTTGGGTAAACCATACAACATTGTCGTATTGAGCAAGTGCCTGATGACAACCCAATTGAATGAGGCGATTTTCTACAAAATACCCCAGTTGCGGCATATCAATGCTTTTTGCGGTAAAGTCAGTTCGAGAATCGGTATTTTCCCACACACTAAGTCCAGTATATGGTTTTACCCGCATTGATGCTATATGACGCCATGCCCCTAGTGTATCGAGTAAATTCACTGACGTTTGACTTATCGCAGACACCCGAATATCTGGCTTGCTTTCCCGTTCAAAAGGTAACGGCATATTGGGCTCTATAATAGCAATACGATAGCCTTTCTTTGCCAAACCCAAGGCTGTAGCGGCACCAACCATTCCACCACCATTAATACAAAAATCGTACATGTTCGCTCCTGCATACATACGGCCAGTATTATTACTCATTTACACTCGCGAATGTAATAAAAACCTCAGAAGTAAATGAGGTGGATCAAGTCAACCTTTATATACATAAAAAGCGCACTATTCACGGATAACACTGGGCAAGGGCCTTGTTTAGCGCTAAAATACGCGGCTATTTTGAACATATTCCCTGATTTTACGCCATGACAGTATCAGCACGGTGCTGAGCGAATTCAAAAATACGTAATGTCAACGCGTTACAGGACGAAACAACAGGTTAACGAATAGTTGTTATGACTAAAAAGCTGTATATAAAAACGTGGGGCTGCCAAATGAACGAGTATGACTCGGAAAAAATGGCTGACCTATTAGATACAACTCACGGATTCACTGCTGCACAAGAGCCAGAAGATGCAGACGTTATCTTACTCAACACCTGTTCAATCCGTGAAAAAGCGCAAGAGAAAGTCTTTCATCAATTAGGACGTTGGAAAACGTTAAAGCAAGACAACCCTAACCTCATTATTGGTGTGGGCGGCTGTGTGGCTTCACAAGAAGGCGATACTATTAGACAGCGCGCGCCCTACGTTGACTTAGTGTTTGGGCCACAAACCCTTCACCGCTTGCCTGAAATGATTAATCAAATTAACGGCGGTGCTAAATCTGTTATTGATGTTAGCTTTCCTGAAATAGAGAAGTTCGACCGACTTCCAGAACCTCGAGCTGAAGGGCCAACAGCATTCGTATCAATAATGGAAGGTTGTTCAAAATATTGTACCTTCTGCGTGGTTCCTTACACACGTGGTGAAGAAGTGAGTCGTCCAGTAGATGACGTACTTCTTGAGATCGCACAGCTAGCTGAACAAGGCGTTCGTGAAGTGAACCTGCTTGGTCAGAACGTAAACGCCTATCGTGGCGACCATCACGATGGAACTGTGTGTCGTTTCTCTGAATTACTTGAGCTTGTGGCAAGTATCGACGGCATCGATCGCATTCGATACACCACGTCTCATCCGGTTGAATTTACCGACGACATTATTGAAGCCTATGCTTCTATTCCGGAACTCGTAGATCACCTACACCTTCCGGTTCAAAGTGGTTCAGATCGTATTCTTAACTTGATGAAGCGCGGCCATACGGCCCTTGAATACAAATCTAAAATCCGTCGACTACGTAAAGTGCGCCCTAACATTTGTATGTCGTCAGACTTTATCATTGGTTTTCCCGGTGAAACTGACGCCGATTTTGAGGCGACGATGGATTTGATTCAATCAGTAAATTACGACTTGAGCTTTAGCTTTATTTACAGTGCTCGTCCTGGCACTCCGGCAGCTGACGCTGTAGACGACGTGTCGGAAGACACCAAAAAGCAACGTCTGTATTTACTTCAACAACGTATAACCCAACAAGCACTGCGTATCGCTCGTGGCATGCTAGATACGGAACAACGCATTCTTGTTGAAGGGCCTTCAAAGAAAAACCCAATGGAGCTTTCGGGACGTACTGAAAACAACCGGGTGGTTAACTTTGAGGGGAGCCCAGATATGATTGGTGAATTCGTGGATGTAAAAATTACCGACGTGTTCACTAATTCACTTCGCGGCGAACTGGTGCGACGTGAAAAAGACATGGGGTTACGGGTTGCTGTTTCTCCCCAGTCTATTGTGGCGAAGCATCAACCTAACCAGCCTGACGAGCTTGGTGTTGGTCAATACACACCATCTTAATAAAAGATTAGAGAGGAAATAAGAAACTTGAGTACTTTGGTTAGCAGTGAATTTAGTTTGGAACCGGCAGATGCGAAGCGCTTGTCGAGCTTATGTGGCCCCTTTGATGATAATATCAAACAAATAGAACGTCGACTCGGCGTTGAGATCACCTATCGCAACAATGACTTCAAGGTATTAGGTGAGCCACAACAAATGAATAGTGCCGCCGAATTGCTCAAGTTACTTTATATTGAAACTCAACCGGTGAAAGGACGTATCCCTGAATTGGAGCCAGAACAAGTTCATTTGGCCATTCAGGAAGCTAGAGTACTAGAGAAAGAGTCGACACACGCCTACGGCAAAGAAGTTAACATTCGTACCAAACGCGGTGTTATAAAGCCTCGAAACCCTAACCAAAGCCAATATGTAGCGAATATCATCAATCATGATATTACCTTTGGTATAGGCCCTGCGGGTACAGGTAAAACGTATTTGGCAGTTGCAGCTGCCGTTGACGCCTTAGAACGCCAAGAAATTCGACGAATTCTACTCACTCGTCCAGCAGTAGAAGCTGGTGAAAAGTTGGGTTTTTTACCTGGTGACTTGTCACAAAAAGTAGACCCCTACTTGCGCCCTTTATACGATGCATTATTCGAAATGCTAGGGTTCGAAAAAGTAGAAAAGCTGATGGAGCGCAACGTCATTGAAGTTGCTCCACTAGCTTACATGCGTGGTCGTACGCTAAATGACGCTTTTATTATTTTGGACGAAAGCCAAAACACCACAGTTGAACAAATGAAGATGTTCCTCACCCGCATAGGTTTCAATTCTAAAGCGGTAATTACAGGGGATATTACACAAGTGGATTTACCCCGAGGGGCGCGTTCAGGCTTAAGAAATGCCATTCAAGTGCTTGAAAGCGTTAACGACATTTCATTTAACTTTTTCAATGCCGATGATGTTGTAAGACACCCTGTTGTGGCTCGTATAGTAAGAGCGTACGAAGTACACGATGCAGAACAAGAACGCATTCGCAAAGAAAAGAAAGAGCAAGCACTAAAACAACAAGCAGAAGATAACTCAGCTCAGAACACTGATAGCGGTGATAGCGAGTGAGTGCAATTGTTGATTTACAACAAGCCTACGAAGGGGAGCCGGAAATAATAGCGGCTATCCCTTCCCTTTCAGACATTCAGCGCTGGGCTGATGCGGTACTAACTACAGAAGCGCTGAGTGAACAGGAGTTTACGGTACGCTTTGTAGATGAAGAAGAGTCTCAAGCGCTAAATCATGAATACCGAGGTAAAAACAAACCCACCAATGTACTTTCTTTCCCCTTCGAAGCTCCGCCAGGCATAGACATTAACCTGCTTGGTGATCTAGTTATATGTGCCCCAGTAATTGCGCGTGAAGCTACAGAGCAGTCTAAAAGCACTTTATCACACTACGCCCACATGACAGTTCACGGCCTATTACACCTTCTTGGTTACGACCATATCGAAAACGGCGAAGCAGAAGTAATGGAAGCTAAAGAAATAGCTATTTTGTCGACCTTGGGTATAGACGACCCTTATCAAGCAAAGTAAGTTATTCCTTAGTGGCCCCAAACTCGTGGGAACAAATCTAAGGGATAATGCTGTGCGAGAAATCAACGACATAAAACACGAGCCCGTCATACTCCGTTTTTTAGAAAAGATGCCAGAGCGCGTCGCAGACTCTTTCAACGAAGAACAGCTCTCACATATTAAAAATGCCATAGGAGCTCGTGAATGGGGTGCTCACAAAGTTGATCTCAGAGGCACAATCAAGTTTTTCCGCTGGCGCTACTATTACGTCATACTTGCTGGACGCAACCGTAGAACACTATCAGACAAAGAGTTGCGTATAGCTGCTCTATTGAACGCTATGCTGTTCACTGGATTCGTGTGTGTATCAGTGCTGTTTGGGTTGATAGTTTTGTATTTGATGAAATCGGCACTGGGGATTAATTTGATCGAGGGCTGGAGTTTGGGACTGTGGGATTGGTTTAAGGAGCAACTTTAACTCATTTCCACCAATACGTTTGAGTATTTAGCTTGAAACTCCTTTTTTATCTTGATTCGCGAAAGCAACTCCCGATACACTTAAAATAACGTTTTTCAAAAGCATCTAAAGAATTCACACGGGTGCTTGTGACACTTTTAAAAGTTTTGCGCTAAGGTTTTGATTCGTGAAGAAGATTATTGCTGGGAAGGATAACAGTGGCAAGTCTGGTGGGCTAATAGTAAGAAACCAGAGTGGATTCTCGACGCTATACCGACTGATTGATCTCACTCTCGTAGCCGTTATTTATTACTCATCTTATTTATATTTTGGCCACCCGATTACCGATGCAGCGGATCTAGTGGTTCTTTTTACGTTTCTTGTTTCCTTTCAACTCGTTGCTGAAGCGCTTGATTTGTACAGATCGTGGAGAGGATTTACCAGTTCGGACATCGCGAAATCTACTACGTACTGCTGGGCACTGACGTGCGTTCTCACCTTAACAATGGCTTTTCTGCTTGCTGACAGCATCTCGCAAAGACAAACGTCTATTGTTGTTTGGTCAACAACTTCACTTATTGTGCTCATAGGATGGCGCATTGTAATGCGAACCTTTCTGTTTCAAATCAGAAAGAGTGGCATGAATAGCAGGCAGGCAATAGTTATTGGTGCTACTAACACCGGTTATAGCCTTGCCCACCAGATTATTGAAAACGACCAACTTGGTATTCGTTTTGAAGGTATGTACGACGACCGTTCACCCGATCGCTTAGAACATGAATTTCAAAATCAAGTGTTAGGAACCATCGAAGAAGCCATAGATCTCGCTAAGGCGAACAAGGTTGATTACATTTATATTGCATTGCCTATGAGTGCAGAAAAGCGCATTCAGCATATTTTGGAAAAGTGTTCCGACACCACAGCCAACGTTTACATAGTTCCTAACTTTTTCGTTTACAACCTTCTTAATGCGCGTTGGCAGAGTATTGGCTCTGTGCAGGCACTCAGTGTTTATGACACCCCATTCCAAGGCGCTAGCGACCTGCTAAAACGGGTCGAGGACATTGTTGTAGGCTCCATCATACTCACAATGCTCACCATCCCAATGTTGTTCATTGCCGCTGCTGTAAAATTAACCTCACCCGGCCCTATTATTTTCAAGCAAAAGCGTTACGGGTTAGATGGAAAGCAAATACTGGTGTACAAGTTCCGGTCGATGAAGGTGCAAGATAACGGCCCGGTGGTTAAGCAAGCAACCAAGAACGATCCAAGAATTACTAAGCTAGGCGCATTCCTTCGTAAAACTTCACTAGACGAGCTTCCGCAGTTTATTAATGTACTGCAAGGCAGAATGTCTATTGTTGGCCCTCGCCCTCATGCTGTTGCTCACAATGAAGAATACCGCAAGCTTATCAAAGGATACATGCTAAGACATAAAGTACGCCCCGGTATTACAGGTTGGGCTCAGGTTAACGGCTTCCGTGGTGAAACAGAAACCATTAATAAAATGGTGAAGCGAGTTGAATACGATTTAGATTATATTCACAGATGGTCAGTATGGCTTGATCTTAAGATTATTTGGATGACTATTTTCAAAGGCTTCACCAACAAAAACGCCTACTAACCTTAGTTTTAAATACAGCGGGTGATAATTCATATGCACCCGCTGCTACTTTAGTTACCGTTCCAAACATATCGACACATATTCCTACTAATAAACCATTGACGACCTCTAAGAAGATCATTAACGTTAGCCTTGAATAAATTACCTATTGGACATTATGAGCGACGATAATCCCCACTCTACCAACGGCTCTTCGAGTAAAAGTTGGTTGGACAAAATCAAACACTCTTTTTCTGGCGAGCCGAAAAATAAACAAGATTTGGTAGAAGTCATTACAGACGCTGAACAAAACGATGTTATTGACCCTCAAACACGGGAAATGATTGAAGGCGTTATAGGTGTTAATGACATGCGCGTACGAGATATTATGATCCCTCGCGCACAAATGATAACCATAGATATTGAGCAAAAGGTAGAAGAATTTCTCCCAGTCATGCTCGAATCTGCTCATTCACGCTTCCCTGTAATTAGTGAAGATAAAGATCACATCGAAGGGGTTTTGCTTGCTAAAGATTTGCTGAGCTTTGCCTTTGATCCTGAAAAATCATTCAACCTTGGTGATGTACTTCGCCCCGCCGTTATCGTTCCTGAAAGTAAACGCGTTGACGTACTGCTGAAAGAATTTCGTCAACAACGTTATCACATGGCTATTGTTGTTGATGAATACGGTGGTGTCTCTGGCTTGGTAACAATTGAAGATATACTTGAGATCATCGTTGGCGAAATTGAAGATGAATACGATGTTGAAGAAGACGGTACTGACGATATTCGCCCATTGAACAAATCGACCTACTCAGTAAAAGCATTAACGCCAGTTGACGAGTTCAATACCTTTTTTGAAACATCATTCAGCGAAGAAGAAGCGGACACCATTGGCGGTATCGTACTAAAAGCATTTGGGCATATGCCTGAAACTAACGATGAGGTTAGTATTGACGATATTCGCTTTAAAGTCACCCACTCTGATAAACGTCGCCTCATTCAATTGAAGGTTACGCTTACTTCCTTAGAATAATCTGACAGTCACATGATCACCCTACTTTTACTCGCTCTCAGTGGAGCGAGTCTTACTTTTGCTTATGCACCTTTCAGTATTTGGCCTCTAGGGCTATTGGCAACCGCATTCGCATTAAGAAAAATTGCGGCATCTAAGGCGAATAGATTTAAGTTAGCTTGGTTTTTTGGCTTAGGTTGGTTTGGCGCTGGAATAAGCTGGGTTCATGTAAGTATTGCTGATTTTGGTGGCTTACCTATTGTTGCTTCAATTGGCTTGATGCTGCTTTTGTGTGGTTATCTTGCGCTATATCCTGCCTTAGCCATCTGGTTGTCGTTGCGGCTATTCCCAACAAAGCTACTCCCGTTGTCACTACCTTTTTTCTGGCTGCTAATGGAGTGGTTAAGAAGCTGGCTATTATCGGGATTTCCTTGGCTATCATTAGGCTACAGCCAACTAGCCTCCCCATTATCTGGATGGGCGCCTATAATTGGCGAAACTGGTTTATCTTTGCTTATTATTGTACTAGCGAGTATGTTAGCGGTGATCTCAAGGGTACAGCAATGTCTTCCCGCACTGCTAGCTATTTGCATCGCCTATGGCAGTGGTTGGGTAGCCAAGCAGCATTCTTGGGTGACACTAAACGATACTCACAGTATTGCCATGATACAGGGAAATATTCCTCAATCACTGAGATGGATGCCCGAACAAGACGAGCCAACCATGCAGCGCTATTTGGCTCTTACCGAACCCTTTTGGCAAAGCGACCTAATCATCTGGCCTGAGGCAGCGGTTCCT
>JALUXV010000231.1 GCA_027013165.1 Alteromonadaceae bacterium
ACATTCTGCGGCCATTCAATTTAGCCCAATTGCCTTTATCATGGGCTTACTATTCGCCCCCATTTACGCGTTGTTTATTCGAACAGAGCAAAAACAAAGTGCACAGGTTACGGAAGTCGTTAGCGAACCCCCTAGGTTAGTGATTAATCTGCAAACCAAAACACTCAGTTGTAACGTAAATGAGCATGAAGTGACGTTACAAAATAAACCACTGTGCTTCTACACTGCACTACTGAAATTTTGCATTGTTGAGCCTAATGCACCATTGCAACTTCACAAAGACGTACCACCTGATTTAGTTGCCTTGGCTAACAAGACGTTTTCTCGACTGATAGAACTTGGGCACACCAAGCGTAAACGCCCAGACTTTAATGCTAATTTGGATAAAACGCTAAGTGAAATACGAGCAGCGCTAGACGAGGTATTTTCTGGTATAGATTCAGAAAAAGAGCGCTACTATCCGCCACGAGCACAGGGTGAAGGTTCGCGTTCAAAGCAACATTCCTACTCACTTCAGCATCTTGAAGAACACCATATTGAAATAATAGGTAGCTAACGAAAAAGCACACAATACATTGAAATAACAAATACTTTCGACGCAAAGAACAGGCCAAAAACATAGAAATCGCGAATATTAGTTTGATTCGCGAGGGTCAAACGCGTATCTTTGCTCCAGTTTAGTTAGTTATTGAGTATTATGCAGTCACCCTTAATTATCGCCATTTCAGGCGCATCAGGCTCAGGTAAGTCTCTTTTTACCGAAAATCTATTAAATGCATTTTCAGAGCAAGGACGCCCTGTACAAGTTTTGCGTGAAGACCATTATTATCGTGCGCAAGATCATCTTGCTATGGCTGAAAGGGAAAAAAACAACTACGATCACCCCAATGCATTTGAGCACGAATTACTCAAAACTCACTTACAAGCACTGAGAGAAGGTAAGGCAATTGCCTACCCCCATTACTGCTTTAAAACACATACTCGTCTTCCAGACACTGAAACACTAGCCCCTGCACCAGTAATTATTCTAGAAGGCATTATGCTGTTAGCAATTACTGACTTACTTCCACTATTCGACGTAAAGATCTTTATCGATACTCCGTTGGACATTTGCTTAATGCGGCGAATGATGAGAGACGTTAAGGAACGGGGAAGAACACTGGAGTCGGTGGCAAAACAGTACGAAGAAACGGTTAAACCTATGTATCATCAATTCATAGAACCGAGTAGATTTACCGCAGACGTGGTTGTAACCCAAGGCGGAAAAAATCAGATCGCACTGGATGTAATTAAGTCTCACATTCAACAAGCACTATTATAAAGGACTATACCCATGGTGAGTTTATTGGGCATTTTGCTGCTGCTTGCTATAGCAGTATTAATATCGAGTTCCCGAAAAAGTATTAACATTCGCACTGTTGGTGGTGCTTTTGCACTTCAGGCAATCGTGGGAGCATTTGTACTTTATTTTGAACCAGGTAAAGAGCTGCTACTTAAAGCTACCCAATTTGTTGCGAACATTATTGGCTATAGCCAAGAAGGTATTAACTTTTTGTTTGGGCCTATAGGCAACAAGTCAATCGCGTTTATCTTTGCCTTCAATGTACTTCCAGTTATCGTATTTTTCTCTTCTCTAATCGCTGTTCTTTACCACTTAAAGGTTATGACAGTGATTATTCGTGTCATTGGTGGCTTTTTACAAAAAGTCTTGGGTACCAGTAAAGCAGAGTCCATGTCAGCGGCGGCGAACATATTTGTTGGCCAAACAGAAGCACCATTAGTCGTTCGTCCATTTATTCCAAAAATGACGAGTTCTGAGCTGTTTGCCATTATGGTCGGTGGTTTAGCTTCTATCGCAGGCTCAGTCATGGCTGGTTACGCAGGTATGGGGGTTGAACTCAAATACCTACTAGCAGCCAGTTTTATGGCGGCGCCGGGTGGTTTGCTGATGGCAAAAATCATACTTCCAGAAACGTCAGTGGCAAACGACAACTTATCTCAAGAAGATACAGAATCAACCACATATGCTAACGTGTTCGATGCTGCGGCCAGTGGCGCCGCGTCTGGAATGCAACTCGCATTGAATGTGGGCGCCATGTTACTCGCATTCATAGCATTAATCGCTATGCTGAACGGTTTAATTGGTTGGTCAGGTGCGCTATTCGGATATGAAGATGTGACTTTCGAGGGCATTTTAGGCTACGTACTACAACCCTTAGCGTGGGCAATAGGTGTACCTTGGGAAGAAGCGCAATTAGCGGGAAGCTTTATTGGACAGAAATTTGTCGTCAATGAATTCGTCGCCTATCTCAGTTTCTTAGAACATCAGTCGACACTCTCGGCAAGTTCTCAGGCAATTATTACCTTCGCGTTGTGTGGTTTTGCCAATTTATCATCTATCGCTATATTGATGGGCGGTATAGGTGCGATGGCCCCAACACGCCGTAAAGAAATTGCGAAATTGGGGCTAAAAGCAGTTTTTGCAGCCACATTAGCTAATCTAATGAGCGCTGCATTGGCAGGTTTTTATCTTTCTTTAGGTTAAATAACGCTTCAAAAGTAGACTATTCAGTCAACTTTACATAAAGTACACACTATCAAATTGGTGATTGATGTAAATCAATCACCAAGACTTTTTCGGCAAAAGGTCTACCTTTATAATGCCGCTATTCAAATTTATGGGATTACATCATGCAATTAGTTGCTGTCGACTATACAGCCGAAAATGCCCAAGAAACCTTCGTAAAGTCGTTAAGGGAGACTGGGTTCGGTGTGTTGAAAAACCACCCAATTCAACAATCATTGGTTCAATCTATCTACGATAACTGGCAAGGTTTTTTTGATAGCGAAGAAAAGCAGAACTTTCTATACAACAAAGGAAAGCAAGACGGCTTTTTTCCTCAAAGTGTTTCCGAAGTAGCAAAGGGTTTTACTAAAAAAGATATCAAAGAGTATTACCACTACTATCCATGGGGTCAGTGCCCAGATGCATTGCGTCCTCAGCTAGACCAGTATTACAACGAAGCTATCTCACTGGCAAAGGAATTACTTGGATGGATTGAGTCTCACTCTCCAGACGAAACTAGCAAGCATTACAGTGAACCCTTAGGTAATATGATCAAAGACAGTGATCAAACCTTATTGCGGGTACTTCACTACCCGCCATTACAGGGTGATGAAGAACTTGATGCTATTCGCGCTGCGGCACACGAAGACATTAATTTGATAACAATCTTACCGGCGGCAAACGAGCCTGGTTTACAAGTTAAAGCGAAAGATGGAAGTTGGCTAGATGTTCCTTGCGACTTTGGTAACTTGATTGTAAATATTGGCGATATGCTTCAAGAGGCTTCAGGTCACTATTTCCCATCGACCACACACCGTGTAATAAACCCAGAAGGCACTGATGTGACTAAGTCGCGTATTTCGTTACCTTTGTTCCTTCACCCTCGCCCTGACGTTAAATTGTCAGAACGCCATACGGCGGGTAGCTACTTACAAGAGCGCTTGAAAGAGCTTGGTGTTATCTAAAAAACGCCTAATGCCAGTCAGTTAAGCTGACTGGCATTTTTCTTAGTGAAGCATGCTAATAGCTGAAAGCTTGCTCTGATATCTGTTTCGGTCTTGTTCATTGGGTGCTAACTGTTCTGCTCTTCGCATATACCGCTGTGCCGTGTGGACATCTCCCAACTCGTAATGAACCTTAGCTAGTCCAAATAGCACCTCGTGACGATTGTTATCCAACTTATATGCTCTTCTAAAAAGCGTTAGCGCATCGCCTATACGCCCTTCATCATAGGCTTGCTCGCCCAAAATAAAATGGTAAAAAGGATTAGAATGTCGGCGGGATTCTACTTTCGCGATAATTTCATTCGCCTCTTGCTCTCGCCCCATTCTGCGATAAAGCAGCGACAGATTTTCCCAAGCGGTTAAACTATCGTCATCTAACGTCAACGCATATTGATAACTACGTTCAGCGGCCTCGTAGTCGCCTACCATACGATATAGCACACCAAGATTTATCCATGTTTGCGGTATATGTGGAGACAACATAGCAGCTTCTCTAAAGTAGCTGTAAGCCTTGGTATAACTGTTTTCAATAAGCGCATCGGCACCTTTGTTGTTGTAAAACATGGTGACAATCTCTTGTTTAGAAATTTTGTTGCGTTGAAAATGACGTCGTATCATTTGAGGGTCAAAATCCACGTCAACAAACCAGCTGGATGAAGTCACTAAGGTAGGGTCTTTACGATTTGCAATTCGCATATTCACGTGACCATTCAGTAAACTAAAGCCATCTCGACGGGTCCAATACTCGGGAATATCTACTTCGTAAAATGTGGCATCGAATCCCCCGTACTCGGCCATTGCGTAAGTCATAATCGATAGCGATAAGCAATTTGCAGCCTTTGTATGAAACGTGGTGTTTGCCACCGAATTAGCACTATTTCGATACAGTAGGCCCATTTCTGAGTAGTTAAAAATTGAACTAACTAATTCATTAGCATCTGGTGCAATAGTTTCGTTACTGTGAATCGCCTTTCGCACAAAACTTTGAGCTGCATCGTCCAGGTAGAATATTTCTTCTTCTGTCTCAACGGGGAACAGGTGAACGCTGGGAAACTTTTCGTCGTTTAACGCGGGGTGTTGTTGGTCTGCGACCTGTAACTCAGTGGACGCACAAGAACACAATACAAAAATAGATGTAAGCAGTAGGGAAAATCGGTACATCATGACAACTACCTCTAATCACATTGTCATTTAAGTATAGCCAACACTCATAATCTAACATTTAATTTACATTAAAATTCCTGCAACTCATCGTATAAATAGCGCTATAGTTAAATACTTACCGTGATTGTAATAACAGGCTATTCTATAGTGTGATAGTGCCGATATATTGATTGTTAGTGGATTCTTGTTCTATCTAGGAGATATAGGTGTTTTTAAATAAGAATAACTCACGCAAGCTTAAAGACTGCTTAGTACTGATTGTTGATGATCAGGCGAGTAGCAGGCTTGTGTTAGAAACCCTTATCGAGGATATTGCCAAAGTGGTGGGTGTAGCATCAGGAGAGGAAGCCTTGGCATTTTGTGACCAACACACTCCAGATCTGATTCTTCTAGATGTAGTGATGCCGGGTCTGGATGGGCACAAAACCGCACAAAAGCTGAAAGCTGACCCCGAAAAGTCTCATATTCCGTTCATGTTTGTAACTGCAACTGTCACAGACGAGGAACAGAGCCGGTGTTGGAACTCTGGCTGCGTAGACTTTGTGGAAAAACCAGTAAACTCCTGCACGCTGCGAAACCGTGTGAAGTCTCAACTTACGCACAAACTTAAAAACGACCTTCTTGAAAAACTCATCTACTTAGACAGACTCACCGGTGCCTATAATCGACACTACTTGGAAGACTTTCTTCCAAGATTGGTAAAAGAAGGTGACAGAAACGATACACCCCTTTCCCTCGTGTTATTCGACATCGATCTATTTAAACAATTTAATGATCACTACGGTCATTTAGAGGGAGACGATTGCTTATGGCGCGTGAGTAAAGCGTTAAAAACTGCATTACAGCGTCCAATGGATAAATTGGTAAGAATTGGTGGTGAAGAATTTTTGGTGCTTTTGCCAAATACTGACTTAGCAGGCGCCACCGACGTTGCACAAAGGCTTTTACATGTCATTTATGAATTAAACCTGCCTCACGAACAATCCCCCATGAGTAGAGTCACTATTAGCGGCGGTGTAGCCACTCGTCTTCCCAAGAGAGACATTCTAATAGATACAGTACTCAAGCAAGCGGATAGCAACCTTTATAAGGCGAAGTCGCAAGGTAGAAACCGCGTGGTGTCCCATACCAACGACGCTTAGTGGTTCTCACCCAAGGTATAAGATTTGATTGCCCCCGTATGTAAAAGATCGCTCAACCGAGTGTTATACCCTGCCCCTAACGCAGACAGTTGAAAATAACACAGTTGAAGCGTGGCAAATGCGTCATCCAAAGCGTTGTGCGCATGAAACTCGGGTAGCTGAGCTCGTTTCATACACGCACTCAACGTGGCGCTGTTACTGGGTAATACCTGATGTTGCTTGTTTAATTCGTAGAGTGCTAACTGAAGTGTGTCAAAATACACAATGGTAATGGGTGAGAGATTTAGTTTTCGGTAAACCCTATTTAACACCTTAAGATCGAGAGCTGCGTTGTGAAATACCCAAATATAGTTAGATACGAGGGAAGAGAGTTTCTTTGCATAGGCTTCTATCGCTTCGCCGTCGTCAACAATATCCCTTGTTAAACCATGTATCACAGGGCTTTGTCCCAAAGACTTACGTGTGCGAATAACACGATATTCACTTGAGCTTACATTAATGCGATTTAGGCTCCCTTCAACCCAGCCAATAGAGGTTATATGAGCGTCATTAACGTCAAGAGAAGTCAACTCCAAGTCCACAGCTAAAAACTTCAATTCTGCCAATTGGCGTACGCCAATTTCTTTTGCAATGGTCGGCTTAAACCATCGAGCAAGCACAGACAACCAACTCATCCCATACCGCCAGAAAATCGCATTACCATGGCTTGTTTTGCCCGATCTATAGCTTTGAACGCAGCTTTAAGCTGATGCTTTTCTATTGAGGAGAGTTCGGAAATTGACACTAAATTATCCGTTACATTCTGCGACAACTGATGCCGCCACCGCAGCCTATTAAGAAAAACCCAAATGTCCGCAAGGTTTTTCGCATCTTTTTTCGACAAACCTGAACTTGGATCTATTGCCTTTAGCCTTGCTAATGTCGCAGGCTCTGATATCCCGCTTGCTAGGGCATAAACTCGTGCAACGTTATTAACCAGTGCAACTGCACGCACTTTTATATCAATAGCATCTTTTTGCGCAGCGCCCTTTTCAAACACAAATTTTTGAAATACCGACAGAGGCACTGCAATCGAATTAGTATGCCTTGCCAAAGCCGCCAAAAACATGCTTTGCTTCAACAATGGGGCACGTTTTTCCTGCAACTGTTTAAACAAGCTTGTATCGCCTGCTGCACAACGAGCATCTAAGAAAATATTAAAATGCATAATGGCGTCGCTTGTTGGTTCCTTCACCCAACGAGCTGCCTCGTGTACTGCACTATTAATGGAAAGCCTCAGCTCTGGGTTACTCGCCATTATATTGCCATCACACAACTTAATACCGCATTTTGCTAGGCCATTGCAGACATATTCAGACATCGCTTTAAAGTAATCGGCTTGCTCTGGTGTTGGCTCGCTGGCTAGTAGTAGTGCATTGTCTTGGTCGGACCCCATTGTTTGGTCTTCCCTTGCCTGAGAACCATAAACCAACCAAGCAAATAACATGGGAGCCTTTCCGTTTGCTTCTTGAAAGAACCCAATAAGCTTGCGAGTCATAGTATCTGTAGCTTGTGATAGAATTTTGCCCGCAATATCAAAATCTCCTACGCGCTTTGCGTGGGCAGAAAAGTAATGGGGTAACTGCCAAGACAGGCGAGCAAGAGTATATAAACTTTCTGCTTTAGCGAGTTCACCAATAATAAACAATACGTTACTGCGCTGTAACCGCACGATATCGCTCGCCGTAACCATTCCTACCGGTAACTGGCTATTGGCTTTCACCACAGGTAAATGATGAATATTCTTTTCTGTCATTAGTGCCATGGCGTCAAACATGGTTTTCTTTTCACTAATGCTAGAAGGGCTACTCGTCATCACGGTAGATACCGCATGGCCGTAGGGCATTGCCTCGGCGACTACCCGAGAACGCAAATCTCTGTCGGTAACTATCCCGACTAACTCTTCTTGCTCAGTAATTAGCAGTGAAGATACCCGATGCTCAGTCATTTTAACTGCGGCATCCCGAATGGTAGTTTCTTTGGAAATGCTGACCGGTGCTTTGCTAACCACATCTCGCAGTGGCTTGTACAACCACATTGAGTTTGAATCTTCCAACATTTGATGTTGCAAACTATTCGATTGAAGCGCTGCAAAGAAGTGACGCACCGACTCCTTGTCTAACGCAGCCGTAAAAGCATCGCGAGCGAAGCGGTAAACCAGGCCAGGGCGGTCGACTTTAATATTAATGGGGTATTCTGTACTATCTAAAAATGCCGGATAACCAAAAAAGTCACCATCGCTTAAATGTCGGGCTGGCTCATTACTATCAACCACAGAGTACTGACCATTTTGAATCAAATACAAGCCGGTGACATTGTGGGTAAGCTCAGCTACACATTCTTCATTGAGGTACAGCAGCTCAGCACCTTTTATCAAAGCTGCGATCTCATTTTCAGATAAAGTGTCGAAAGGCGCTGAAACAGAAAGAAAGTCAGTCACTTGTTGTGCTATTTCGGCCATTCAGTTGTTCCTTATAAAAAAGAAAAAAGCCAACCCCATTTACACGCAAATAGGGCTGGCTGTGTACAGTTAGCGTTGCTATGCGCTAGCTAACTAGTGTGCAGAGGCTTCTCCCGCTCCTTTTGGATAGCGGATGCTTTCTACTAAGTCTTGAATTTCCGCAGGTGCCTCGTCAGTCATTTTGAACACGACAAAGGCAACAAGGAAGTTCACCATCATACCCAAGGTACCAATACCTTCTGGCGAGATTCCGAACCACCAGTTGTCTGGCGTGTTCGCTGCTGGATTCACAAACTTGAAGTAAATGATGTACGCCGCCGTGAATACCAAACCTGCAATCATGCCTGATACCGCACCTTTGTCGTTCATACGCTTACTGAAGATACCCATGATTATCGCAGGGAAGAAGCTCGATGCCGCTAATCCGAAGGCAAATGCCACAACCTGCGCAACAAAGCCCGGTGGATTAATTCCGAAGTACCCCGCAATTACAATGGCTACCCCTGCCGCTAATCGGGCATAGAACAGCTCTGCTTTGTCGCTAATATCTGGCATAAAGTTACGCTTGAGCAGGTCGTGAGACACCGAAGTCGAGATAACCAAGAGTAGGCCCGCAGATGTTGACAATGCTGCTGCCACACCACCTGCCGCAACCAAGGCAATCACCCAAGCTGGAAGGTTAGCGATTTCAGGGTTTGCAAGTACCATGATGTCGCGGTCAACTTTCATTTCGTTGCGCTCATCACCCGAATAGAACATCATGCCATCGCCGTTCTTATCATCGAATTGAATAAGTCCGGTTTGCTCCCAATTTTTAATCCATGAAGGCGCTTGCTCATAGCTGGTACCTGTCATTTCTGGGCCATTGATGGTTTCAATCATGTTCACACGAGCAAATGCTGCAAGAGAAGGCGCTGTGGTATACAAGATAGCGATAAATGCTAATGCATAACCCGCTGACTTACGAGCATCGCGTACTTTAGGCACAGTGAAGAAGCGAACGATAACGTGAGGCAAGCCCGCAGTACCAACCATTAATGCGAAAGTAATGAAGAACACGTCAATCGTACTCTTAGTACCAGAGGTATATTCATTAAACCCGAGCTCTATGGACAAATTATCGAGCTTTTGCAGCATGAACATGCCTGATCCATCCGACAGCGTAGCACCGAAGCCGGTTTGAGGTAGGATATGACCCGTTACCATAATTGAGATAAATACCGCAGGCACGATGTAAGCGAATATTAGTACACAATATTGAGCTACTTGGGTGTAGGTAATACCTTTCATACCGCCAAGTACGGTGTAGAAGAATACAATGACCATACCAATGACAACACCGGCCACAATATCTACTTCAAGGAAGCGACTGAACACAACGCCGACACCACGCATTTGACCTGCTACATAAGTAAAGCAAACGAAAATTGCGCAGAATACTGCAACAGTACGTGCAGTTTGCGAGTAATAGCGATCACCAATAAAATCAGGTACAGTGAATTTACCAAACTTACGTAAGTAAGGGGCTAGACAAAGTGCCAGTAGCACATAACCGCCTGTCCACCCCATGAGGTAAACCGCACCGTCGTATCCCATGAAAGAAATCAAACCAGCCATGGAGATAAAAGACGCCGCCGACATCCAGTCAGCCGCAGTTGCCATACCATTCATGACGGGTGGAACGCCGCCACCGGCAACATAGAAATCAGTAGTTGAGCCAGCTCTAGCCCAAATTGCAATTGCAATGTACAGCGCAAAGGACGCGCCGACGATGATAAACGTTAATAGTTGAACATCCATCGTATTACTCCTCGTCTACGCCGTAGCGCTTGTCCATCGCATTCATTTTTGCCATGTAAACAAAAATCAAAGCGACGAATACATAAATGGAACCTTGTTGTGCAAACCAAAAGCCCAGCTTAAAGCCAAAAAATTGTACGCTATTAAGTGCGTCGGCAAATAAAATGCCCGCACCAAACGACACTATGAACCACACGACTAAAAGCTTGGCAAGAAGAGTTAAATTCTCCTTCCAATACGCTTTTTTGTCGTCCTCATTTCTAAATGCCATTGTTTCATCCTCATGTCAGGTTAATCGGTTGTTTTATTTTTACATTTCCCTAACGCCCGGCTTTTGTTACGTTTTCGTAGCTTTCAGCGCTTGCAAAGTCCACACTGAGAATTACACAAGTCAAGCATTTAGGCGCTTGAAATATACTCTAGACCTGCAAAGTCAATTCACAAATGAGACCATGGTCGTAGGTTATTCACAGAGGGGTTGTTTATAATGCCCTTGCACATGTTAAATTTACGTTAAAGGAAAACCATGACATTTGGTTGGATAACGCTCGCAATTTTCTACCTGTTTTTACTCTTCTCTTTGGCAAGTTGGGGAGATAAAAACTCACCTGCGGCAAGAAAGCTCACTTCTCATCCTACGGTTTATTCTCTGGCACTTGCCATATTCTGTACCGCGTGGACTTTCTTTGGCATGGTTGGACAAGCGAGTAGAGACGCATGGATCTATCTCCCCATCATGTTGGGGCCGCTTCTGGTCTATTTGGTGGGGTATCGCTTCATCTACAAAATGACACTGGTGAGTAAAAAGCAACACATCACCACCATTTCAGACTTTATTGCGTCACGATATGGCAAGCGGCAAACCGTAGCCTTATTAGTCACCTTGATCGCTTTGCTAGCCACTATTCCGTATATCGCGCTCCAGTTGAAAGCCATTGGCACAATGTTTCAATTGCTGACGCAGCAAACGGACAACAGCTTAATCATTATTGCAGCCACAGGCTTTATTGCGATTTTCGCCATTTACTTCGGTACAAAACAAACCGACGTGACAGAATACCGCCGTGGATTAATGCTAGCGATTGCTTTTGAATCCTCAGTAAAGCTGCTCGCTCTGGTTTTGGTGGCACTAGTCGGGTTTAGCGCGTGGGGGAATAAAGAGGTTGAGCTTTTTAATGCGCAGTTTTTAAATAACTCGGCGCTTGGCCAATTCAGCTCATTCAATTTTATTGCACAAACCATTATGGCAGCAGCAGCTATCATTTGTTTGCCTAGACAATTTCACGTTGCCATTGTTGATAACCTGAGCCTGAACCATTTAAAAACGGCTCGTTGGCTTTTTCCGCTCTATCTTTTAGTGATTTCCGCCGTTATTCCGGTTATCGCAATTACCGGTCAAACTCTGTTTGCAAATAGTGGCGTAGAGCCAGACTCTTACGTTATGTCTATTGCTATGTTTAGCGGTTCATCCCTATTACAAGTTATTGTTTTTGTTGGTGGCCTTTCTGCTGCAACTGCAATGATCATAGTTGCTACGCTTACTTTAAGTACCATGCTAACTAATGATGTGATTCTGCCCCGACTATTTATATTCAAAGCCGAGCATTCCGGTCAACGGGACTTTTCAAAACACATTCGATTAACCCGTCGCGTAGTCATTGGACTAATCTTATTGCTCGCCTTTTTCTACCACCAGCAGATGACGAGTAGTCGCTCACTACACTCTATTGGTTTGATTGCATTTTCTCTAGTAATACAACTACTACCCGCCATTTTAGGTGGACTGTATTGGAAAAAAGCCCATGCCCATGGTGTATATGCAGGGCTGTTAACCGGTGTTATGTGTTGGGTACTTTGGCTAGTACTCCCAGTCATAGGCGGTACAAGTGATCAACTTGCACAGAACGCGCAAATTAGCCATGGAGCAATGATCAGCCTAGCCGCCAACAGTGTTGTGTATATTGCCTTCTCTTGGTTTGCACCACACAGGCTAATTGACCGCATTCAAGCAGAGGCGTTTGTCTCGCCCGCCATGGTGCGAGACGGTACTGTGAAACAACAAAGCAGCGATGTCACAGTTGCAGACCTCGTTACCTTACTCTCTACCTTTATGGGCTCAGGACGATGTGAGCAATTGTTAAGTGAATATCAAAAACTCAACCATTGCACACTCACGCAAAGCGACAAGCCCAATGATACATTCTTAGCCTTCTGTGAACGGGCACTGGGCGGGGTAATTGGTGCATCCAGTGCAAAAGTTCTGCTAGACAGTGCTCTGCGCGGTAAAAAGATGGACTTCACTGAAGTTATTAACTTTTTTGATGACACCACCCAAGCCATGCAGTTCAACATGACAGCGCTTCTCACCTCGCTAGAAAATATTGACCAAGGCATCAGCGTAGTAGACAAGCACCTCAACTTAGTAGCGTGGAACAAACGCTACGCCACCCTATATCCCTATCCAGATGACTTTTTGGCGGTGGGCATACCCATAGAAAAGCTTATCCGTTACAACGCAGCGCAAGGCGAATTTGGCAGTGTTGATGTAGAACTAGAGGTTACTAAGCGGATAGAACACTTGCGTTCTGGAACCCCCCATAGATTCAAACGTCAACGAAAAGACGGGAGAGTCATAGAAATGGTAGGTAACCCCCTTCCCGGTGGTGGCTTTGTAACCAGCTTCAGCGACATTACTGGTCACGTTGAAATTCAACAAGCACTGGAAGAATCTAACATTGACTTGGAAGCCCGCATTAAAAAACGCACAGAAGAAATTCATTCGATTAACGAGGAATTACGTTTAGAGATTGCACGCCGCTCGGAAGCAGAAAAAGAGCTAATTCGCGCGAGAAAGGCTGCCGAAAGCGCCAACGCCAGTAAGACCCGCTTTCTGGCCTTAGCGAGTCATGATGTTCTGCAACCATTAAACGCTGCTAAGCTTTACTTAACTGCACTTGAAGAACGTCATCTTGACGACGAAGTACAATCAATTGTAGGCAAGCTTACCCACAGCGTAACATCCAGTGAAGCACTGATTGCCACTTTATTGGATATTGCCCGTCTAGACCAAGGGGAAATGAAACCAGATATATCAGCGATTGATATGGAGGAGCTAATGTTACCTCTTATCGATGAGATGAGTATGCGCGCCAAAGAAAAAGGTATTTCTTTCAAGGTGATTATGCGTCCATGCTGGGTTAAAGCCGACAAAACCTACTTGTACCGCATAGTACAAAACCTGTTATCTAATGCCGTCAAATATACAGAAGCAGGCAAAATACTTTTTACGGTGCGTCCTAAAGGCAACTCGGTAGAAATATCGGTTTACGATACGGGAATTGGTATATCCGAAGAACAGATCTCTAAGGTTTTCGGTGACTTTTACCGTACCAACGAAAGCAAGGAACATGGCTTAGGACTGGGACTTGGTGTAGTAAGGCGACTGAGTCGTCAATTGAATACTGATATTCAAGTGATCTCCAAGCACAACAAAGGTAGTCGTTTCTCATTTTCATTGATTAAAGCCAAACCTCCTCGCCGCGCAACCGTGAAATCATCAGTTAAAGTCTCTTCTTTTAGTGGCATTAGAGCATTATGTGTTGACGACCAAAGCGAAAACTTGGATGCCATGCAAACATTACTTGAG
>JALUXV010000232.1 GCA_027013165.1 Alteromonadaceae bacterium
AACCTGCGCAAACAAAGATAACTCAGTATAGGCAGGTCCTCTTTTCACCAGAGCACCTCCAGAGTTGTTTGCAATACCGCCAACAATAGATGCCCCCAAACAAGAAGAGCCAATCACTGAATGGGGAGCGCGGCCGTAGGGTTTTAGTGTTTTTTCGAGGGCGTGTAAGGTTGCGCCAGGAAAGCTAATCACCTGCTCACCATCGCCTAACACCTGTATGTGATTCATTGCTAGGGTATTAATAACAACAACGGGACGGTCATAATCATTACCACTTGGGGTAGATCCCTCAGTTAACCCCGTGTTTGCAGCTTGCATAATCACAATACAGTTATGATTTACACAAACTTTCAATAGGTGCCACAAATCAATTAAGCGTTTAGGAAACACCACTGCCGCTGCATCACCTTCACCAGAACGCCAACCCTGTCGATAGTGTTCATTGTGTTTGTTGTTTGTAATAACTTGTTGGTCGCCGAGTAAATCTCGGAGATCCTTTTCTAAGCTTACTCCTGACATGCGTAGATCCTTGTTACATCGTTAACAAGTTATATTTTCACTACTAATTTCTTAAGGCAAGTACTAAAGAAGTATGTATTGAGCAAGAACAAGCCTTGGTTACACCAAGGCTTGTTGACAATGATTGGGAAAAATCAGAACGTTTTGTATGGCAAGAACTTCCCTGAGAGAACTACGTTCACTCTGTCACCTTTGGGATCTTCTTCTCGTTGAATGTCCATCGAGAAATCAATCGCACTCATAATGCCATCGCCAAACTCTTCATGAATTAACTCTTTAATTGTGGTGCCATATACATTGACCACCTCATACCAACGATAGATCAATGGGTCAGTAGGAACAGCTGTTGGTAATGAGCCTTTGTAAGGCACGATTTGAAGCCAAGCTACCGCTTCATCTGATAAACCAAAGATCTCGCCAACAATGGTGGCTTGTTCTTTATCTAGCGTCATTTGCCCTAAACATGCGGCTGTAGTCCACTCTTTTGATAACCCAATGGCACTTGCTACATCGGCCCATTTGATGCCTTTGATCACTTTCTGTGACAATATCTGCGCGGTAACTTCTTCTCGATTACTAATCATGGTATTTCCCTCTTATGGATTGATGTATTTAACGTGCTAACAAAATAAGTAGCCCTACTACAGTTACCGAAAGAGCGAATGATAGGCTCTTCCAAAATAACAAAGGGTTTCGTTCAATTAACGGTGGTTTTGAAACACTCAAAAACTTACTGTTGGGGTAACGCAAGTCATGTACAAACTCAGATAGCGCTTCGTATCGCTTAAATGGATTGGGATGGAGCGCTTTCTTTAATGCAAAGTCCATCCATGCTGGAATTTCTCTTTCTTCATCTAAAACAGATTGGTATTTCAACCGACGCTGCCCACCGATGGTTCGCGTTTTCGCCACTTGTGTGCCATACGGAAAGCGTCCTGACAGCATTTGATAGGTAATTACCGCAAGTGAAAACATATCAGAACGTTGAGATGCCGGTTGACCGACAAAATATTCAGGTGCGGTATACAGCGCTGTACCCTGAATATCCTCTTGAATCAAAGTCGTTTGCGCCTCGACTAGTCCTGCCACGCGAACACCACCAAAATCGATAATTTTCACCGTGCCATGTACATCTATCATGATATTGTCTGGCTTTAAATCTTGGTGAAGCACTTCTTTACGGTGTAAGGCTTGTAAGCCTCGAGCCACCTGCTCCACAATTCCTCGCACGGTTTCGACACTGGGTTTGGGGTTGTCGATAAGCCATTGTTTTAACGTTATTCCTTCTATGTATTCGGTAACGCTGTATAGATACTTTCTTTCCCGCTGCTGCATTCCAGCTTTCATCACATGGGCATTATTAATTCTTCTAGCCACCCATTCTTCAATCAAAAATCGCTCTAAGTAAGCCGGATCGCCCCGCAGCTCTACTGAAGGAATTTTGACAATGACGTTTTGGCTATTTTCGATGTCTTTGGCTAGGTAAACGTGACTACGGCTGTTCGAGTGAAGCTCTCTTAATATTTCATGGCCGTCGAAAAGCTGTCTGGGTTGTAATAAAGGAGGAAGCGCTAGGCCATCAACTTGCGATTGAAGTGTACTTTCGTCAATGTCAGGAAGTTCCTCAACATGTGCGACCTGAATGGTAAGGTTATCGTCGCTACCGTTTTGAAATGCTTTAGAAACGATGAGTTTCGCGGCGTGCTCTAGATCATTGGGATTTGCTTTTATTGCCGCAAGGATCGCTTCAGTACCACAAAATTCATAGACACCATCAGTACAAAGTAGAAAGTAATCGCCTTTTTGTACATCAATAGCGTGATAGTCAACAGCAACGTGGTCATTTACGCCAAGTGCTCGACTTAGGTAACTTTCAGACGAAGATGTCCAAGACCTGTGGTCTTTCGTAAGTTGTTCCAGACGATCGTGTCGTACTCGATAGATTC
>JALUXV010000233.1 GCA_027013165.1 Alteromonadaceae bacterium
CATTTCGGGGATGCACTTAGGTATTATTGTTGGGGGAGTATTATGTTTGTTGAGTGGAATGTTTGTTGTTGGGCGATGGTTGGGGCTTCCCATTGACACGTCAGCAAACGCAAGAGGGTGTCTGTTTTCAATTGTAGTAGTCGTTGCTGGAGCATATGCATGGCTAAGCGGATTGGGTATACCTGTGGTACGGGCTTGGTGGCTGCTGTGTATTGCCATGTTGTTAGCGAATGCTCGTTGGATTTGGCGTCCACATCACGTAGCTGTGGTGATGCTATTTTTATGTATTTTAGTTAACCCTATGTCGGTACTACAAACAAGCCTTTACTTGAGCGTTATCGCTGTATTTCTTATATGGTTAGTGTACTGGCGGTATACCTTAAGTCGATTCAATGGGCTGGTAGCACTTTTATTGCTGCAAATATCGCTTAGCGTACTAATTGCACCTATCACACTATTGTGGTTTGGCAGCTTTAGTGTGTCGTCTCTTGTCGCAAACACAATCCTTGTGCCCGTTATCTCCCTCATTCTACCTATTTGTTTACTCGTCTTTCTCATATGCTACTGCTTAGCAAATGGGCCACTTTACGAAGTCTTTGCAGAGGTGATGGAGTTACTCAACTGGGTGATAGAAAAGCTGATGGACTTTCTTCACTATTTGTCGAAATGGGAAGGAAGTGCATTTTCAGTTTCAAGCGATGCATTACCAGTGGTGTGTTTAATGGCGGGGGTGTTGTGGTTAATACTCATGCCAGGTAGACCAAAGCCACTGCTTGTATTGCCTCTGATAGTGCCAGTGTTTTTCATAGGTTTACCAAGTTCACCGTCGTTATGGTTTGTTCATGTGTTGGATGTTGGACAGGGCACAGCGGTGGTTGTTACTAGCGGAAGCCGTGCCGTGGTCATAGATACAGGTCCAGCATTTGCACAACAAGCAGTTATTTCTTCAATTGTTCCAGAGCTCTTCGATACCTTAAACATAACGACAACCGATTACGTGATAGTAAGCCACGAAGACACCGATCATTCAGGGGGCAGCCAATTCCTAAGTACCTGGCTCAATGACAACAACCATACGCCACAATGGATTTCTCCCGTAGATGGCTGTGAGCAAGGACGAGAAGTCGCTTGGAATGGGTTGAGCATTCGATTTTTGTGGCCTCCAGTGGGAAATCAGTTGAATAACAATGCCTCATCTTGCGTTGTCCATATTTCTGATGGTAAGCACAGTATTTTGTTTCCTGGTGATATTGATAGAACCAGCGAATATGCCATTTTGAATAGCGGTGTTGAAGTACGGGCAGACGTGGCGCTTTCTGCACATCACGGCAGCCGAACGTCTTCAACCAAGGTGTGGGTAGAGACGGTTGACGCTAACGAAGTGATCCACACGCAAAGTTATGAGAATCGGTGGAAGTTCCCTCATCGTGATGTTTTCAATATTTTCGCTCGCCACGAAACAAAACAGTATTTGGTCAGTGAGTCTGGATATATTCGAGTGAGTTTTAGCGATAATAATTATCGCTTTGATACACTCCGCCAAGATTTAACTCCTCGTTGGTATATGCGGAGTCTTCCAGCACGCCATTTATCAGGCTCTCCTTGAAAAATTGAACCATCAACACCATTTGTACGCTACAATAAGCTCGAAAATTTATTACTAGCATTAACAGGTTAATCAATTTCAATGCAACAACCCGATACGTCGGCGACACAGGTAAAACGATTTTTTAATTACCTCCGCGATTTTAAGTTTCCTTTCTTCATCGCCGTTATTGGCATGATCGGCTATTCCGCTGTAGACACCTTTGTTTTTGCACAGCTTCAACCTATGATTGACGAATCATTGGGTAACAACGATCACGATTACCTTAGGCTTGCCGCTTACGCAATTGTTCCACTGTTTGTACTAAGAGGTTTGTTTAACTTTTTAGGCTCATACACCTTGACTTGGATAGGTGCACAAGTCGTTATGAAAATGCGACAGCAGCTATTCGACAAGTACATTCACTTGCCTGTATCGTTCCACGACACACACTCAGTAGGAAGCTTGATCAGTAAGGTTACCTACGATACTGAACAAGTAGCGAATGCGTCGGGTAAAGCTTTGCTTACTCTGGTAAGAGAGGGAGCATTAGTTGTTGGTCTACTCGTGGTAATGTTCTATTACTCATGGCAACTCTCGCTAATATTCTTACTGATTGGTCCTTTAGTTGCTGTGATCGTGTCCTTGGTAAGTAAACGATTTAGACATGTGAGCCGCAACATTCAGCAAGCTATGGGTAACTTGACTTCTGCCGTCGAACAAGCAGTGAAAGGACACAAGGTTGTTATCATGTTTGGCGGCCAAGACAAAGAACAGGCGCGCTTTTCCAAGAAAAACAACCATAACCGACAGCAAACCATGAAGCTTGCCGTCACGCAGATTCTGAGTGTTTCCTCTATT
>JALUXV010000234.1 GCA_027013165.1 Alteromonadaceae bacterium
GGATGCTGATGATATTTCCGCTCCTAATCGCTTAGAGAGACAAGTAGGTTACCTGAGGAAACATAAATATATTTCTGTATTAGGCTCTGCACTCAATGAAATTAATGAGTTCGGTGATAAAGTGGGTGCCCGCGTCATGCCTGCTTCTCATAGTCAAATAGTTAGCATGCTTCCCAGGCGTTGTTCTATGAATCATCCAACCCTCATTATTCGCTATTCTGTGTTTGAACAAGGTTTCCTGTATGACCCAGACCTAAAGAACACTCAAGACTACTTTCTGTGGGTTACTCTTGCTGCAAATGGCTTTGTTTTTAGAAATCTCAAGGATAGGCTGTTAGATTTTCGTCGTGTAAATGATTTCTATAAACGAAGAGGTTTTGTAAAGTCGATTAATGAATTCAAAGCGAGATTTGTTGCTATGAGGAAATTGAAAAGGCTCACGGTGTTAAATGCTTTATATGCCACAGCGGTGTTAATGTTGAGACTAATGCCAAGTTACTTGGTAAAGTTGGCGTACAAAGTGGACCGGCATATGTTAAATAGGTTTGGTAAGCATTGAAGCTTGGAATAGTCATTGTTCTTTTTAATCCAGACGCGCAGCACGTATATCGCATTGTTGAAACGTTTCTTCAAAGCGGTGTTCCTGTATCAATAATTGATAACTCTCCTGAACCTATTGGTCTTGACGTAAAAGATAAGTGTCACTATCTCCATTACCCGCAAAATGTAGGCATTGCTCACGCGCAAAATGAAGGATTACGGGAGTTATTCTCCAATGGATGCCATCGGGTAATGTTATTGGATCAGGATAGTACAGTTACTCCTAATGACTTGTTTGAACTTAGCGATCAATTTACCCAGATCTCTTATTCTTCTCCAATTGCCGCCATCGGCCCGTCAATTTTATGTGAGTTTTCAAATACTTTATCTAGCCCCATGATCCAGAGGGAGTATTCTCAAGGGAAAAGTATAAAGCGAGTACGACAGATAATAGCTTCGGGTATGTTGATCTCTAGCGAAGCGTTTAAAACCGTTGGAGAAAAAGAGGCGGCGCTTTTTATCGACGGTGTGGACCATGAGTGGTGCTGGCGTGCCGCGAAAAAAGGGTTAAATGTCTACAAATCTGAGTCTGTCGTTATGCGCCACAGGCAAGGAGACGATAGAGTGCGTGTGTTGGGAGTAAATTTCAAACAGGGCGCACCTATGCGACTTTATTATCAGTTCAGAAATATCATTACGTTAAGTCGTCGAGACTATGTTCCAGCCTATTGGAAAGTTCGTAATCTTTTCGCAATACCTGTACGGTATCTTGTTAATCGTTTTGTGTTTGAAAGTGGAAGGGAGCGTGCGTACTACATGCATCAAGGATTTAAAGATGGTGTAGCAAAAAATTATACTCAAGTACGCAAGTACTAGATTCCAAAGTGGTGCGTTATTTTTCACTGTTTTGGTGCTAATGTGTTATTTTGGTGCTTATTGGCAAAAGTCATAGCTTTAAGCGCCATGTATAACTTTATGACATAATGAGTTGGCAAAGGTTTTCATATCAATAAAAGATAAAGTCAACATTCGCTAACTTATTAGAATAACTATTAAAATAGACAAAGCTAATCCTTGATGTAATCTCACATCAGGGTTAACTATTAAGTTTTAATGGAAGGTTACACCGGTGATTTAAAAACCATGGAATGTTGCTTGCATTCCGTTAATGCACCGAGGTTTATCAGTACAAGGATATATATTAAATGAGTCAGGTGAAAAAAGCCGTTATTCCTGTAGCTGGGTTAGGAACAAGAATGCTACCAGCCACAAAAGCGATCCCCAAAGAGATGCTTCCTGTGGTGGATAAGCCGCTAATACAATATGTTGTTAAAGAGTGTGTTGCGGCGGGGCTGAAAGAAATTATTCTCGTTACTCATGCGAGTAAAAATAGTATCGAAAACCATTTCGATACATCGTTTGAGTTAGAAGCAACATTGGAAACTCGCGTAAAACGCCAATTGTTAGAAGAAGTGCAATCTATTTGCCCCAAAGATGTAACTATTATGCACGTACGTCAAGGCGTTGCGAATGGCTTGGGTCACGCAATCTTGTGCGCAAGGCCTTTAGTGGGTGATGCGCCGTTTGCGGTTGTTTTGCCAGACGTTATCATTGACGATGTAGCCAGTGACTCCAAGAAAGACAACCTTGCAGATATGGTGGCTAAGTTTAACACCAGCCAGGTAAGTCAGGTCATGGTTGAAAAAGTACCAGAGGAAGATATTACTAAGTTTGGTATTGTCGACCTTGATGGTGCAGGTATTGAGCCGGGTGATTCGGCAAAAATACATAAGATGGTAGAAAAGCCGCCACTTGATGAAGCACCTTCAGATCTAGCTATTGTCGGCCGTTATGTACTTTCACAGAACGTATGGGATTTGCTCGAATTTACCCCTCCCGGAGCGGGGGGCGAAATTCAACTGACAGATGCTATTGACGCGTTGATGAAAGTTGAACAAGTAGATGCTTATTCAATGAAAGGCAAAAGCCATGATTGTGGAAGTAAATTGGGTTACATGAAAGCAAATGTTGAGTATGCGCTTCGTCATCCACAGCTTGGTGAAGAATTTAAAGAGTTCATCAAAGAGATTATTGCTGAGTAGGCCTTTACTTATTAGTGATATCTCAAATTCCAAAAAGCCCTGAAAATTTTTGTTCAGGGCTTTTTTATGAGGGGCAAATTGTCAGTGTCTAATTGACTAGCTCGTATTTTGCGGCTTCTCCGTTAGCTAGCGCATTTATCATGAACTGGCGAAGGTGTTCATTCGCACTGCTAAGATCGGCACGTCTTAAGTACATCATATGACCACTTTCGTAACCTTCAAAGAAAAGTCTGTCGCTAAACTCACCACTGCTATTTAGCTGCCACATAGTGTATTTAGCATCAAAATAGTTAGTTGCACCATCGTAATAACCTGCTTGAATTAATACCTTTAAGTAGGGGTTTTGTGCCATCGCGAGCTTCAATTGTTCACCCGTATTATTATTCGACCTATCCCAAGGGTGAACCGGGCCAAACATGTTATATTTTACATCTGTTTCGTAGGCTAGTTCTTCTTGAAGGTAATAGTTTATCGCGGGAGTGAAAGAATGAAGCCAGCTCGTTAATTCGGCCCAATAGTCTGGTCTGGTACCTGCTACATTCTGATCAATACCCAAATAGCGGCTATCTAAACGACCCACGGTTTTACCTTGGTCACGCAAAAGTGCTTTCCAAAAGTATTGAGTATCGATATCTAAGTTGTTGTTTAAAATATCGTTAACGTCAAGTCCTGAGTATTTGGCAACCTTCAGAGCCACGGAGTTTCTCACATCATTAGATAAACTACCGCTTCTCGCAAGTGAGGGTAAATAAGTGTCTAATGTAAAAACTTCAACTTCAGAGAGTAAATCGAGTAGGTTTTTGTTTTGTAATTCTCTGTCTAGTTGCCCATGATACCAAGCGGTCGCAGCGAAATAGGGGAGTCGGTTAGCAGCTTCTACAGGGCCTTCTCGAGTAATACCAATTTCCGTTGGAGAAACTAATATCACGCCATTAAGGTACATCCATTGACTGTTTTGAAGTTCGTGAGCTAAGCCAGATACTCGTGTTGTGCCATAACTTTCCCCGATAAGGAATTTGGGGGAACGCCAACGGTTATTTCGTGTTACAAAAGTATTTATCCACTCTGCAAGATATGCAATATCTGCATTTACGCCAAAAAATTGCGATTGAAGCATATCTTGAGAGGGCATATTACCTTCACTGTCTTTTAGCACACGGCTATAGGCAGTGTTTACAGGGTTAACAAAAACAATATCAGCGACATCTAACACAGAATATGGATTGGCTTCGATGCCATAAGGCTGAATGGGATAACCTTCATCGTCTATTTTCAATATTTGTGGACCAGTATAGGCAATGTGCATCCACACAGACGCTGATCCTGGGCCACCATTGAAACTAATTAGCAACGGCCTATTCTCATCGTTCTCAATGTCTGTGCGCTTGTAGTACGTGTAAAACAGTGTAGCAATAGGCCGTCCGTTAGTATTCCACACTGGTTGTGTACCAGCAGTAGCTGAATAGATTACTCTCTCACCTTTGATTACGGTTTCATGATTGGTGACTACCGAGCTTTCGATGGGTATTTCTCTAGCGTATTCTTCTGTTGCTAATGCTGTAGCATTAATAAAAAAGCACAGCACTAGTGTACTGAATAGTTTCATTGATGTTTCTCCCAATTAAATCAAGGCAAGCATAGCAGGATTAATCACATGTTCTCGATAGCCTTGAGTTGAATAAAAGAGAATTAACGTTAAGGGTATAAGAAGCTTGTTTTTGGGCCGTCGAATATTCGCTTGGAATGAACGAAAGGAGCAACAGCCCCTAGTAGCTTCCAGCTCAACTAAGTAGCTAGCGAACGGTGACAAGTGGCGCTATTTTACCCAAGATAGTAACACCGATACCTTTGACTTCAGTAAGCTGTTCAACCTCTAAGAACGGACCAACATTTTCTCGGTACTGAACAATTGCATAGGCTTTAGATGCGCCGATACCTGGCAGTGCTTGTAGTTGTTCGACAGTCGCTGAATTTAGATCCAGCTTTTCAACAACTTCGGTACTGACGTTTGCAACAGTATTGTGTTGAGCGTTGACGTAATTCGCTTGAAATACAAGAGCAGTAAGTAATAGTAGAGGTGTGAGTAGTTTTTTCATTTGCCTTTCCTTGAATAGTGGAGTACACGAGTTGTACTGCTCAGATATTAGGCGAATGAAGACATTTGAATAGACCAGTTTTAGATCAGGAGATAAAAAAGCCGGTGCAGAAAAATACACCGGCTTTAAGAAAGTAACACTAATTGCTTACAAACGTTCTAGGAGTGCTTCGGTAAATTCAGTAGTACCAGCTTCACCGCCTAAATCACGTGTTGTTCTGTCGCCAGACTCAATCACATCTTTCAATGCAGCGCGAATTTTCTCTGCTTTGTCACCCATTTCAAGGTATTCAAGCATTTGTGCTGCCGCTAGGATCACTGATGTTGGGTTTGCTAGATTCTTCCCAGCGATGTCTGGCGCAGAACCGTGCACTGCTTCAAAAATTGCACAATCTTCGCCAATATTCGCTCCAGGAGCCATGCCCAGACCACCCACAAGGCCAGCACAAAGGTCTGATAGAATATCGCCGAATAGATTAGTCGTAACAATGACGTCAAACTGATGAGGATTCATGACAAGTTGCATGCAAGTATTATCAACGATCATTTCCGCAGATTCGATGTCTGGGTAACGCTCACCAACCTCACGTGCAACTTTCAAGAAAAGGCCTGACGTAGATTTAAGAATGTTAGCTTTGTGAACTGCTGTGACTTTTTTACGGCCTTCACGACGTGCTAGTTCGTAAGCAAAAGTGACTATTTTCTCAGCGCCATCACGAGTGATTTTACTCATTGCTTCTGCTTCGGTACCGTCTTCAGAAACCACTTGACCCAAGCCTGAATACATACCTTGCGTGTTTTCGCGAACAGTAATGATATCGATATCTTCGTAGCGTGCTTTAGTTCCTTTAAAAGAGCGAACTGGGCGAAGGTTAGCGTAAAGCTTAAACTGTTTGCGCAAACTCACATTGATAGACGTGAAACCTTCACCTACTGGCGTAGTCAGAGGGCCTTTGAGCGCCACTTTATTTTTGGCGATTAGGTCTAGAGTCTCTTGTGGTAGCAACTCACCGTGCTCTTCAAGTGCTACTAGGCCCGCATCTGCGTAATCGTAAGCGAAGTTACAGCCAACTTTGTCTAGAATTTTTGTGGTGGCATCGATGATATCTGGGCCGATACCGTCACCGCGAATGACTGTAATGCGTTGCTGAGTCATGGAGGGATCCTTAGATAATTCTATTTTGAAATCGTTAGGTTTGTCTAATTGTAGTCTGGCGGAAGAATCTCGCCATGTTGATGTCTGTTCCTACCTGTGGAGACAGCGCTAAAACCGGCGTATTGTATACGATTCAAGGATAAAAATGTAGCTGTAATAGCCACTATTACAAGCCAATACTGACTATAATTTTCACTGAGGATATGGTGTGACTATATTTGCTCTATATCGGGCACCAGAGTATGTCAGAAAGTTCGCCACTAATACCCTTAACATCACCTGTGGTGAGTTGGAGTGTTGTAAGTAACTGGTGTAATTGCTTTGTTGTTATTTGATCTCTCTTCTCAGTCGTAAACAGTAATTCTCTAGCCAACCCGAAAGACAACTGAATAACAGCATGTTCCATTTTAAAGGAAGCGGACACTTGATGGTGTGCCAAGCAAGACTGATGGATCATCACTCGAGTACGTTTGGTTTGGTGCCATTTGCTTGCGAGTTCACCTGCTATATCATGCCATTGGTTATCTAGGGCAAGGTGAAAGGTTCTATCTGGCTGAAAATAGCCCGAACTTCTTACTGGAAGTGTTGTTCGGACCTTCAACCCAGGTAATGTAAATAATGGCACACACAAAAAAGTAATGATTAACGAGGCCGACTGAGGTGTAAGGCTTAAGTTGCACTTTGAACAAAGTATACTGGCTATGTGAGACGCTATAGTACAGAACTGTACGCTAAGCGCTCTGAGCGGGTAATCATGTTGTGTTAACCTTTCAATCAACGCGAATTGTACTAACATATCACCCACGCGCTCAATACCGTAGGTAAGAATCGCCTGCTTCACATTAGAGACGGGTAATTTGAGTCTATTGTCATGACTGGCGGAAGTAAGCAAAAAATGGCGAAATGCCTCGTGTTCATTTATTTGTTGACTGAGTTTATTAATATTCACCGATGAACGTTGCAGGGCGTCTATGATAGACGTCAGTGAACTCGGCGGACGAACTACAGGGTAAGTGTGAGGCAATAATGATTTCCCAGCACGGGCATTGATGATGTCAAAGTTACTAGTTAGTGCTGTAATATAATTCTCAAGAGATATTGACGGCGGGTATGCGCTGTGAACTACTGTGTCAGCAGAAACCCAGTGCTCTGGCTCATTTCCCTCATTAAGTAGTAGATAGGTTTTCTCTTGATCCGTAGCTAAAATGGTCGCGGGTATATCTTTGTAAAAAACGGAAGAGAGAGGCAGTGGGCGTTCAAATAACAGGAGAAGACGAGCCAAAAATTCTCTATCGTTAACATTCGCTTTAATAGCGCATTGAGAAATCACTTTCACATAGGGCTCAGTGTCGCTATACGAGGCCAGTAGCGAAGCCATTAATACTCTTTTTTGGATGCTAGAGAGAGATTGAGCATTTACATACTTTAGCGCATTTTTTGAAAACATCACCTTGTGAAGAGCAACAATATCGAGCCAGATGTTGAGTTTTTTTTCAGCAATAAACCTGCGAAGGTGGGCTATGGCATTTCGTTTGTTATCAGACGAATTGTTATGGACCCAGTAACTCGCTATTACAGAAGCTAGTAAATGTTGGATAAAGTGTTCGTTTGCGTTATTCGCTTTATGACATACGTACACCGCCAGTAAGCAGCGTATAAGCGCAGGGGTTTCTTTGGTACCACTTTGCAGCACAGCGAAAAGCAAATGTGGATTCGCTTTGCCAAAACTCACTACCATTTTTGCCGAAGATAGGCAGTAGTTCACTACCTTCTTTGGATCGGTATGAGTAGGCGGTAGGGTTTTATGAAGTTGTGACAGCTCGTTATAATAACGGATGTCCATGCACGGTTAACTCTCTTGATAACTGGAGTAAGCTCCGTCTCCCCACGCGACTAACTTATCGTTTTCAAACAATAATGGGGTACATTCATCCTGTGTGGTTAACCCATCAGCGCGAACGTGATGGGTGCGATAGAACATCACTTGAATAGTAGCTCCATCTTCAATTTTAGCTTCTGTGATATCAGGTGAACCAAGCAGTGCCAATACTTCGTCTCTGGTAATTCCAAGTTTTAGTTTAGTAATTTGAACCTTGTTGTAAGCCTCGCGATCTTGCCAATCCATATTTTCTGGCTTGTCCGGATAGAAGGCGACAACCAAGAATACAAATATGGCATACAGTGCGATACCTGAGACGATTAAACGGGTTACTTTAGAGTTCATGGCGATATCTTGCTAAATTTCCTTGATGTAAGCAGCTTAAGTAGGTCGAAAGTAACTAATACCAAAGTGCTAACGCTAAACCTTAATACATAGTGTACTTAAAAAAACACCTTGGCAACATGCATTAATCGTAACCAATTACTACATTATCGTTTTTTTACCTGATAACAAGGCGTATAGGTAGTTCCAGGTAGCTTCATTCTGTTCTGGTTTACGAAGTTTTCTAACAGTTTATCCATGTGATGCATGAGTTTAGCATCGCCATTGATTTCAAAGGGGCCGTGTTTTTTAATTTTGGCAATGCCCTCAGCTTTAACGTTACCGGCTACTATGCCAGAGAATGCTTGACGAAGTACCACTGCTAGTTCAGCAGCCGATTGATTGTGATGCAATGCTAAAGAAGACATTGATTCATGGGTGGGGTTAAAGGGATGTTGAAAGGCGAGTTCAACCTTTAAAGACCAGTTAAAACTGAAAGCGTCTCCCATGGCAACGCGGTAGGATTTGACTTTCGATAGCCCTCTACACATGGCTCGTGCAACTTCCACGGGGTCGTCAATAATGATTTGATATTTACTTTGTGCCTCACTACCTAAGGTTTCCTTGATAAATTCATCAATGGCCTCAAAGTATTGCTCTGAGCCGACGGGGCCGGTAAGAATGATAGGCAGTGGTTGACGGTTATTTTGCTCGTTGAGCAAAATTCCAAGAACATAAAGTAATTCCTCAGCGGTACCTGCGCCACCAGGGAACACAATGATACCGTGAGCTAACCTTACAAAAGCTTCAAGACGCTTTTCGATATCAGGCATAACGATGAGTTCGTTAACTATCGCATTCGGCGGTTCAGCGGCAATAATGCTGGGTTCCGAAATGCCAATGTAACGTCCTTGCTTATACCTTTGTTTTGCATGACCAATGGTTGCGCCTTTCATTGGCCCTTTCATGGCACCAGGACCACAGCCGGTACAGATATTTAGCGCTCTTAAACCAAGTTGGTAGCCTACTTCTTTGGTATATTTATATTCGTGTGGCTTAATCGAGTGGCCACCCCAACAGACAATAGTGTTTAAGTTATCATTACCCTCTAACGCATTGGCGTGCCTAAGCATGTCGAAAACAGCATCAGTAATTTCTGCACCAGTAACGTTTTTTGGTTGGTGTGACAATGGGTACTTATTACCCATATAGAGTAAGTCGCGAAGCACAGCAAATAGGTGCTCATGAACACCCTTCAATAAAACTCCATCTACAAATGCCACCTGAGGAGGGTTGATGAGTTCTATCTTTACGCCCCGTTCTCTGCGAATTAATCTAATGTCGAAGTCTTTGTATGGCTCGAACAATACTTCGAAATTATCTTCGTCAACACCACTATTGAGCACGGCTAGGGCGCATTTTCGAAATAACCTAAACAACTCACTGCCAGTTGAATCTTGTAGGTTTGCCACTTCTCCTTGCGAAAGTTGACTCATCCATCCTACTGGATTCAACTGAAGTGTATTCACTGTGGAAAGTCCTCATCGGTAATGACTTGGTTGCGACCATGTCGTTTTGCGTGATAAAGATAGGTGTCTGCTCGCTCAAAAGCATCATCAGACTGGTCATCTGCTGTAAAACTCGTCGCACCAATGGATGCAGTAATTGTGACCTTTTCCTTTTTAAACTTGAATGGTAGCGCTGCTAACGACATTCGCAGAGTCTCTAAACGAGCTTTTAATTGGTCGCTAGCCAAATCGTGGAGTAGTAAAATAAACTCTTCTCCCCCCCAGCGTGCAATAAATTCATTGTCTTGCAATTGCTGTTTGAGGTGTTTCCCCATGACTTGAAGAGTTTTATCACCCGCAGCGTGACCAAACTTATCATTAATCGATTTGAAGTGGTCAATATCGAGAATTGCCACTGACAGGTCTCCGCCTGATTTTTGCCAATGCACAAAACTTTTGGCGAGTTTTTCGTTGTAAGCTTGTCGATTCGGTAAACGCGTTAATGGGTCTGTTTGACTCAACATGAGTTGTTCGGCGAGCTTTTTCTTGTACTGTAGTGTTTGCTTTTGTAGCTTAACAATTTGCGACTGCATAGCATTGAAGGTTGCCATTAGTACTTCTTGGCCGGCTTTGTCTGATTCTTCTTGAGAATGCAATGTGTCTGTAAGCTCAGATATAGCGCTTTGAGCTTGCGCCTTTAGGTCTTCCAATGAGTCACTGTCATTGACGACGGCTTCGATATTTTCAATGTGAGAATAAAGCTCAGTATGACCTGATTTTCGCTGTTCGTATTGACTTTGTGTATCATCAATACTCAGCTGGATATCGTTGTTAATATTGCCCAGCGCATTGTGCAGGCTTTGAATAACTTTACCGGTAATGCTTGCTTCAGACATAGCGTCTTGCACAATCATGCGTAAAACCACAACACAACTTTTCAGTAATGCGTCTTCAGATACGCCACTTGACAGTTTTTCACGTACTTTTACCAGTTGTAAGTCGTTTGGCTTTCGTTTGGCATAACTTTCGATAAGCAAGTTAAGCTCTTCGAATATGGATTTGTACAGAGGCTGCTTTTCTTGTTCTGTCTGGTTTGAGTCTGATTGGGGTACTGCTTTGCTCGTTTCAGACTTTGTAGGAGACAGCTTAAGCGCTTTTCTGTGAAGTATTAACGCTTTTTGGAATAAGGGGTAAACGCGGAACAAGTTGTCTACCGGCTGATTTAATGTAACTAATTGCTGTGCAGCTTCTTTTGTCAGTTCGGGATCAGAAGCTAGGTCCTGCTGTAATGATTTTACAGAAGACTCCAACACTGAAACTGTGTCAGCAGAATACTTTTTAACGGTAAGCTCTTGATGTTGAAGTGATCTGTTTAGTTTGTTGATGCTCACGGTTGCCAAGGTGAAATTTGGCTTACCAGACAAGTGACCTCGTAGAACCTGAAGTTCTTTGTCTAAGTCATCAGAAAAACCTTCGTAAAACGCAGAGAGGCGTACAATGAACTGAGACAATAGTTCATTGTGCTGTTTGTAGGATTGTAATTGCTTATTGTCCATATCTCTCTTCTTAACGCTCGAATACGGAATTGCCATCTTTTAAAATTAAACCTAAAAAGCGAAGAATGAAAATTATTGACGTGCCTGTCGATGATTCGCGTAAGGTTGCTCGTAATTTGAACGGAAGGGGTTGATGTCTAATCCACCTCTCCGAGTATATCTAGCACACACTGTCAATTTATCGGGTTTACATTGGCGTAAAATATCACAGAAAATACGCTCTACACATTGTTCATGAAACTCATTATGCTGCCTAAAACTTATAAGATATTTCAATAAATTTTCGCGATGGATTTTACTGCCACTATAGCGAATCTGAACACTTGCCCAATCGGGCTGACTGGTAATTAAACAGTTAGATTTTAGCAAATTAGAGCAAAGCGTTTCTTCTGTCACTGTGTTTTCGCTATCACATGAAAGCAGATGAACATCGGGTGAGTATGTATCTATAGTCACATCTAAATCGTCTAGTAAAAAACCATCAAACTCTTTAAACACAAGGGACGAGAATTGTGCCGGTAGAATCAGATTAATTTTTACAGGTTCACCGGCGCAGTCAGAGAGATCTTTCACGAGTATATTTTTAAGCTTTTCCGCGCTAGCGACTTTGGTCTGGTTGAAGCTGTTGAGATAAAGCTTAAATGACTTAGATTCTATTAAATTTGGTGAGTTAACAGGAACTAAGCACTCTAAGATAGCGATCTGAGGTTTTCCCTTTTCGTTTAACCACGAGAGCTCAAACCCCGTCCATGTATCGTTTCCTTGAAAAGGTAATGGAGCGTCGGTATCAAGAGAAATAGCATCTCTACCTAACTTGCGAGGTACAGGTTGTAAAAGCTTGGGGTTATATTCGTATTCATACTCGACCTGTTTACCTAAAGTAAGTTGGTCGGGAAGTGCCGTGCTTGGCGTTGCACTTAAATTCTGAGTCATAGTGACCTTGTTGTTAAAAATGTTACTCAGGTGTCTGTCTTGACATCTTTTTCATTAAGTATAGTGTACCTTAAAAATTGATATTTCACTGAAAAATGACGCTTTCCATAAATAATTCACTAGACCAATTCATCAAAAATTTTATTGCTGTACATCGCGAACTGGGCTCTGACGGCTTAGTTCAATTCGACGCCCAGTGGCCTTCTCCATGTGTGTCTGAAGAAGCAAAGAACGGTGATTGGGTTGCTTGGGAGCCAGTGCTACAACCTGATACGAACAGCTTTGCTAACGTTGAAGATGCTTTAGATATCAAGCTCAATCCCGAGTTTTGTTCTTATTTTTCTCGCTATTACAGTGAGAGTATTAGTGCCGTAGCGCCTGAGGGAAAGTGTGAGCTATTATTCGCATGGTCACGTGAGGATTTTGAACGACTACAGCAAAATCTGATTGGTCATTTGCTAATGAAACAGCGATTAGGCCAGCCGTTGACCCTGTTTTTTGCGGTCACTGATGAAGAAGACGTGATTCTTAGCGTAGACAACCAGACGGGTGAGGTTGTTGTAGAGCAGGTGGGTAAGCTGCCATCAAAAATACTTGCTGCATCTTTGAGTGAGTTTATTGATACTCTGAGCCCACATTCTGCACAGTAAACCATCTGATATTAAGTCGAGTGGCTTAGAGTGTTTAAGCTAGGCTTCAGCCTTTGTTCATAGTACCAGGCATAATATCTAGGTAACAATAACTGACAAAATTAACCTATTAATGGTTGATTTAGTAATTATTTGGCATTTATGACACTTTATAGGTTTATTGGTGTCAATAAAATCAATGAGTTACGATTGGCCCCAATTTTGTTAGTCAATGTTTGTTAAACAACTAAAAAAGGATTCACTGTGAAAGCACTTCTTCTTACTATGGCACTAGCATCTCCGTTTGTTTTGAGTGGCTGCGTTGTTTCTGTTGGTGGCGACGGCGATAGTCATTTCAGCGCAGACTGGGAAGATCGAGAATACAACAACAGAAAGCATATTGCTCAACTCGAACAAGACATGAGTTATGAATCTGTACTTCGCAAAATGGGCGTGGCTGATTTTAACGAGTTGTACCAAAAAGAAGATGGTACTTACCGTGTACTCTTTTATCGTACGCAACGCACTATGGAAGATGGTGTAACCACTAAAGATGAATGTACTCCGCTCGTGTTTAAAGACAGCTTTTTAGTTGGGTGGGGTGATAGTGCTTACTCGTTAATGGGAAGTAACTAGTTAACTAAAATTTAACAAATCTCTTTGTTTTTTTACAAAAGCGCCGTTATAGTACATTTAATGTACTAACTGCGTGCTTCAAAAGAGATTCTTCATGACAAAAGCGGTAATTGAGCAGGTTGAACCAAACCAGCAGGAAATCAAAGCAATGTTTCTCGACATTGACGACCTATCAGTTGCCGCTTCCATTCTGTTTAATGCATACGCCGATGACCCTCTTTTTTTAGATATATTTCAGCGAGAAAAAGAAGGGTATGAGAGTAGGTTGCGTTCAGCTATTCG
>JALUXV010000235.1 GCA_027013165.1 Alteromonadaceae bacterium
GAGAAACATTTGGTCGCAGTTTATGGCGTCCAAACTTAACTCCAACAAAGAATGCACCAATATCCGCGGCCCACACGATACCAAGGACATAAAATATAAGCGAAGCACCGTAGTATGGATCTACATCGTACAAGCTGGTTCTGAGCGCAACTACGGCGATCCAGGTTGGAATAAGTGTGACTACGCCAAACGACAAGCGAATCGCTCTATTATCTCGCCACACCTTAGAATATTTAGGGTAGGCAATAATCATAAACAGAGAAACTACCCACCAAAGGGTCGCTAGGCCGAGTATCGCTTTGTAAAGGGGATTTAATTGCCCTTGATACCAAATAACATTGCTATCTATGTGAAAAGATAACGCCATACAAACGACGAAAGCCGCTATCATAAAGACAATTTTTTGTGGGCGCTGGATGAACCCAGACATATTTGCCCATTCATAGGCACCGATACCAACAACTCCAGCAATCACAATTTCGAACCAAAAAACAGGCAAGAAAAGAATGGCGAAAAGTGCCAGTGGGGCGAGAACTAATGCAGTTATTATTCTTTGTTTTAGCATAATTGGCTCTTGACTCCTGTTGTCAGGTCAAGCCTAGTGCAGCCACACATGGCTAGGCGCTGGGTGTCTGCACTTGTTCACCTGTCAATCCAAAGCGACGTTGGCGAACATTAAAATCATCTACGGCCAGTTGGAAAACATCTTCGTTAAAGTCTGGCCATAGTACATCGGTAAAATACAACTCAGCGTAAGCACATTGCCACAGTAAAAAATTACTAATGCGATGCTCTCCACCGGTGCGAATAAGCAAATCTAGTTCAGGTAAATCGGCGGTGGATACGTATTGATTGAATGTGTCTTCCGACACTTCATCCACGTTTAACTTGCCATTTTTCACATCGTTTGCAATTTGCTTAGTAGCATTAACAACATCCCAGCGACCACCATAATTTGCTGCGATATTTAACACGAGTTCATGATTGTCAGCGGTCAGAGCTTCAGCTTTGTGAATTTTTTCCACAAGCTTGTCGTCAAAGGCGTTTACATCGCCAATAACTTTTAGCCGTACTCCATTTTTATTCAAACGCTTCACTTCGTTATTTAACACGAAATTAAATAACTCCATTAAAACGCTGACTTCTTCCTCAGGTCGTTTCCAGTTTTCACTCGAGAAAGCAAACAAAGTTAGCGATTTAATACCAGTCTTACGAGCAAATTTAACCACTGCTTTTACTGAATCAACACCGGCTTTGTGACCAAAAGTACGAATTTTCCCTTTCTTTTGCGCCCAACGACCATTGCCATCCATAATAATGGCAACATGTTGAGGCCCAGTGGTACACACTGGAGCCTCAAGCGGTTGTTCAGGTAATTTAGTGGCGCGAGACCGCTTCCCAATCATAATACTGCTTACACTTCCATCAGTTCTTTTTCTTTGTCAGCAAGCATACCATCTACTTGCTTGATGAACTCGTTTGTTAGCGACTGAATGTTTTCCTCAGTAGCACGACTTTCATCTTCGCTGATTTCTTTTTCTTTAAGAAGTTCTTTCACATCGCTATTAGCGTCGCGACGAATGTTACGAATAGCAACACGGCCACCTTCTGCTTCGTTACGAACTACTCGAATAAGATCTTTACGACGCTCTTCGGTTAACGGCGGCAAAGGGATACGAATAGACCCACCGGCACTCATTGGGTTAAGGCCGAGGTCAGATTGCATAATCGCTTTTTCTACCGCTTGTATGGCACTCTTATCAAAAACGGTAAGAGCCAGCGTACGGCTGTCTTCTGCCACAACGTTAGCCACTTGCTTAAGCGGTGTATCTACGCCGTAGTATGGCACCATAATACCGTCTAGAAGGCTTGGATGAGCACGGCCGGTGCGAATTTTACTTAGCTGGCTTTTAAGTGCACTGATGCTTTTTTCCATACGCTCGCGCGCATCTAATTCAATTTCATCAATCACAATGTATTTCCTATTGTCTTAACTAATTTTTTCAACGTGGTCGATTAGCGTGCCTTCGGGTTCCCCCATCACAACCCGTTTTAAACAACCGGGTTTGTTCATATTAAACACGCGAATCGGCAAACTGTGGTCGCGGGCCAGCGTGAAGGCCGACAAATCCATCACTTTTAATTCTTTTTCAAGGACTTCTTGGTAAGAAAGTTGGCTGTAGAGCGTTGCTTCAGGGTTTTTAGCTGGGTCATCACTGAATACACCATCAACTTTTGTCCCTTTCAATACTGCATCAGCTTCAATTTCGATACCGCGTAAACACGCCGCTGAATCCGTTGTAAAGAAAGGGTTTCCGGTGCCTGCGGAGAAGATAACTACGCGACCAGACTTAAGCAAACTAATTGCTTCGGCCCAGTTGTAATTGTCACATACACCATTTAATGGGAAAGCAGACATTAAACGCGCATTAACAAAAGCTCGATGCAATGCATCACGCATTGCTAAACCATTCATTACTGTGGCAAGCATACCCATGTGGTCACCCACAACGCGATTCATTCCGGCTTTGGCGAGTCCTTCACCGCGGAACAGGTTACCACCACCAATGACGAGGCCAACTTGAACGCCTAATTCAACAAGTTCTTTGATTTCTTGCGCCATGCGATCAAGTACTTTTGGATCGATACCAAAGCCTTCTTCACCCATAAGGGCTTCACCACTAAGCTTCAAGAGAATGCGACGATACGCTGATTTTGGTGTGATACTCATTTTTGCTTTTTCCTCGTAAACGCGTTTGTCCTATATATTCTATTTTCTTCCACAACGGTAAATTACCGAGAAAACATAGGACAACTCACTTACTATCAATAAGTTAGCAGGTTTGGCAACCTACCATTGCCTTCGCGCTAGTTTCAAACTGTATAAAGGATGAACAAGCACATAAAAAAGCACCTCCGAAGAGGTGCCCGTAGTGTATCTGACTATCGCAGATTGCAAAAGCTTAACGCAGAATTATTTCTTCGCCGCTTCCATCTGTGCAGCAACTTCAGCTGCAAAGTCTTCAGATTTCTTCTCGATACCTTCACCAACTTCGAAACGAACAAAGTTGATAACGTCTGCACCGTTGTTCTTAAGAAGGTCACCAACGCTAACAGAAGGATCTTTAACGAAAGGCTGACCAGTAAGGCTAACTTCGCCAGTGAACTTCTTCATACGACCAGCAACCATCTTCTCTGCGATTTCAGCAGGCTTGCCAGATTGTACAGCGATTTCGATTTGGATTTCTTTCTCTTTCTCAACAACTTCAGCCGGAACGTTCTCAGGCTTAACGAATTGAGGGCTAGCCGCTGCAACGTGCATAGCAACGTCTTTTGCAAGGTCAGCTTCACCACCAGTTAAGATAGAGATAACACCGATACGACCGCCGTGCACGTATGCACCTAGGTTGTCACCTTCAACGTTGATTACGCGACGAGGAGAGATGTTTTCACCGATTTTAGCAACAAGCGCGTCACGAACTTCGCTTACTGTTGAACCGTCTAGTTCAGCAGCATTAAGCGCATCCATGTCGTTGATGTTGTTTGCAGCAGCAAGCTCTAGAAGCTTGTTACCGAAAGCTAGGAAACCTTCGTCGCGTGCAACGAAGTCAGTTTCACAGTTAAGCTCAAGCATAGTTGCGCGGCCGTCAGATACCTTAGTTAAGATAACACCTTCAGCGGCGATACGACCGGCTTTCTTAGCCGCTTTTGCTTGACCAGATTTACGCATGTTTTCAATGGCTAGCTCAATGTCGCCATCCGTTTCAACTAGGGCCTTTTTACAGTCCAGCATGCCTGCGCCAGTACGTTCGCGCAGTTCTTTAACAAGTGCTGCAGTCACTGCCATTTTTCAATTCCTCAGCATTTAATTTAAATTCAGTAGGTAAAAGGGGCGATGTCGCCCCTCTCAATACAAAGTGTATTGTAACACTGCCATGTGATTGCTCTATGACAGTGCAGTACACAGCATTACTCAGCCGCTTCTACGAAGTCGTCTTGCTCTGCTTGTACTTCAAGGTTGCTTTCGCGACCTTGATTGATTGCATCAGCTGCAGCATTTAGATACAACTGGATCGCACGGATCGCATCGTCGTTACCAGGGATGATGTAGTCAACACCGTCTGGGTTAGAGTTTGTATCTACAACACCGATTACAGGGATGCCAAGGTTACGTGCTTCAGTAACAGCAATGTGCTCGTGGTCAGCATCGATAACAAAGATAGCGTCTGGAAGACCACCCATGTCTTTGATACCACCAAGGCTGCTTTCTAGCTTGTCCATTTCACGTTGAAGCATTAGCGCTTCTTTCTTGGTTAGCTTTTCGAAAGTACCGTCTTGGCTTTGCTGCTCAAGATCTTTAAGACGCTTGATTGATTGACGAACTGTTTTCCAGTTAGTCAACATACCGCCCAACCAACGCTTGTTTACATAGAATTGGTCACACTTAAGTGCCGCTTCTTTAACTGCTTCACCTGCTGCGCGCTTTGTACCTACGAAAAGTACTTTGCCCTTCTTAGAAGCTACGCCAGATAGGTAGTTAAGCGCACCATTAAACAATGGAACAGTTTTTTCCAAGTTAATGATATGAACTTTGTTGCGAGCGCCAAAGATGTATGGTTTCATCTTTGGGTTCCAGTAACGAGTTTGGTGACCGAAATGCACACCGGCTTTCAGCATGTCACGCATTGAAACATTTGCCATTTTAATTTCCTCTTGGGGTTAGGCCTCCATATACCCCTAGTATCGATCCAACCGAAGCTGAACACCCCGATACGCGGTCATGGTATATGTGTGTTTTAAATAAAATTAATGTACTTAAAATCGACTATCAATATCGACAATAGATTTCAGCGCGCGCTTTATATCACAAGGAGCTCGTTTAAACAAGAAATACCCCAAATAGAAGTTAACTTTTAGCCCCTATTTGACGACTGGCTGTCTGATTTACCCTCGGACGTATTGCGTTTAACTATACACAAATGCGACTTAGCGCTAACATATACAGCATATTAGCCCAATCCTGAGTGTAGTTTTGTTGGGTGATTAGTAGATAGATTTAACTTGAGAGACGCTGTGGCAGCAATAATTAAAACTCCAGAAGAAATTGAAAAAATGCGCGTAGCCGGGAAACTGGCCGCTGAAGTATTAACAATGATTACTCCTTACGTAAAGAAAGGCGTAACTACGGACGAATTAAATACTATTTGTCACGACTACATTGTGAACGTACAGAAAGCGACACCAGCGCCCTTGAATTACGGCCACCCTCCGTTTCCAAAGTCTATCTGTACATCAGTGAATCACTGCATTTGTCACGGTATCCCGTCTGATAAAAAGCTTAAGGACGGCGACATTATCAATATAGATGTTACTGTCATTAAAGATGGCTACCACGGTGATACCTCCAAAATGCTAGTGGTAGGTAAGCCAAGCATTTTAGCCGAGCGACTCATCCGTATTACTCAAGAGTGTTTGTACAAAGCGATAAAGCAAGTTAAACCGGGTATGCGCCTAGGTGATATCGGTCATATTTGCCAGACCCATGCCGAAGCACACAATTACTCTATCGTGAGGGAATATTGCGGCCACGGTATAGGCGCAAGTTTTCACGAAGAGCCGCAAATTGTTCACTATGGTCGCCCAGGTACTGGAGAAACTTTAGAACCTGGCATGTGTTTCACCATAGAGCCTATGGTAAATGCAGGCAAACGCTACTCAAAAGTACTACCGGATCAATGGACCGTAGTTACAAAAGACAGAAGTTTAAGTGCACAATGGGAGCACACTTTGCTAGTCACTGAAACTGGTGTCGAAGTACTCACATTGAGAGACGAAGAAGACCTGCCTCGCGTTATATCTCACGATTAATTTAAATTAACACCGCTGTAACTCGATACAGCGGTGCCTTCTTAGTGCAATTAAATATAACTTTTTCTTATATTTATTCACATATTCGCGGCATTTTCCGCACAATTATGCGCTGATCCCTTCCTTGATTCATGGTATCTTTCGTTGCGGTTAGGCAGATGTAATAGTAAGAAGGCCAGATTTGACACTACCATCACTCATAGAACGCGTTGAACACATTGTTTCGGTGGAAGACATACCCACGATAAAACAGTGTATTATGGATAGTTACCAATGGCTGGCTTCAGCTTTCGCTGATACGCCTGTGAATCAATTAGTCACCGGACGAGCACAGTTTATAGACGCCCTTTTATGCCATCTTTGGCGTTTGTATGGCCTAGACCAAGTGAACGATCTGTCTCTGTGTGCCGTAGGCGGTTACGGTCGAGGCCATTTACAACCTCACTCCGATATCGATTTACTGATTGTAAGTAAGCGCAGTTTAAAACCTGATGTTCAAGAGAAGATCAGCCTTTTCATTACGCTTCTGTGGGACATTAAATTAGACGTTGGTCAGTCTGTTAGAACCATTAAAGAAACCGTAAAACAAGCGAAAGGCGACATTACCATTGCAACTAATCTGGTGGAAAGTCGGCTGCTTTGTGGAAGTGAAACTATATTTAGTGATTTGTGGGATAGCGTTAACGTTAAAAGCGCTTGGTCAAGTAAGGCGTTTTTTAGTGCCAAATACGAAGAACAAAAAAGCCGTCACTTAAAATTTAACGGCACAGCGTACAATTTAGAGCCGAATATCAAGGAAAACCCTGGCTGCTTAAGAGACATCCAGTCGATTGGTTGGGTGGCGAAGAAACACTTTAAAGAATACGACGGCTGGAATTTAGTTGGTCATGGTTATTTCACTGAAGAAGAGCACAGTGAGCTTATCGCCTGCCGCATGCATTTATGGCGCATGCGCGCCGCTCTGCATTTAACTTCGGGTCGCAGCGAAAACCGCTTACTGTTTGATTATCAACCTGATGTAGCTAAGATGATGGGCTATGGTGAAGAAGGTAAGCGCTCTGTTGAAAAGATGATGCGCGACTTTTTCCGAGTAGTAGGACAGGTGAACGAACTCAACCAAATGCTACTACAGCGCTTTAAGCAAGACATGCTCAATCTCAGTATACCTCGCGCTGCCGTGATAAATGCAGACTTTGAATTGCAAGACACATTGATATCTCCACGCAGAGAAGACGTTTTCAATACTCCCGAATCCATATTAGATTTCCTGCACCTTGTAGCAAATACACCGGAAGTTCAAGGGCTGACCACAGGGTGTATTCGCCAACTGAGAAATGCGCGAAGGCGTTACAGAGGTGAGTATTTTGTCGAGCGCCCTGAGTGCCGAGAAAAGATCATGCGTTTATTTCGTCAACCCAAGTTTTTCGACTTTGCTTGGGACGTAATGTATCAATACGGCATTCTAAATGCCTATCTGCCAGAATGGGATGCTATTGTTGGTTTGATGCAGTTTGACTTATTCCACGCATATACGGTGGATGAACACACCCATCGGCTAGTTAAACACGTCAATCATTACTTCAGTGACGACAATGTGGAATTTCCTCGCTGCGGTCGAATTTGTAAACACCTAGATAAGCCAGAAATTATATACATTGCCGCCATTTTTCACGACATAGCAAAGGGCCGAAATGGCGATCACTCAACACTAGGTGCAGTGGACGTTGCTACATTCTGTGAAAGACACAAGGTGTCAAAAGACGACACGGCAATGATTAGTTGGCTGGTTGAGAACCACTTATTAATGTCGGTGGTTGCTCAGCGTCGTGATATATACGACCCTGAGGTAATAAGTGAATTTGCTAGTGCTGTAAAAAGTCACAACCACCTGAATTTGTTATATACACTGACGTTAGCAGACATCAGAGCAACCAACGACAACTTGTGGAATGATTGGAAAGCATCATTACTACGCGAACTCTATTTAATGACCCAAAAAGCCCTAGACAACGGCTTGGAGTGTAAAGCGACCATAAAAGAGCGTTCGGACAATCATAAAGCCCAAGCACTAAAAATGCTGATTGAAAGAAAGGTAGGAGCGACTGAAGTAGAAACTCTTTGGGCGCGTTTAGATGACGACTACTTCGTTCGATTTAAACCCAATCAAATTGCCTGGCATACGGAAGAAATTATCAACGCTCAAGCTGACTGGCTTAGCGCTGACACTGATGCCCTTTTAGTTAAAGCAAATGATGAACTCGCAAAAGGCGGTACTGAAATACTGTTATACGGTAAAGATCGACCCGCCTTGTTCGCACAAGTGGCGTCTGTATTAGATAGTCGTAATTGCTCTATTCACGATGCAAGTATTACCGTTACTCGTGACGGTTACGTATTTGACAGCCTGCTTATTTTAGAACAGGATGGCAACCGCTTGTCTTCTGAGTCCCGTCAGAAATCTTTAGAAAAGGCGATTATTGCCCAAGTAGAAAAGCCGGGCAGGAAACACGAGAATAAGCGCAAGCTTTCTCGACAAATGCGACAATTGGATGTGCCCGTTAAGATCCGCTTTTTTACCCTTGGCGACGACGCTACTTTGGTAGAGCTTGAAGCACTGGATGCCCCGGGGATACTTGCCAAAATAGGTCACGCTTTTGTCGATGAACACGTCACCTTGAAGCTGGCGAAAATCTCCACCATTGGTGAGCGTGCTGAAGACATTTTCATAGTAAGCAATGACGAAGGTCATGCACTTACCACAGAGCAACAAGTTGCTCTTAAAAAACGTATTTTACTTAAACTCGATCAACTTGAAGATATCACAATACCATGAATGAATTGAAAGCCATTATTGAAGAAGCCTTTGAAAATCGTGACCAGATTAGTCCAGATGCAGCGCATCAGGAAGTAAAACAAGCTGTGGCAGATGCGATTGCGATGTTAAACCGCGGTGAGGCACGAGTGGCAGAAAAAATCGCTGGTGAATGGGTTGTTCATCAGTGGCTGAAAAAAGCTGTATTACTGTTTTTCCGTTTACATAACAACGAGGTTATCGACGGTGCAGAGAGCCGTTTTTACGATAAGGTTCCATTAAAATACACAGATTACACTGCGGAACAATTCGCTGCTGACGGCGTGCGCATTGTTCCACCCGCAGCAGTAAGAACAGGGACCTTTGTTGGCAAAAACGCCGTAGTAATGCCCTCTTATGTGAACATTGGTGCGTTTGTTGACGAAGGCACAATGGTTGACACGTGGGCTACGGTGGGTTCATGTGCACAGATTGGTAAAAACGTTCACTTGTCAGGCGGCGTTGGTATTGGTGGTGTTCTTGAGCCATTACAAGCGAACCCCACAATTATTGAAGACAACTGCTTTATCGGCGCACGTTCAGAAATAGTAGAAGGTGTTATCGTTGAAGAAGGCTCTGTAATTTCAATGGGGGTTTATATCGGCCAAAGCACACGTATTTACGACCGTGAAACAGGTGAAGTACATTACGGCCGTGTACCCGCTGGCTCTGTTGTAGTTTCAGGTAACTTGCCGAGCAAAGATGGTAAATACAGCCTATATGCGGCGATTATTGTTAAGAAAGTAGATGCAAAAACTCGTGCCAAAGTAGGTATTAACGCATTGCTTCGCGGCGCTGAGTAATTTAAATGGGTAGCCGTTCAGTCATGCGCGGCTACCGCCTTATTCATGGTTAGATTAACCGACCAGTTTATCACTGATACCAGCAACCCACTCAACCACATCTTTTTCTGGCTCAAGGGTCTCAATAGCATCTATTTCTAGCATATCGGCCACTGGGTTACCCTGAAGTTCTGACAGTAATGTATGAAATTGTTTGCCTGCACCACAAAAACTTTCACCGTAACTACTATCACCTAGAGCTGCTACCGCGAAAGGTTTTCCATCGAGAGAAGGAGCATCATCTTTCAAGTCAGAGAAGACAAATTCTAAATTTGGCGGAATATCGCCTTGCCCCGTGGTAGAAGTGATCACCAAAATTGCGTCGGCGCCAGTGAAATCATCTACCGACGGATCGCTTTCCAATTCTACATCAAGGCCTTTACTTGCTAGATGCTCTTCGACTTGCTCGGCTACGTGTTGTGCATTCCCATAAACCGTTCCCGCTATAATTTTTAGTGTCGCCATGCTTTACCTCTAATATATATTTTGTATTCTTTTGTCTTGTTAGCTACCTATTTTGAGAGGCAACTAGGTCAAAATCGTTCAACGCCAATAGCAGTCTTTGCATCTCTATGTGGTAAGGAGCGACTATATCAACCCAAACGTTGGATACTGGATGCAGAAATCCCATCTTGGTACAAGTTAAGGCCAAATTGGCAAAACCAAAGTGATCTCGCAAAAATTTATTCTGTTTACCATCTCCGTGAGTCGTATCACCCAAGATCGGATGTCGAAGATGAACCATGTGCCTACGTAATTGGTGTTTACGCCCTGTCGACGGGTTTAGTTTAACAAGAGAATATCGCGCAGACTGATATTTACCCACTGGCTCAGGAACCTCAAAACGCTTTACCATCGAATACATGGTAGTCGCAGGTTGAGGTGGTTGTTGTGGGCGTTTGTGTTTATCTGCAATCTTGTCGTATCGATATTTAAGCGCGTAGTCGACAATGCCTGTTCCTTTAACAAAACCTCGAACCAGCGCGTGATATTCTTTCACCACCGCTTTTTCCATCATTTGTTTTCCCAATACCGCGGCCAACTCCCCACTGGTAGTAAACAATAATACTCCTGAGGTGGGACGGTCGAGTCTATGAGCGGGAAACACATGCCTTCCAATTTGATCTCTTAAGGTTTGTACTGCAAATTGTGTTTCATGCTTGTCTATCGGGCTACGATGAACCAGTAATCCGGGTGGCTTATTCACCGCGATGATGAATTCGTCTTGATACAGAATGTCTAGCACTTTGATATCCATTAACTATTCAGAAAAAAGCACATCTATGGCCTTGACCGCTCGTTTAACTTCATCTGGACAATCAGGCAGGTAAACCTCTAATGCAGGCGATAGTGACATCATGGGTATATCAGCCCCCTGGGCCAAAAGGCTCTTTAACTTTGGGCAAAATATAAATGCAAGCCATTCATTAAAATCAAGTCGGTCTACAGAAAACGGAATTGTACTCGCTAATTCATAGGATGAGGGTGCTCGAGAAGGCCATAAGTTATTTGCTTTCATAGCCTCAGTAAGAGCGGTTACAGACTCCGACATAAGCTTTGGATTTACATTTTTACGCATTAATCTTTCGTCTGACCTTGAAATTTCGGTTGGGGATTATACATGAGAGCGTGGTAAACTTGGGCGCTTTTTGTAAATGGGAAAATCAACAATGCAAGACCATAGCATTAACTCTGTTTGTGAATTTCTTCTTCATGCGGGTACAGAGTATCGTATTTTTGATATGGGTAGAGGATTGTGTGAAGTTGATACCCAAACCTTCCTAGAAATAGAGAACGGAAGTGTATGTGCTCCTTTCCCACGGCAAAAACACGCTTGGTTTGGTGTTGTCTTCTGGAACAAGAATGCATCAGAGAATCACTATATTTGGTTTCTGAAGTTTCCCGTAGATGAACAAGGCTTGGTAATAAGCGCAGCTAGAAATCACTTTTTGCAGATCATAGTAGACGCTCTTGGACAAAGTATTTCAGAGAACACAGAAAAAGCGCAGCAGTTGCCTGATAACCCTTATTCCTTTGTACCTGGCCAAGCGCAAATGGCACAATTTAATGCCTTTGTAAAAAAAGTATTTAATGTCGCTCGCCATTCTTCTTCGTCGCAACACGCCATGGCCTACATCGATGCACCACAAGTAGCCGATTGGCGAACTCTCTCCATTCAAGCGGTTGCCGATGTAGCAGTATTGCTAGACGATGCAGCAACAGCTGAGCGGGTAGCAAAGCACTTTTCGCTTCACGCCGATGAATTTAGAAACACTCTTATGCGAGCTAGCGAGAGCCTCCCAAAGCAAGACGTTATTATCAAGGCTTTTACCAGCATACTAGATATCCATGGCAATTTTTGCATTGAAGCATTAACTGGGCTTGGTATTCCGAGTACGTCAAAAACTATTCAGGCCACATTGGCTGAGATTCTTAACTCTGAACACGCTGTCCGCGTTGACGTATTGAGTGTTATTGCTGCTCGTCATTTCAACCAGCTCAATGATGAACTACTGCTACTTTTCTTTGAAGCCGCAGCCAAGGCAGACGAACACCACGGCTATAACGGAGAATTGTTTATTGGCTTTTTTTCTGATCTTGTTCAGATCCCATCACTCCGAGACAATGTACTGGCAATGTTACGAACGCCAAAGCGCAGTGATGCATTAGCAAAGTCCATTGGCTATTTGTTTTCAAACACCAGAGGTGCCTAGTGAACTTATTTGATCTTTGCGTTTTACTCTGTATCAGCTTTATTATTTTTCAATTTTGGCGAATACGCAGTATTTCTGAAATGACCAAGCGCTATTTAGCGGCATACTGTGATAAGCACCACTTGCAACTAATTAGTGTCGCGAGGAAGAAAAGTTCACTGAATTTTTCTTCCGGCAAAATGGACTGGAGAACAATCTACTATTTTGAGTTCTCTAGTAACGGTGAAGATGCTTACGTAGGTGAGGTTGAGCTAATTGGGAATAAAGTTTTTCGCACACATTTGCCTGCTTACAAAATTTCTTAATAGCCAAGCCTTGAAATGTATATAAAAAAGGGTGGCTTACAAGCCACCCTTTTCCAAAATTTTGAGCTTCCCTCTCTGCGTTCCTTTGCAACTAAAATCTTCCCGATTAAAATCCTTATACGCCCCTTTCCATCTTTTCTCACATCATCCTGTGTGAGCCACTTATCCTTAAGTAGGTCCCTTTCCTTTTTTCCTATGCTAACCACACATCCTCCGTGTGGCATTCCTCTTCCTGAGGTTGTCCAAAGCTGAACTCCGTCAGCGCTCCCTTTTCCTTTACTCCATTAGTCACTGCAAATCCCTTAGCAGTCTTCCCATCCTTAGAGTGTCCTACCGAACTCAGTCGGCGTTACTGTCCGTAAATCCTTTAACGGGGCATCTTGCCACCGTCTTCCGTCCCTAGGTATCCGTGCTTCTTGCACCCTGTCTCGCAACCTTGCAAGACTACCTTAGTATCCTTACACTACGTCCATATGACAATTCCATTTGGTTGTGCTCCAAGCACACTCCCTGTATCCAAACTCCTGTTTGGAACGCTCGTCCTGAGTTGTCCAGTTGGTCCTTCGTGTCGTCCTGACTCGTCGTGTATTCCCTGTGACTGAGTTCATAATATCGCGCCCAATAATCGGCGCTACTAAGAATTTTATTTTTTTTGTGTAGGTTTTATTACAACTTTCGTCTAAAAAAAGAAAAGCCTTTAAAATCAAAGAGATTATACTTTAGTCTAGAAAAATCGTGCAGGAAAAAGCGCTATTTCGCACTTTTTTGTAAGAGATATCGTACAAAGATAATAGTAATTCGGGAAATATGACTATTGAACTCTACGACGGTACATCACTGTGCCAGTTACGTGAGACAAGGTTAACTCACCCACCACTTGATAATTATCGTCATCAAAAAAGCTATGATGCTTTTGAACTGTAACGAATACGCCACATCCTTCGCTTTTGGGATCATCGGCCACTACGCTATCGATAGCCCCCAGCAATATATGCCCAAGACCATGATGCTGATGATCAGGGTGTACAGCAATAAAACTCAACATATGGAAGTTT
>JALUXV010000236.1 GCA_027013165.1 Alteromonadaceae bacterium
CGGAAAGGCAATAGATACACGGCTTTGCCAATAGTACTGCTGGATTAGTTTGCCGTGAAGGGCGGTCATCGCACTATCAACCCGCCAGTCACCTAAACCTAGTAGCGCACCAATACCTATTTTATCGATACCCGCTTGCCCTATGCGGTCGCTGGCTTCTAATCGCCATAAAAAATCCTGTTTCTTACCCCGGGTATGGTAGCTGGCGTACTGTTGGGGCGAATAGGTTTCTTGGTATACCAGCACGGCATCTAACCCTAGATGTTTTAACGTTTGGTACTGTTCCCTTTTTAGCGGCTGCACCTCCATCATAAGGTAGCTTATCTTGTCGCGAATGGCGCTAAGGGTTTGTTCGAAATAATCCATGCCCACTTTAGTCTCGTGTTCGCCAGTTACCAGCAACACCTGAGAAAAGCCCATACCTTTAATAGCTTCAATTTCAGTGAGCGCTTCACTTATAGATAGGGTCTTGCGCTTTATTTTATTACTCATGGTAAAGCCGCAATAAGTACATTCATTGGCACACAGGTTCGACAGGTACAAAGGCACAAATAGCTGCATGGTATTGCCAAACCGGTGGCGGGTTAGTGCCTGCGCGCGACTTGCCATGGCTTCCAAGTAATGTGAGCCGGCTGGCGAGATAAGCGCCATAAAGTCATCAAGTGAAAGTGATTCTTTACCTAATGCGTGCTCAACATCACTCGCGGTTTTACTGTTAATTGACATAGCTAGATGAGTTAAGTCTTGCTGCATTAGTGCCTGTGCTACCTTCATACCGTTGGCTCCAAAAAGGCAGTAAGCGGACTAGAGGCCTGCGCAAAGTTGCTGGTAGCACCAAGCCCTGCTTCAAACGCTTTTCGGCCTGTTTCCACAGCATTTGCAAAGGCCGCTGCCATGGCAACAGGGTTTTGGGCAGTGGCAATAGCTGTATTCACCAACACCGCATCTACGCCCATTTCCATTGCCGCCATGGCTTCACTGGGTTTGCCGATACCCGCATCGACAATGACTGGAATAGTCGATTGCTCCACAATAATCTGCAAAAAAGGCTTAGTTTGTAAGCCCTGATTACTGCCTATGGGAGCACCTAACGGCATAACAGCGGCGCAGCCTACTTCTTCTAAGCGTTTACACAAAACAGGGTCTGCCCCGCAGTAGGGTAGTACGTGAAAGCCTTTTTTTACCAAGGTCTCGGCGGCATGAAGCGTTTCTATAGGGTCGGGCAGCAAATAGCGCTGATCAGGGTGAATTTCAAGTTTTATCCATGGGCTACCTAGCGCTTCATAAGAAAGCTCTGCTGCAAATATGGCTTCTTGGGCATTTTTAGCCCCCGATGTGTTGGGCAGCAGGGTAACTCCTAATTCTCGAAGGGCCGTTAGCGTTTCGTCTTGCGCGCTATTCATCGCCACGCGCTTCATTGCTAGGGTAACAATGTTACTTTGTGCAGCGGCCACTGCGTCTTTCATAGTGACGGCGTTGCTGAACTTCCCTGTGCCGGTTAAAAGGCGTGATGAAAAAGTGTGGTTTGCAAGCGTTAGCATATTAGCCTCCTGCAACTAGGGTGAAGATATCAACGGTGTCATTATCTTTAAGATAAGTGGTCGACCATTCTGTTTTACTCACTATGGCGGCATTTCTAGCAATGGCGGTACCGTCGTCATTCAATTTTTTAAGGGCGATTAACTCGCTAAGTGAAATAGGCGAGATCACGTTCATAGGTTGATTGTTTACGTTCACTTTAATTTGCGTCATTGCAAACCTCGCAAGTAGAAGAGGGGGGTAGCGCAAAGCTTTGTAGCGACCCAAGGCCTGCATTCCCAGTTAGGTAGTGTCCCCATTTAATGTCTGCGTCGAATCCTTTTGCTAAAAACAACAAAGCTTGCGTTGCCTGATGACAAGCAGCCATACCAACAACGGGGCCAAGTACGCCTTTGCTCATGCAGTCTTCACGCACGGAAATCCTGTTCACTAGGCACTCGTAACAACCACAGGAGTTTGAGTTTTGCGGCAAGTTCAGTGCTTGCCATGTAAGCCCGCTAGCAGCCGCAATAAAAAGCGGAATAGATGCACGGTAAGTCGCTGCATTAATCTGGCGCCTTACCGTCATGTTGTCGGTGCAATCCAGTACGCAAGTCGCTGACGAAATTAAAGTTGGTAAGTTGTTACTATCGGCAAAAAGGCTTTTAAATTGGATGTTTAAGTGAGAGTTAACTTTGCGAAGTTCGTTATAAAGCGACTTGGCTTTAAGCTCGCCTAAGTGCATTTCATTGTAGCTAACCTGGCGCTGCAAATTACTGATATCGACAGTATCGCCATCTATCAATGTAATATTGCCAACACCTGCGCCAGCTAGATAGCGGGCGGTTAAGCTGCCTAGGCCGCCTAGCCCCACAACCAGAGCGTGTGCGTTTGCCAAATTAA
>JALUXV010000237.1 GCA_027013165.1 Alteromonadaceae bacterium
CGCGAACCACAGCTCCCGTCGCCAATGTTGCTGGCTTACCGCCAGTACCTGCTGTATCACCTTTAAGACCTGGGTCAGTTTCAGTAATCTCTATTTCAACAAAGTTAGGTGGAGTTACCGTGATAGGTGAACCGTTCCACAATGTAATAGTGCATACATCGTTTTCAACTAACCACTTAACGTTCTCACCAACCGCTTTTTCATCAGCTGCGATTTGTTCGAATGTATCATTGTTCATAAAGTGGTAGAATTCGCCGTCTGTGTATAGGTAGGCAAGCTCAGTATCCATTACGTCAGCACCTTCAACACTTTCACCAGAGCGGAAGGTTTTTTCTAGTACTTTGCCAGAAATAAGCTTACGAATTTTAACGCGGTTAAACGCCTGACCTTTACCCGGCTTTACGTATTCGTTTTCTAAGATGTTGCATGGTTCGCCGTCGAGCATGATTTTCAAGCCGCCTTTGAACTCGTTAGTGCTGTAATTAGCCATAATTCCTCTGAATATACATAAGGTACAAAATACTTCGTGGCACAAATAATACCTAAAAAAGCGATTTCTGTAGAGTCTAACTGGCAAAAAGAATTAGCTCAGAGCTTTTCCGATCCTCTCGATCTGGTGAATTATCTGCAACTCGATACCGAATCTTATATTCAACATAGTAAAGCTCGACGACTTTTTCCTATGCGCGTGCCACGGCACTTCGCCGATTTAATGGAAAAAGGTAACCCGTTAGACCCATTGTTTTTACAGGTGATGCCTCTAAACGATGAATTTTTAAGCACGCCGGGCTATTCAGAAGATCCGTTAGAAGAACACGACACCGCAGGTCGTGGACTTTTGCACAAGTATGAATCACGAGTATTACTTATGGTTCGCACTGGTTGCGCGGTTAACTGTCGGTATTGTTTTAGACGGCACTTTCCTTACGCGGATAACTCAGTCAACAAACAGCAATGGCAAGAAACCATTGATTACATCGCTCAGCATCCTGAAATCAACGAAGTGATATTTTCAGGTGGCGACCCGTTGATGGCGAAAGACGAACAGCTTTCATGGCTTGCTAACCAATTAGCCAGCATTAAGCATGTTAAGCGGTTACGTATACACACCCGCTTGCCTGTGGTGTTACCCCAACGTATCGATAAACATTTTGAACAATGGTTAACAACACTGCCTGTGAAAACTGTAGTTGTGCTGCATATTAACCACGCCAATGAAGTAAGTGCAGCTCTTAAAGCACGTTTGCAAAGGCTCCAGCAATCGGGCGTAACCCTATTGAATCAAGCAGTCTTATTAAAAGGTGTTAACGACAGTGCCGATGCGCTGATAAACCTCAGTGAATCTCTGTTTGATGCGGGCATTTTGCCCTACTACTTACACGTGCTGGACAAAGTACAGGGTGCATCGCATTTCTACGTCAGCGATGACGAGGCAAGAGTGCTGATGGAAAAAGCGATAAAGCGCCTGCCAGGCTTTTTAGTGCCTCGTCTCGTGCGAGAGATTGGAGGGCAACCCGGCAAAACGCCTATCGACTTACACTTACATCCGTAAACTATGCGTAGGTATCAATGTTGGCCCCTAGCGCAGGGTTTGAAGATGATGATTTTGGTACGTCAGCAGCTGTTTCCTGCAGCTGAAGCGTCGCTTGTCCCTCTTGCTTTTGCTGATCTTTAGCAAGTTTAAGAGAAGCCAACTCAAGAGACGCACCGGACGTTCCAGAGGTACTAGCACCTTGTAGATCCATACCGATTTCCTTTGTTGCTTGTAGCAAAGTGAAAAAGTAGGCAGAATTGCCCACCTCATTTGGGTATCGACAACCTAAAGAGAAACTTTAACTTTATTTTTAAATAAACTTTGAGGCTTTATGGACGCTATACACCAACAGTTACAAGAAACCCTTCAAACCTTGCACCGAAAGGCGTTAGACGCAGATGGTATCTTAGATAGCTTGCAACAAGCCCAACACGGAAAGTTTACTGCTGTATTTGCTGCTGACAGCGTTTTTTCAACATCGGCAAAGCGCTTTGGTCCATACATTGAAGAAATAGCTAAAGATTGGCAAGCCATGAAAACATTGCCAGAAGAAGAGGCAAAGGCCGCGCTACCTTCGCTAGTGAAGAAAATTGAACTGGCGCTTAGTACCTTGTCGCAGTTTCAAGCGTCACTTAAAAAATAGGCTATTCGCTGGTTTGATACGCTTTTTGATACAGAGAAAGCGTATCAATACGGCGCTGAATGCGCTGAACTTCGTCGCGATAACGTGGGCTATCTACCTCACCATACCTTTGCTCAAACTCTGCTTTACCCAAACCTTCAGGTAATCCAGCAATACTAGGCACAATATCACTGTCGGTGCGTATACGAGCTATGGCATTTTGCACTTCTTGTGCTTTATTGAGG
>JALUXV010000238.1 GCA_027013165.1 Alteromonadaceae bacterium
CTGCCGACAAGGGAATAGGCATCATTATGGATATGGTGTTGAACCACATTGGTAGTGAACATCTATGGATGAAAGACATGCCATCCCATGATTGGATCCACCATAATGGATCGTTTTCGGCTACGTCACATCGCCGAGAAGCACTCCACGATCCCAATGGCATTGCTTCTGATATTTCAGCTTTTGCTGATGGGTGGTTTGTGCCAACAATGCCAGACTTAAATCAAAAGCATCCTCAACTGGCTAATTATCTTATTCAAAATGCGATTTGGTGGGTGGAATATGCCAATTTAAGCGGTATACGGGTAGACACCTATTCATATTCAGACAAGGCGTTTTTAGCCGAATGGACGAGTCGACTTATGCAGGAGTACCCCAATTTTAATATTGTTGGTGAAGAGTGGTCAGTAAACCCCGCGATTACTGCATACTGGCAGGCAGGTTCGCCTCGTTATGACGATTACCAAAGTGCACTGCCGAGTGTTATGGACTTTCCGTTACAAGTGAATGTGACCAATGCACTTCTTGCTGAGGAAACCTGGAATACGGGATTAACCAATATCTATCAGACCCTAGCGTCAGACTTTCTCTATGGTGATGCGGGTAACCTCGTAGTGTTTCCTGACAATCACGATATGAGCCGAATATTCAGCCAACTCAACGAAGACAAAGCCCGTTGGAATATGGCGATGACCTTCTTTTTAACGGTGCGAGGCATTCCTCAAGTCTTTTACGGTACAGAGATTTTGATGAAAAACCCGGGAACCGATGATCACGGTATCATTAGAACTGATTTTCCCGGTGGTTGGGCGTCTGACACAATCAGTGGTTTCACAGGTGTAGGCTTATCGGAAGACGCTTTATGGGCACAAGCACGGGTAAGACAATTGTTATCGCTACGTAAGACCATGCCAGAGGTATTCAATGGTGAAATGAAGCACTATGCTCCTGTTAATGGTGTTTATACTTACGTTAGGTTGCCAGATGAAGGCGAAGCATCTGAAAAGCGGATCATTGTAGTGCTTAACAAAAATGACACTGACATCGATTTCGATATGCAAATGTATAACTGGGTGTTAGAAGGCCGAACAACAGTAAAAAGACTTTATGATGGCAAAACTTTTGCCATAGATTCACCCATTACGGTTTCTCCTATGTCGGCAAGTGTCTTTGTCGTTGACTAAATTTATTACAACAAAAAATAGAGTGGAATAATGCAGCAGGTATCACAACCACGTTTATCATTTTGGCAAATTTGGAATGTCAGTTTTGGCTTCTTGGGTGTTCAATTTGGATTCGCACTACAAAATGCGAATGTAAGTAGAATACTCTCAGACTTGGGTGCAGATTTGCACTCTCTTTCTTTGTTTTGGTTAGTTGCACCGATTATGGGGCTTATTGTACAGCCCATCGTTGGTTCAGCATCGGATAGAACATGGAATAGGCTAGGGCGACGTCGACCTTTTATTCTTGCCGGTGCGATAGCTGCCGTGGTTGGGATGATATTACTGCCCAACGCTCCAATATTCGTTGCATTTCTTGCCCCCATGTTAATGGGTGCACTGATGGTTGCATTGATGGATGCGTCATTTAACGTGTGTTTTCAACCCTTCCGTTCACTTGTGTCTGACATGGTGCCTGCTTCGCAACGAAACATTGGTTATTCAGTACAGTCGCTGCTAATCAACATTGGTGCCGTCATTGGTTCAATTCTGCCCTTTGTACTCACCAATGTGATCGGCCTAGAAAACACTGCCCAAATGGGTGAGGTTGCACCATCTGTCATGTGGGCGTTCTACATCGGCGCTACTGTACTGCTAGGCACCGTGCTTTGGACTGTGTTTAGAACCAAAGAATATGCGCCTGAAGATTACAATAAGTACAAAGGCCTTGATTCGGAATCGACTACCGAAGAAAAACAGTCTACAGGAGAACGCCTTAAAGGGTTCTTTACCCTTGTTGGTGAAATGCCACCTATGATGCGCCAGTTAGCCGTTGTCCAGTTCTTCTCATGGTTTGCATTGTTCATCATGTGGGTATACACCACGCCAGCCATTACCCAACACATTTGGGGCGTGGACAAACAATGGTTCGACCCAGATTACATTGCATCGGTGGCTGCGGTCCCTGAGGCGATTAAAGCGGCTAAAGGTGCTGCGGGTGATTGGGTAGGTATTTTGTTTGCTGCTTATTCTGTGTTCGCCGCGCTGTTTTCTATTGTGTTAGCTAAACTCGCTGACACTTTAGGAAGAAAACTGGTATACGGCGGAGCACTTGCACTGGGTGGTATCAGTTACATCAGCTTCCTGTTATTCCAAGACTTAAATGCAGTCACAGTTAACTTATTGATTACACAAGTGACTGTACCACAAGGGGCCGTAAACCTACTTATT
>JALUXV010000239.1 GCA_027013165.1 Alteromonadaceae bacterium
ACGCAGTGTGGTTTGTATTAGGTATTGTTTTATCTATACCGCTGATATTGTTCGCCAACAAGTGTAAAGGCAGAAAGCTTTCACACTTGTTGGGAATTAGCTTGGTGGTTGCAGCGATTATATATATCGGCTTTTCAATAGCATGGGGTAACGCCGCTTGGTTAGGGGTGGAGTTACTAGGTGTTTCTATCTATAGCTTTTTTTACTGGCTCGCAAATCGATATTCAATTTTATGGTTAGCAGTGGGTTGGATCGCTCACCCACTCTGGGACATAGCGATACACTTAAAAGGAGCAGGTGCGCACATAGTCCCAGAATGGTATGCGATTGCATGTGTTTCATTTGATATATTGATAGCAATTTATATTTGTTATCGCTGGAACAGAAGTAGGAGTCAGTCTTGATAAGCGATTATCAGAGGTATAGGTAATCGAGGTGTCCAATCATGAGCATAGAGTGAAAGAGCTGTGTGCCATCTCCACACCATTTATTATTATTGCTAGCCCGTGCTCACCCAGATAATACTTACGTGTAGTAATAGGCTTGAAAGAAAAAGCCTTAACGACCATCTTTTGTGATTCATTTACTATTCCTTCCCAGATGTGAAACACTTTACGGGATTGTCGGCCATTGGATTTCATAAAGTCGATTGCAAACTCTAGGCGAAGCTTACCTAACGGCTGATCACTATCAGAAATAATCTCAAAGCTGAAATCGAGAGCATCTCCAATGACCACGCTCTCATTGTGTTGTAACTTGGTGACCGATAGGTGCTCAGGCGGGCTGTACCCAAATAGTGAAAGTACTTTAGGGTGCCCTTGTTTGAGCAAAGTGCGACAGCCGTGTTTTATCACCCAGTCGGTATTTTTAGAATGCCCAAACCAGGCTTTAGCAAATGCGATAACGAAATTGGGATTATCTTTTGCTATATCATTAAGGTTGTTAGCGACGCTACGACGAACATATAGTTCAGGGTCGTCCTTCAGTTGTTCTAATATAGGTAGAATTGGCTTTGGATCTTCTTTTAGTGCAGGCAATGCCATAGCCCAAGGTAAACGTGGGCGAGTGCCTTCACTGGCGCAGCGGCGTACATGGTAGTTATCAGAACAAGCCCATTGGTACATTAAATTCATTACTGTTTTTTGGTCCCTAATAATAAAGGGGCGTACAGCAAATTCACTACTGGAGTAACGCGTTAGGTGTTCCAGCAAGTCTAAAGACTCTGGGTGGTCTAGACCATAGTGTTCGACAAAATCGGGAAACACCATCTGAGCAATATCCATTTCATCCCCAAAGTCGATGGCAATTTGATGAATAATTTTATATGCAGTACTCAAATTGTCTGGCAGTGCGTGACGCAGACAGACGGTGATATGACGCATCCTTTGCTTTAACTCTCGTTCCTCCCAATCTTTATCAAAAACCATGGCTTTGAAGGACAATTCATCAAAGTCTGCGAAACAAGATTTAATGCGACCAATTAATTGTTCTACAAATGTTGGGTTAAAAACGTTTTTAAATAGTTCAGGCAATCTAACCTCTCAGTTCAGTCTGTGGGTCTAATATAATGAAAACTCTATCAGCTTAAATTAGTAGTAAAGGTGCTAATGTGCAGAGTGGCTCTTGTAAAATTTAAACTCAATTAGGTTATTTGCTGGGTCTTTAATGATGAACTTGCCAGATTCACTGTTATTTTCAGCGGTGGGCGTGCTTGGTGACAAGACAAATTCAGCACCTATACGTTGAATTTTTTCAAGAACGGTTAACCATTCATCTTTCTCTAGAATTACGCCAAAATGATCAATAGCTTGAGAGTGCATTTCTTCATTTTCTTGATGAATGGTTAATTGATGCCCATAAAAAATAACGTCAATCCAGTCACCCGTGTCCCTGCCTTTCTTGCACTCTAGCAAGTCGATATAAAAAGCTTCTGCTTCGCGTAGATTGGGTACTGTAAATGATAAGTGGAAAGGTTTAATCACTTGTTGCTCCTAATACGGGATTTAACGCGATGTTGGCGTTATGCATTGTACTTGGGGTTGATACCAGTCTTTGTTAGGGTGAGGAATACGCATCATCTGGCGTGTCGCCTGAACAGTACTTTCATCAGTAAGTTTACCAAGTAGTGCTAGTGCTACTTCAACAGCGGTACCAGGCCCTGTTGACGTGATGACATTGGCACTTTCAACAATGGGTTGATCGACAAATTTTACCCCCATACTTTCAAGCTTGGCTTTGTGCTTACCCGTTTGAGAGTGATAAATAGTTGCCTCTCGTCCTGCAAATTGGCCACTCTTGGCAATACACCTTGACGCTACACATACTGCGGCTATTGGCTTTTTTTGTGCAATAAAGTGTTTTACGACATCAATAAACTCTTCCG
>JALUXV010000240.1 GCA_027013165.1 Alteromonadaceae bacterium
GCTTTGACACAGAAGTGTCAAAAGAGTGATAACCAACCTCCGTCTTATAATGCTTAATGTAGCTTTAGTCAGTGACAGAACCCTTTTCTGCTCAACGGTCGCAGCAGTAGCGAGTCGTAAATCTTGTTGCTGTGTTCTCTTTTTTCGCTGTAACTCCCCTAAAATCGCTAAATAATAGTATTGCCTGCAAGTTAAGAAATTAACAGCTGAGGTATAAACAAATGAGTTATTTTTAAGCAAGCATCAATGACCAGCCTCATGTATATCATTTTAATACGGCCACGAAAGAGATAGTCCATTAGGTTGGTTATAGATTAAGTTTCGATGGTGGTCTGGATAAACCAGTTATAATAGCCCAGCTCGATTAGAGGTTCCCATATTTTGAGCTACCGATTTCGTGCTAAAGCTTACTGCAGGGCGAATGCACCAATTTGTTATGAAAGGACCTAGGAAAGCGCTCAAAAAATTTAAGAGCGCTTATTGAACCTGATCATTTTCAGCACAACACAAACAAATGCTAATCAAAAAATCAGGTTTACATTGTCACAAGTCGACTCATCTTTAATTCCGTTTACCCACTAAGTCGGAGAAAAGGAACGGCACATCAGTTAAGCCATTTCTGACATTTTTTAATTCGTAAAGTATTAATGAGTTGCAAAATGTAGACGACCGGTCTAAGATAACAACTAGACGACTGGTCTAATCCAGAAAAGTGCAAAACACTCTCGTTTTCCAGCATTTGTGTAGAAGCACTGTCAGTCGCAAGCAAGCCCAATGTTGGGCTCTGTTAACACTTATCACCCGCCAGGTGGCTGCCACTAAAGGTAGATACCAAACGGAAAACGCTATATTCAGGAGTATATTTATGTCCACAGCATCACAAACCTCACAAAGTGCCGGTATTTTCGATGGTCCGTATTATCTGAGCATCGCTGGCAAGCTGGTTGAGGCCAAAGACAGCTTTGACGTGATAAACCCGGCCACTGGTAAGGTGTTTGCTAAAGCACCAGCCGCCTCAGCCGAACAACTTGAAGAAGCCATCGCTGCGGCTAAAACGGCATTTAAATCGTGGTCAGCCATTAGCTATGATGAGCGTCAGGTCTATTTGAATCGCTAAGCTGATGCATTACAGCAACATCGCGATGAGCTGGTTCATCTTTTAACCTTAGAGCAAGGTAAACCACTTAATACCATGGCTGCGCCAGAAGTCGATCAGGCTATCTCGTATATCCGCCAGATTGCGGTTCGTCGTATCCCGGTTGAAATCGTTGAAGAAAACGACGTGCATGTCGTTGAACTGCACCACGTTCCGCTTGGCGTTGTAGGTGGTATCACGCCCTGGAACTTCCCTGTACTGCTTGCCCTTTGGAAAGTGGCACCTGCACTGATCACCGGTAACACCTTTGTATTGAAGCCCACGCCATATACCCCGTTAACGGCTTTGCGTTTTGGTCAGATAGCACAAAGCGTCCTTCCAGCCGGTGTACTGTCTGTCTTGTCTGGTGGCGATCAATTAGGCCCACAGATGACTAACCACCCGGATGTTGCGAAGATTAGTTTCACAGGTTCAACAGAGACCGGCAAGCACGTGCTTCGCTCGGCGGCCGGAACCGTTAAGCGAGTCACCCTGGAACTTGGCGGCAACGATGCGGCAATAGTCCTGCCAGATGCAGACTACAAAGCTATTATCCCACAGCTTTTCTGGGGCGCCTTTGGTAATCAGGGCCAGTGGTGTGTAGGTATCAAGCGCCTTTACATCCACCGCTCATTCCATGCCGATTTCGTAGCCGCTTTCGTTGATTACGCCAAAACAGTGAAGGTTGGCGACGGCCTTGATCCAGAAGTTGGTCTGGGGCCTGTGCAAAACAAGATGCAGTTTGACAAGTTAAAGACCTTTCTGGACGACATCAAGGCAAACGGTCAGAAGATTGCTTTTGGTGGTGATATTGACGAAACGCAGTCTGGCTACTTCTTCCCGATCACTGTTGTCGACAATCCGCCAGAAAACAGCAAGATCGTTCAGGAAGAGCAGTTCGGCCCTATCATCCCAATTATCGTTTATGACGATATCGATGACGCGGTGAATCGTGCCAACGCCTCTATCTACGGCTTAGGTGGCTCAGTTTGGGGTCGTGATACCGAGGCCGCGGTTGCCGTAGCGAATCGGGTAGAAGCAGGCATGGTCTGGGTAAACGAAATCCACACCCAAGGCGTGGATATTCCTTTCGGTGGTCACAAGCAATCTGGTATTGGCACAGAGCAAGGCCATGAAGGACGCCTGTTATTTACCAATCCAAAATCCGTGTTGATCAAGAAGTAATTCTGATTATTGGCATAACGTAGCGGATACCTGTGCGTATCCGCGTTTCCCGTTAGCG
>JALUXV010000241.1 GCA_027013165.1 Alteromonadaceae bacterium
CCTACTGACATTGTTAAAGACGTGCAAAGTATTGTTATGATTTTTGTTTTCAACGTATTCTCCTGGTCGCTAGATCTATCATTAGCAGATTCTAAGTACGTGGAAAACCGTTAAAAAGTGCTATTGAGCTATGAGGTAGATTTATTGCGACAGGCGAGGTTGATTACAGATGGATGTAAGGGAAAGCTTCTAGAGGTTTAGCATAGTAGAGAGGAAGCAAGGGAGTTTTTACAGCCGTCAGAGGCATGGATGCCGAGGCCGAGCCCCATGGATGGGTCTTGCGTGCGGTAAAAACTCCCTTGCTTCCTCTCATCCCAACTCAGATAAAAGCGAATGCATCCCCGAATAGGTTTTCGGGTTTTAGGCCTTTCTGTGTAAAGTCTTCTCTGACGGTTTTTGCCATTTCGAAACGTCCAGCGACATAGACTTGTACGTCGGCAAAGCTCACGTAATCTTCCATAACTGCATGGTGTACCCAACCAGTTCTTCCTTTCCATGAGTCGTCAGATACTTCTACTACTGGAATGAAGGTAAAGTTGTCGTTGTTTGATGCCAGTGCTTCTAATTCAGAGGCTAAATAGAGAGCCGACTTTTCTCGACCACCCCAGTACAGAGTAAGCGGTGTTGTATCACCGCTGTGTATATGCTGCTGGAGTATAGAATACGCATAAGAGAATCCAGTACCGCCAGCAATGAGCACGATAGGTTGCTGGTTGGGTTGAAGGTATGCTTCTCCGTGACCCACGCTGATAGTGATTTCGCCGTCTTCTTTCATACGCGTAAGTACTTGACCCGCGTAGTCGTTACCGGGTTCTGCGCCTATATGCAGTTCGATACGAGAATTATCATAGGCACCGTTGGCGATAGAAAATGGGCGCTTATCGTTTTCACCCATGTGCACGAGTGCGTATTGCCCCGCTTTAAAATCGAGGGGCGAGGGTGCACTAAGCTCAACTTTATAAACCACATCGGTCAGTGGAGAAATGCTAGCAACCTGACATAAAATTTCAGACATGTAGTTGTGTTTTCCTTGCGGTTATTCGTTTGAGGGATCTTTCGACATGATACCAAGTTCATCCCAGATATCATCAACTCGTTGCTTTATTTCTTCATCCATTACAATGGGAATACCCCATTCTCTGTCGGTTTCGCCCGGCATCTTATTGGTGGCATCCATACCCATTTTCGATCCAAGTCCTGATACAGGAGACGCAAAATCGAGATAATCGATGGGAGTATTTTCTATCATGGTGGTATCTCGGGCGGGATCCATGCGTGTGGTAATTGCCCAAATCACATCGTTCCAATCTCGCGCGTTAACATCGTCATCGCACACGATAACGAATTTAGTGTACATAAACTGACGCAGGAACGACCAAACACCCATCATTACGCGCTTAGCATGCCCCGGATATTGCTTTTTCATTGTGACAATGGCCATGCGATACGAACAGCCTTCAGGCGGTAAGTAAAAATCAACAATCTCAGGAAACTGCTTTTGCAAAATAGGCACAAACACTTCGTTTAACGCCACGCCCAGAATCGCAGGCTCATCGGGTGGGCGGCCAGTATAGGTAGAATGATAAATGGGGTTTGTTCGATGCGTAATGTGCGTGACTGTCATTACGGGGAAGTCATCTACCTCATTGTAATATCCAGTATGATCGCCGTAAGGGCCTTCAGGTGCCATTTCACCCTGTTCAATATAACCCTCTAAGACAATTTCAGCACTGGCTGGTACTTGTAGGTCGTTACTAACAGACTTTACTACCTCAGTTTTATCGCCACGTAACAGCCCTGCGAAAGCGTATTCTGAGAGGGTATCTGGTACTGGCGTGACTGCACCTAGAATAGTTGCAGGATCAGCACCCAGTGCTACCGATACTGGGTAAGGTTCACCAGGATGAGTTTGACACCATTCGCGAAAATCCAGTGCACCACCGCGATGTGACAACCAACGCATAATAATTTTGTTTTTGCCGATAACTTGCTGTCGATATATTCCAAGGTTCTGACGTTTTTTATGTGGGCCTTTGGTCACAGTTAGCCCCCAAGTAATTAGCGGTGCTGCATCACCCGGCCAGCATCGCTGCACTGGTATTTTTGATAAATCTACATCATCACCCGAAATCACATTTTCTTGGCAGGGCGCACGTTTGAGTACCTTGGCAGGCATATTCAGCACCTGTTTAAATACAGGCAGCTTTTCCCATAAGTCCTTTAATCCTTTTGGTGGCTCAGGCTCTTTGAGGTATGCGAGCAGCTTGCCAACTTCACGAAGTGCTTCAACAGAGTCTTGTCCCATACCCATAGCGACTCTTTTAGGAGTGCCAAATAAATTGGCCAGTACTGGCATGTCGTGATTCTTAGGGTTTTCAAACAATAAGGCTGGGCCGCCGGCACGCAAGGTTCTGTCGGCAATCTCTGTCATTTCCAAATCTGTGTCTATACTTTGGGAAATGCGCTTTAACTCGCCTCTTTGTTCGAGTTTATTAATAAAATCGCGTAAATCTTTATACTTCATTTGAAGGGGCGTGTTCCACTTACTAGAGTTATGGCAAGGATATACTATTTACGACCAAAGTCCGATCAGTTCACTGAACAAAAGATGTGGACAGTTGAGGTAATTGGTAGTCATATAAGAAAAAACAGGGTAAGACAAATACCCATTGCCTGAGGTAAACATATGAATAAATTCAACCAGTTCATGATTGACGAACTTGATTTACTTTTAACCTTCCCCCAAGAAAGTCTAATGCAAGGGCTTAAAATTCATCACGATGCTCATCAATCTGTTGTTAATGCAGCTGAGCGCCTTTTTGCCAAGGGAATGATTACCCAGCCTGACGGCGGATACCTTACTGATTTAGGCATTGATTTAGCCAATCATGCACGGCACATCCATATTGCGCTAAAAAGCGGAATGGGTACACACTAACTCACACAGTTAGTGTTAAGCTTCTTGTCTGTTAGCCGATAACAACTACATGTGATCAGCTCGGTTAAAAAAGAGAGTAATAAGTATGAGGATGCATAAGACTATCGTTGGCGCGCTAGCCGCAGTAAGTTGCGCGTTAAGCTCTGCCAGTATCGCTTTAGAGGGCGAGACTCTTGAGGAACTGCGAGCGGTGCAGCTCTACAGTCAAGATGCACTTATTGAATTGATTAACCGAAATGCGCACCTTGATAGAGTGGTTGAAGATCGCTGCCAGCTTGTACAAGACATAGAGGCCCGTGCTGATGTGTTGAAAATCCCAGCGTACCAATTTTTGTGGGGTGACATGTTAGCCTGGGGAGTATGTGTAGATGCCAGTGCATCTCGCGGTATTGGTTATATGGAAGATGCGGCCAATCAAGGGCTACCCGCAGCGCTGGAACAGCTAGGTCGCTACTACGCTAGTGGCACGCTTGTTCAGATGGATAAAGAAAGAGCGGTAGTTTATTTGCGTGAAGCCGCAGCCTTACAGAATCTAAACGCTCAAATTCAACTTGTTGAGTTGTTCTTGGACGGTCACGGTAGTCCTTATGACTACGAAGATGCGTATCACTGGTTACATAATTCAGTTACTGACGATAGTGCGCAGCACGCAAAAATTGCGAGTTATTTGACACAATTAGAAGCGCTTATGCACCCGAAAGCGGTAAGAGCTGCAAAAAGGCCTATTGATAGTTAACTGAGGCAAAATAGTGTTAGCGAGTTCCGCGAATCATCGCTTTAATCAGTGGAATTCGCCCCCACCATTGGGTAACAAGTATTCCAGCCACATGGACTAACGCTGCAATATAAAGCGTATCAGCCATAATGCTGTGGATCCGCTCAATGGTAGGGTCGCCAAAAAAGGCGTCTATTTCTTCCATGATAAACCCCGTGATACCAAGTCCGAGCATGAGCGCCCACACTAGGAATATCATCAACCAGCCCAAAGGGTTATGGCCAGCATTGTGAGGCAGTTGTTTTGCTTTTAGATGGTCCCAATGCGCCTTGAAATCTGTAGGGCGTACATGTATGTGCCGATAGCTAGCTAAGCTGGAGGCTGGTTGCTTTAACCCCCATATTAACCTTACCACTAGTACACCTAGGGCGGTGTAACCGGCGATTTCATGCACCAATCTACCGGGCTCGACAATAAAGTAGTTGATTACAAAGCACAGTACTAGCAACCAATGACAGAGCCTGACGACTATGTCCCAAATAATCGGTTTGTTAGATACTGAGCTTTGCATGGTGATTCGCGTCAGTGATTAGTGCGCTTCAATTTTAACAATGTCACCGTCAACAGGGTTAAAATAGATTTCTACTTTGTTGTCGTCTTTATCAAACCCATAAATTTCATAACAGCTACCTTCAGTCACTTTAAACTCGTTAATTTTGTAGCCCTGAGCTAGTAGTTGAGCTTGGAAAGCACTTTGATCTTGCCATTCTGCTTCTGGTGCCGTGGTGCATTGAGTCACTGAATGTTTGCTACAGCCGCTAAGGGTTGCGCCTGCCAAAACAAGTACTGCTAATGGAAGTAGTTTCATGGTTTAGTCCTTTATGGTTAAGGGTTTGAAAGAGCGTAACACGATTGTAAACCCTTCAACAAACGTTACATATCGACAGGCTATACACATTACGCGTTAATTGTTATCGCGTGAGTAGCTGTCACTTTTGTATCTAATGAGTCAATAGAATCAACGAAAGACCACACTGCTTTTGCTTCATCTTGGGTGAAGCTTACTGTTAAGAATCCACGCTGGTGTAAGTTACAGTAGTTGAGATCATTGATGAGAACGGGCAAATCTTCAGACATCAAGCTCGCGCTTTGTTCGTCTAAGTTTAAGTAGCTCTCCATACCCGGAGACGACACGCTCGATGTTGCCAACTCAGTGGCTACCGCTTCACCTGTTTGGGTAGTTAATGTGTTATGCCACGCATTGTGGGTATCACCCGCTAACGCTATTACTGGCTTGCCGAGGGCTTTAAGCTGCATCAGCAAACGTTCGCGTTCTACAGGGTAACCATCCCATGCGTCGAGGTTGTAGGGCATGTACACGGCAAGCATTTGTGATTCGGTGTCTGAAAGAGATTCCCCTGCCATTTGTTTGCGTTTGATATTGGCAAGCTGGTGGGTGTGTGCAGCAATTTTGCCTCGGGGTACGCCATTAAATACGGAGGCTGGGAAGAACATGCGTCCCATCAACAATTGTTGACCTAGTACTTGCCACTTAGCTTCACCATTTTGTAGCGCTTGATTTAGCCAAGTGCGCTGATCGTTACCTAGAAGCGAACGGTCAGTCGCGCTAATGTCTTTCATAAAACGCTGTTGGTCAAACTCCCCTGACTCAGCATTGCGGTAATCACCATACGAAAGCTGCTTATCTCGGCCTATTACTCGGGTGTCTAACATGTATAAGTTCACCAAGTTGCCAAAGGTAAATTGGCGATAAATGGTGAGGTCGGTATCTCCCTTGGGGGGGCGAATAGGTAGCCACTCATAATAGGCTTGCACTGCTGCGGCACGACGCTCATAGAAATCACCTTCATCAGCTGAGTGGTTTTCAGCGCCGTGCATGTAGGTGTCGTTGGTGATTTCATGATCATCCCACACAACGATGAAAGGTTTGTTTTGATGTAGAGCTAACAAACCTTTGTCGGTACGGTACAAGGCGTAACGTCGACGGTAATCGTCAATAGATATGATTTCGTCTTTGTTGTTTTCTGGGAAGGTACGCCCTAATTCTTCAGCGCGTTCGGTAGCATAGCCAGTATTACTGTACTCATAGATGTAGTCGCCTAAGTGCAATACATAGTCGATGGTCGCATCTTCCGAAGCAAGCTTGTATGGAGCGAAGTAACCAGCCGGATAATTAGAGCATGAGAATACGCCAAAAGTAACGCTATCGACATCGCCTTCAGGCAGAGTAAGAGTTTGCCCAACTTGCGAGACATTGTTTGCACTTTTGAAGCGGTAAAAATATTGGGTTGCCGGTGCTAAGCCAATAACATCGACTTTTACGGTGAAGTCTTGGTTTTGTTTAGCAACGGCTTCTCCGCTGGCAATAAGTACTTCAAAGTCACTCGTTAATGACACTTCCCACATTACTGAAGCTTGTGTTGAATTGTCGTCTGGAAGTGCGCGTGTCCACAAAACAACTGCATCGCTGAGAGGGTCTCCACTAGCGATGCCGTGGGTGAAAGTCGCTTTTGTAGCGGAAGAGCTCGTATTTACACAGCCAGCAATACCTGTAGTGAGTGCCGCGGTTGCTGCCATAGAAGTTGATAAAGATAAAAATCGCCGTCTGTCCATGTGCCTGTTCTTTTTTAAAGTAATTAGGAGTTATTGGTATACCGCCTGTGTATGACAACAACATGGCACAATTTATAAATCAATGTTTTTTAATGATTGCTGTTATACTGTGCAAAATATTTATCTCTCAGTTGTCGACGACCAACTTCATTCCCGTCGACGTTTAAAAGGAAACTGTACAGCGCTATGAGCGACGACCCGCATTATCAGCGAGAAAAAGAAAAATACGACAAGCCGGTGGCAAGTCGAGAATACCTAATGCAAGTGCTAAAAGAAGCAGGAACACCGTTGTCGTTCTTGGATATTTGTCATGTGGTGAATGCTGATGACGAAGAGAGCCGTATTGGTATTCAGCGTCGTTTGCGAGCTATGGAGCGCGAAGGCCAAGTACAGTTTACCAAACAGAAAAAGTACATCTTACAAAATCAAGACGAACTTATTCGTGGTCGCTTGATTGGGCATCGCGACGGCTATGGTTTCTTACGCCCCGATGACAAGAGTGGTGATTTGTTTATCAGCGCTGGGCAAATGGCGTTGTTCATGCACGATGATTATGTAGAGGCTAGAGAAAGCGGTACCGATCGTCGTGGACGCAAAGAAGGTTATGTTACCCAAGTGCTTCAAGCCAGAAGCGAGCCTATTGTCGGACGTTACTATACTGAACAAGGGTTTGGCGTAGTTATTCCTGATGACGCTCGTTTGCAACATGAAATAGTCATTCCTCCTGAGCACACTAACGGTGCCAGAATGGGGCAGGTGGTTGTTATTGAAATCACTCAACGTGCCCGAAGAAAGATGAACCCAGTGGGCAAAATTGTTGAAGTGCTAGGCGAGCATATGGCTCCGGGTATGGAAATCGAAATGGCTCTGCGCACTTTTGATATTCCGCATCAGTGGCCGAAAGGGGTAACAAAGCAGATTGAAAACCTGACGGAAAGTGTGCCCGATGAAGCCAAAGAAGGGAGAATCGACCTTCGACAATTACCTTTGGTGACCATTGATGGTGAAGATGCACGTGACTTTGACGATGCGGTATTTTGTGAGCCCCTTGATGAAGGTGGCTGGCAACTTTGGGTGGCTATTGCTGATGTGAGTCACTACGTCAGAACTGGTACTGCCCTCGACGATGAAGCGCAGCAGCGCGGTAATTCCGTGTACTTCCCTGAACAAGTCATTCCCATGCTTCCTGAGGTGTTATCGAATGGTTTGTGTTCGTTAAACCCTGAAGTTGATCGTTTATGCATGGTTTGCGAAATGACCATAGATGCACAAGGTAAGTTAGATCAATATCAGTTTTATGAAGCGGTGATGAACTCTCATGCAAGGCTGACTTACACAAAAGTGTGGCAAATCTTGCAGGGTGATAAAGACATGCATCAAAGGTATGAGGCTCATGTGCCTCACCTACGTCACCTTCATGATATGTATCGCACACTAAAAAAAGCACGTCAGCAGCGTGGTGCCATAGAATTTGAAACTCAAGAAAGTAAGTTTGTATTTAACGCTCAACGCAAAATAGAGAATATTGTGCCGTTAGTGCGCAACGACGCTCACAAGCTTATTGAAGAGTGTATGATCTTGGCTAACGTAAGTGCGGCTTTGACTCTAGAGGCACATGAAGCTCCGGCGCTCTATCGAGTTCATGATAAGCCTGATGCAGACAGGCTCACTGCATTCACCAGCTATCTCAGTGAAATTGGCGTACCTCACAGAATTGTTGAAGACGCGACACCTGCCGATTTTACTGACGTGGTAATTAAAACTCGCGGTCGTCCCGATGAAGAACTGATTCAAACCATGTTACTTCGCTCCATGAAGCAGGCAATTTATGATGGCGATAATGTAGGCCATTTCGGATTAGCACTTAGTGCCTATGCTCACTTTACGTCTCCCATCCGTCGTTACCCAGACTTGGTGGTACATCGAGCGTTAAAAGGCATCATTGCCAAAACTCAAGGTAAAAAGTCGGTATCTGGTTACAAAAACTACACCATTGAAGAAATAGAGCAGTTGGGTGAGCAATGCTCTATGACCGAGCGTCGCGCCGACGATGCCACAAGGGATGTATCTGATTGGCTAAAATGCGAGTTCATGCTTGATCATGTGGGCGATACTTTCGATGGGGTAGTCAGTTCTGTGACGAGTTTTGGCTTGTTCATTCGATTAACTGAATATCATATTGATGGCTTGGTACACATTACGTCACTAGAAGATGATTACTATCATTTTGACGATGTTAAGCAGTGTTTAGTGGGAGAGTCAGGACATCGTCAGTTCCGTTTAGGTGACGCAGTCGAAGTAAAAGTCGTCGCGGTAAACCTTGATGAGCGCAAGATTGATTTGCTACTTGAGCAGACTTCTCTTAAAGGGAAGGGTGGTCGCAAAGTGAAAGTGAAAACTATTAAGAAAGCACCGCCTAAATCTAGTCGCGGCGGTAAAAGCGGTAAGAAGTTTGGCACCTCAAAAGGTGCTTCGAGTAAAAAGAGTAAAGGGGGCAGGCGCTAATGGCGCAGCAAGAATGGCTCTACGGTTTACATGCTATGCAAGCCGTATTAGAGAATGAACCAGAACGAGTACTGGAAGTAATGGTACTCAAAGGTCGCAACGACGACAGGTTAGTCAATGTGGTTAATCAGGCGCGAAAGCATGGTATTTCTGTACAGTTTTGCGCCCGAAAAACCCTTGATGACAAGGTTAACGGTGAGCAGCACCAAGGGGTTGTGGCAAGAGCTAAGCCTGCTAAAGCACTCACTGAAAATGACCTTGATAGGATTTTAGAGAACACTAACCAACCTTTGCTGTTAGTACTTGATGGAGTCACTGATCCACACAACCTAGGTGCTTGTTTGCGAAATGCCGACGGTGCGGGTGTTGATGCGGTTATCGTTCCCAAAGATAAATCAGCAGGTTTAACCGCAACTGCGCGCAAAGTGGCTTGCGGAGCGGCGGAAGTGGTTCCTCTTATTCAAGTAACGAACTTGGCTCGCACCTTAAAAGAATTACAAAATCAAGGGGTGTGGATTATTGGTACAGCGGGTGAAACCGACAAGACCCTTTATGACGTATCTCTCACCGGACCTATTGCTTTGGTAATGGGCGCGGAAGGAAAGGGTATGCGCAGGCTGACCAAAGAAACCTGCGATGAGTTAGTCAAGCTTCCTATGGCAGGTAGTGTAACCAGTTTGAACGTTTCTGTGGCAACGGGTATTTGTTTATACGAAATTGTTCGCCAGCGACTAAGCTAGTCAAACCTCCTTTCGATTTTCATTATACAGTGGGCGAGCCTTCGCTCACTGTACGCAAAAACCATATCAACCACCGACAGTCGTATACATTTCGTCAATGTAATGTCAGTTTTGCAAAGTAACTGTAAAGACAAGAACTCCTGCCTGTTCTATTTGCCATAGCCCAGTATGCTTCGTGCCTCTCGAGGTGCACCCTCCTAAATCAAAGCTTAAAGGATTTCTTTATATGCGCAAATATTGTTCGTTGTGGCTCGCTCAACTTTGCTTGAGCATTGTAGGTGTTTCAATACTCTCAGGTTGTAGTAGTGACAGTGATGATTCGTCTACAGATTATACTTATGCCTATCTTCAGTTTTACAACGCCTCTCCCAATGGCGCCAACGTTGAAATGAGAGAAGTTGATGGTGATAGCTTTGGTTCTTCTCAGTTTGGTGATACCACATCTATGATAACTATGGACTCTGGTGAAGTTGAACTAGAGTTTATTCGCACTGACGGAGACGATCAGGAAGTTGAGGTAGAAACGCTAACAATTACACTTAAAGAAGGCTACAAAACCATTATCGTGATGAGTGGAGACTTTGATGCGCCTGTTTTTACAGAATATTCGTATGAGAGAGAATCACTTGAGGATCACTTTCGTCTATTTAGTTTAGCCGTAACTATTGATGCCTCGTCTTATGATTTTTACCTGAGTGACGCTGGTGATCCGTTTGAGAGTGCAAACCACCTTGGTACAGTAACTACAGGAGACATGGTCGAATTTGAATACTGGGATCAGGATGATGATAGCAGTGACTTTGATGAAGGCGAGTATACCCTGTACCTCACTGAGCCAGGCTCTACAGAAGTGGTTTTTGAGTCTCAAACACTGAACTTTGTGTATGCGACTGAGTATGTTCTAGCCATTCGAGATGTTAGTGGCGCGATACAAGAAGGAACCATCGTCGACACTATCCTTAACTCTTCCACTGTTACCGCAATCACAGATGTTGAAGCGGATTCTCAATATAGAATCTATAATTCGACAGAGCTTGCCTCTTCATTACAGGTCACCTTCGGCGGTAATGATGACGAAACCGACGTAACCTTCTCACTAGACAGTGGTGAACTCTCTGATTTTACCGCTATTCGTTACGGTGACTATCGCGTAACTGTGGAGTCTACGGAAGATGGTATATCGGACCTCAGTAATAAGCTAATCACGCTGAATCAAGGTGAGAGTAAAGCAATATTGTTATACGAAGATGAGGGCGAACTTGGTGCTGTTACCTTTGTAGAAAGTGGTCTTCCACAGGCATATGACAAAACAGTTAACTTCGTGAATCTAGTTACCGATTTTGACGACGTAGATTTCTATTTGGTGCGTAATGATGAAACCATAGATACTGCTGAATATGAAGTGCAAAACGTCGAGTTCGGAGAAACGAATATTGAGGTTTTACCGTCTGACTATTATGAAATCATTGCTGTTTATGAGGATGAGAATGACGAGTTGGTGTTGTTAGATCGCACTTCGTTGTTTGGTTTTAACGAAGAGCAAAACTACATAGTTACTGTTGAACCGGCGGATACACCAACAGGGTATGAGATAAATATTCTCTATTAGTCGTCACTTACTACTATACTAATTGACGAGCTAGAAACCTTTTTTCCCTTCGTCAATTACGTTACTTTAGCTCACCCGGCCAGTGCAACAGCATTGGCCTTGCTTGTATAGGTAGTTAAAGTAAAAGGCCAAGATAGTTATGAGTGTGATTAAAGCCCTTCACAACATTTCTACTGACGTCGGGCTCTCGTTCGATGAGAAACTCACGCGCCTTCTTACTTTAGGCACTAAGATATTGGGCTTAGAGTGGGGTATTGTTAGTCACATTAAGGGTGATAAATACACTGTTGTTCAAGCCGTAACTCCCGAAGATAGCGTTCATAAAAATGATGAATTCGTTGCCAGTGAAACTTACTGCATAGATGCTTTTCGGGCCGACGATATCATTGCCTATCCCAATATCACTCAATTCCCAGGGGCTTCGCACCCTTGCTATGCACAATTCCCACTGAGAAGTTACTTCGCTACTGCGCTTCACGTGAATGGTATGCGTTTTGGAACACTTAACTTTTCATCAATATCCGAAAGAGAGCAACCGTTCACTGATTTAGAGTGTGATTATTTGCTGCTACTAGCCGAGTGGATTGGAGTGGAATTGTCGCGCCATGAATCTTTGGAAAATATTCAAGCTCAACAGGCAAAGCTTACCGAGCAAAATATGTTGCTCAAACAAATTACTGAACTTGCCGGAGTGGGAACATGGGAGTTGGATGTAGTAACGCAGCGACTTACATGGGCTGAGTCACTTAAGAAGTTAATGGGGTTGCCGTCCAGTACTGTAGTCACTATTGATACCGTGCTTAGTATCATAAAGCATGATGACGACCGTAAGGCCTATGAAAAGCGCTTCAAAGAGATTATAAAATCGGGGATTGATGGTACTTACGAAATGGAAGTTGTAACGCATCACGGTGAGACTAAGTGGGTGGAGTCACTTGCGCACCCCATAGTTGAAAACGGCAGAACCGTGAAAGTTATTGGAGCTACGCAAGATATTACTGAGCGAGTGTTTAACAACATATCTTTGCGACAAAAAACAGAAATCGCAGAAAAGGCATTGGAAGCGAGAAGCCTGTTTCTCGCTAACATGAGTCATGAGATCCGTACTCCTATTCATGGCGTTCAGGGAATGTTAGAAACCTTGATGAATACTCGTTTAAACGATGCACAACGCCAGTTTGCCAATGTGGCAATGCGAAGCGCTGAATCTCTACTCGAAATTGTTAATGATATTCTCGACTTTTCTAAAATAGATGCGGGGCAGATGAGTTACGAGAGCGTCCCGGTGAGTTTAGGAGATGTAGTAAACTCACAAGTACCAATGTTTGAAAAATTGGCATTGGACAAAGGTTTAGACTTAGTTGTTGATGTGGCTTCTGTAGTCAATATCCATTTTATCGCTGACCCTTTGCGACTCTCTCAAATTGTGATTAATTTACTTAATAACGCACTCAAGTTCACCCATAAAGGGCAGGTTAAACTTGCCGTGAGGTGTAAGCCGCTTAATAGCGGAAAGTATCGAGTTAAAATAATCGTAAGTGATACGGGCATTGGCATAAGTGAAGCTCAGCAACGGGTAATATTCATGCCGTTTCTCCAAGCTGAAGACAACACCTCTAGAAAATTTGGCGGTACGGGTTTGGGGCTCGCTATAGTAACTAAAATAGTAGAGCACTATAACGGTAAAGTTGAATTGTCGAGCGCACTTGGCGAAGGCACCCGCTTTGTGGTGAATCTGCTGCTTGACTCGGCCCAAGAAGTAACAACGAATATTGGTCGCTCTTCTGATATTGTGATAACGCATTTTGATGAAGAACGACTACAAAATGCTCGAATACTGGTTGTAGAAGACAATGACATCAATCAAATTGTTATTCGCGAACAACTGCGAGAGCTTGGGGCAACCGCAGATATTGCCAATAACGGAGAAGAAGGCGTCGCAAAAGTCAAAACGGCTATCGCTAAGCGGGAACCCTACGAACTCATTCTCATGGATTGTCAAATGCCTGTGATGGATGGTATCACTGCGACACAGCGTATACGAGAGCTAGGCGTACCGGGCACACAAGTAGTTATTGTCGCATTAACTGCCAACGCCTTTGCAGGAGAACGAGACAAATGCCTCAGCGCTGGTATGGACGATTTTATCACAAAGCCAGTTGGTGCTGATGCTCTTGGTAGATGTATTCGCTATCACCTAATGAAGTCATCAGAGCTTCCAAAAGCGAACTAGATTCAATTGGTGATTAAGGCCACCGAAAGCTTTCACAGCCAATCGGT
>JALUXV010000242.1 GCA_027013165.1 Alteromonadaceae bacterium
CGTTTATCTTTGCTGTGGACGGTTATGGCCATGGGGCCCATGTGTCATCTAACAATGAGCGAGGCTGGGAGGTTCATTTGAAACATCAGGCGCCTACGGAAGCATTTGACATGAATACACTAGGCACAGTGGATGACGCAAGCGTGCCTGCGCAGTCAGAATATTATATGACTGACAACGGTTTACCCTTTGCCATTCAAGTCAGTGAAACGTGGCAAGCACCGAGAGAAGAAGTTGATATCACCGAAGCATACAGTGAATTTGCCGATTTTGCTGAATCGAGCGGTGCGACCAACCGGTCTTGGTTCACCAACCCAATCTCTAACAAAGTTATTCCAAAGCAATAGGAGCATGACATGAATAAGTATAGTTTTATATCAATTACCCTAGGTGCCATGCTTCTTACCGCTTGCGGTGGTGGAGGAGGAAGTGAAGGAAGTTCACCTGTGTCTGCGCCCAGTGGCTCGTCGCAGACTAGCACAACGACAACTACGGCGCCACCCACAACAACCCCGCAAGTGCCTGAAGAGGAAGGAGCCGGTGCGCTACTAATAGACACTGACTTTACCTTGTCGGTTGATGTGACAGTGAGTTTAGATATTAACCCAGTCGTTGAGCAAGGCTCGTGCTTAACCGTGTGTAGTTACGACCCACAATACGACAGAGTTAATAGGCAGGCGTGTATTTTTAGGGGGCCTATTGGCGATGATGGCGTACGTGAAGATGTAGTGCTAGCACACATGGATACAGAACTCGTGGCTGAAATATGGCAAACGGTAGAAAATTATCAACCTGCACAATATCGATGGTCTTATGAGCCAAGTTCGGTTGAACAAAAATTCATCGTAAGATAAATCATTTAGCAAGGGCAGAACATCTGCCCTTTTTACTGCAAATTTTATTAAGTATAGATAAATATATATTCGTATATAGAATTATACCTAAGGCGTAACATCAATGTCATAAAAGTATCATTTAATGCAGACCTCACATTGGCTCTTGCTTTCAAGGACAACGCATTGTTCAACTATTCTTCTATTAGCAGGCTGGTAATGACGCCTGTATTGGCGAGCTTGTTCATACTGGTTTTGCTCATTGCTGCCTCTCTCTACAAATCTTTCGCGCTACTTAGCCACTTTGAAACCCTTGAAACTACTCTCATCCAAGCAGAGCGCGATGTTCATAGTGTACTGGGCACGTTTAAAACCCAAGTGCAAGAGTGGAAAAACGTGTTACTTAGAGGTCACAATCAAGAGGACCGAGAAAAATACTGGCAACGTTTTAAAGACAGAGAAGCCGAGATCACCCGACAGTTTAATAGTATGTTGGCAAACAGTAGCCTTGATGAAAGTGCAAAAGCTGATATTCGTCAGTTTCAGCGAGCGCATAAGCTTATGGCCGACAAATATCGTGAAGGCTATAACGCCTTTGTTGCTTCAAGGTTTGATCCTCAAGTGGGTGACAGCTACGTTAGAGGTATAGATAGAGAGCCAGGTAACTTGCTCAAAAGCGTAGCGCAAAAAATTGCTGCCCAATCGGCACAAGCCGTTGATGACCTAAAACGTAATACACGACGAACCTTATGGCTGATATTAGCGCTAGCTATTGTATTGTCTTGTGTTGCGATGACCTATGTGGTTTGGCGTTTACGGGTAAAGGTGATTGTGCCCACTAAACAAATTGCCAAAACCATATCGGCATTGGCAAATAGCCGCTACGACTACTCGCTTACCTATACGAGCAATCACGAGCTGGGTGTATTAGCGGACTCTGCCCGTGCTCTGCAAACTAAATTGAAAGCCTCCGTTGATGAACTTCACGATGTAGAGTCTGAAATGACTCTTGCGAGTGCAACACTCAAACAAGTTGGCGATTCAATCATGAGTGGTGCAGTAGAGCAAAGAGATGCATCAAGGGCTTTAGACTCAAGTACCGATAAGCTGAAAGAAATTGTTCAAAGCCTAGTGACGATCACCGATCAAGTTGCCGTAGCGACCAACAACTCAGAACAAAATGTGGCGAGCTGCTACTCAACATTTGAGCACGCTAATTCAGGGTTTAAGCAACTAGCGAAAACGGTAACTGAGTCGAGTAAGATTGTTACCGACCTTCAGAGCCGTAGCGCAAATATTTTGAAAGTCGTTAATGTGATTAACGAAATTGCCGACCAAACTAATTTGCTGGCGTTAAATGCGGCCATTGAGGCTGCTCGAGCAGGCGAACACGGAAGAGGGTTTGCTGTGGTTGCGGATGAAGTTCGCGCACTTGCAGCAAAAACACAACAGTCTACACGTGAGATTAACGACATTCTGAGTAGTTTCGAAGCTGAAGCTCGGGGCGCTGTAGTCGCGATGACTGAGGGCAAAAGATTGTCTGATGCAAATGCTCAAGAGGCCGCTACAGCCCTTGACACCCTAAACAAGGTGGTAACCGATATCCAAGAAACCTCCAGTGTTGTGGTGGTGCTTAATGAAGCTGCTGACGAACAAGAAGCAGTGCTCCAAAAGGTCGAAGGCATCATCAGTGATGTTGTAAGTTCATCAGAGCGCTATCACGAACTAGCGCAGCAAGACACAATGTCTCAGTCTATGCGTAAAATGGAATTGAATGTTGAACGGGTAGTGAAAAGTCTGAGTGTTGATTAGTTATTTACTGTAATGACCTGATATAGTGAGCGTCACGTATCACAAAGCTTTTGGGCTTTTAATTGAGTTGCGATGACGCCTTTAGTTTTTCATCCCATTTATAGTCAACTACCCCTTCCACCAAGACACAGGTTTCCCATAGAAAAGTACCAAGGGATCCGCGATGCTTTGGTTGCTAAAGGCATCGACAGTGATCGTTTTAGTGCGCCGTCTCCTGTTTCCACCTCGTTGTTGAACGACTATTTTGCACCTGATTACGTGAATGCCTTGGTATCAGGCGTATTGGATGACAAAGCCATGCGGCGCATTGGTTTTCCGTGGTCCGAACATCTTATCAAGCGCTCTTTAACTGCGGTAGCAGGCACAATCCTAACCGCAGAACTTGCAGTTGAGCACGGGCAAGCACTCAATTTAACGGGGGGATATCATCATGCCTTTGCGGATTTTGGATCCGGATTTTGCCTCTTCAATGATCTGTTCTTAGCTGCAAAAACCATGCAGAAGCATAAACATATCGATAATGTTCTGATCATCGACTTAGATGTTCACCAAGGCGACGGCACCGCAAAACTTGCGCAAGATGACAAAAGTATCTTCACACTTTCTATTCACGGTGAGAAAAACTTTCCTCACCGCAAGCAGCAATCCGATTTAGATATTGGCTTGGCGAAGGGAGCTAAGGATGACCAATATCTCGAAACCGTAGAGCAAGCGTTGTTGTTAGCTTCACGGCAATTTCAACCCGACGCGATTATTTACGATGCCGGCGTAGATATACATGAAAATGACGACTTGGGGCATTTGTGTATATCTACCGAAGGCGTGTATCAACGGGATAAAATGGTTTACGATTTTTGTAAATCCCTTGATATACCGGTTGCTGGAGTTATCGGCGGCGGATATCAGAGAGACATAGACGCCCTAGTAGACGTTCATTTACAGCTTTATCGGGCATTCGAGGTTATCGAATAGCTGGGCTATAAAGTGATGGTTTGCCCTTCACTGGCTGCAAATACATCAATAGGCAGCTGCGTAAGCTCAACGTATTCTTTGCAATGTGCCACTACATGGTCGATGTCATCATCGGTTCGCTCTGGGTCGTGGCTATACAACGCCAATCGTTTAGCGTTGCACGCCATCGCCAGCTTTACCGCTTCTTCCGCAACTGAGTGGCCCCAACCAGATTTAGCCGGCATATCTGAAAGCATGTATTGCGCATCGTGAATTAATAAGTCTGCGTCTCGACAAAATTCAACAAAGGTCAGAAAGTCGGTTTCTTTTTTGTATGGAGGGTAAAGCTCGTTATCTGTAACGTAAACCACTTTTTTACCATGCTCTTCAACACTAAAAGCGCTCCCTTTGCCCGGATGGTTCATTGGAATGCGAGAAACTAGCGAATTACCTATGTTGAAACTTTCCTGATCATAAGGAAGTGTGACGAGCTTTATATCTGATGTGAGTGCGGATGCCGGTACGGGAAATACACTGCCTGACATTTGTTTGAGTATTTGATCGTATTCAGGTGCATTGGTTTGACCCGGGTAGATGAATATAGGTCTATTCTCTTGATAAATGGGGGCAAAAAAGGGAAAGCCTTGAATATGATCCCAATGGTTGTGGCTCAATAAAATATAAATTGGTGTATTCTTCTTGATCAGCTCCTGACCAAGTAAACGAATGCCTGTACCAGCGTCAAAGATAATATCTGTGCCGTCATGCAAGACTAGATGGGCACATGCGGTATTCCCTCCATAGCGTATGAAGTCTTTTCCGGGGGTGGGAATTGAGCCTCTTACGCCATAGAAGGATAGTTTCATTATATGCTCGCTTTACAGCGCCGTAATGAAACTAGCAGCATCAGCAATATCGATGAGCTGCTTTTCACCAGTTCGGCGGTTTTTGTACTCTATTTGTTGATTGTCGAGATTGCGCTCTCCAATCACAATACTATGAGGTACACCAATTAATTCCATATCGTTGAACATAACACCTGGGCGTTCTTTTCTGTCGTCAAACAGTACATCTACGCCAGCGGCTTTTAGATCGTCGTAAAGCTTCTCTGCCACTTCTTTAATACGATGGGACTTATGCATATTCATTGGAATAACCGCAACCTTGAACGGAGCGATTGGATCAGGCCACATGATGCCGTATTTGTCGTGGTTTTGTTCAATTGCAGCAGCAACAATACGAGAAACACCAATACCATAGCAACCCATGGTAAGTGTTTGATGTTTGCCTGTTTCGCTGAGCACACCACAGTTCATTGCCTTAGAGTATTTATCGCCAAGTTGGAAAATATGACCAACCTCGATTCCACGTTTAATTTCCAGTGTGCCTTGTCCATCTGGAGAAGCATCACCAGCAATTACGTCTCTTAGGTCTGCCGTTGTAACATCGTCAGCCCAATTTGCATTCTTAAGTAGGGTGTTTTCTTTACCTGCACCACAGGTAAAGTCAGCAAGTGCTGCTGCACTGCTATCTACCACTAGCGGTAGTGAAATATCGAGCGGTTTAGCTATTGACGGGTTAATACCCAAAAGGCTCGTCGCTTTTTCTTCACTAGCAATTACCAGTGGAGAGGCAACACACTCTAGTTTCTCGGCTTTGATGTCGTTAAGGGAATGGGCTTGTTTAAGTGCGAGTACCACCCACTTTTCTTCGCCTTCTTCTGCTTCACCTTTAACCACATAAAGTGAGATCTCGCCAGTAGAGCCATTAGCTTCAATTTCTTCAACAGCAGCACCAGACGGCGCTTGCTTTTCGCCAGCAACAGCTTCAGCCATTTCAACATTGGCGGCGTATTGGCTTTCAGTTGAGAACGCGATGGCATCTTCACCAGACTCGGCTAACACATGGAACTCGTGAGACACACTGCCACCAATTGAACCTGAGTCGGCAATAACTGCGCGGTAATCCAAGCCCATACGGCTGAAGATATTGCAGTAAGCTTGATACATGGCGTCGTAAGTTTTACCTAAGCACTCTTGTTCCATATGAAAGCTGTATGCATCTTTCATGGTAAACTCTCGGCCGCGCATAATTCCGAAGCGAGGGCGAACCTCATCGCGGAATTTAGTCTGAATTTGGTACAGATTTAACGGCAACTGTTTGTAACTACTAATATCATTACGAACTAAGGCAGTGATCACTTCTTCGTGTGTTGGGCCCAGTACAAAATCCCGCTGATGACGGTCTTTAACGCGAAGTAGCTCAGGACCATACTCATCCCAGCGACCTGATTCTTCCCACAAATCCGCAGGTTGAACTACAGGCATAAGTACTTCAATGGCACCTGCTTTGTTCATTTCATCGCGCACTATATCAGCGATTTTGTTGAGTACTCTTAGGCCAGTTGGCAACCAAGTGTATAAGCCTGATGCGAGTTTTCTTATCATGCCAGCACGCAGCATTAGCTGGTGGCTGATAACTTCGGCATCGGCCGGTGTTTCTTTTTGCGTAGCAAGCAAATATTGACTGGTGCGCATTCGAAGCGTTCTTCCTGTAATGAATATTAATAAAACTTGCGTATTCTAATTAACTGCGAGCAAGAGTGCTATACCGATAACGGTTTATCTGGTCTAAAGTCCACAACTTTGATTGACCCATTTTCAACCTTGAAGCCGATATCATATTCATAAAGTGCAACCCGATAGATTTTGTCGTCGTTATCAAGCTTGTGACGATAGGCGGGGCGAGGGTCCTGAGCAAGCACATCAACGAGTAGCTGATCGATATCGGGGTGTTTTTTTCGAGCTACATTCAGCAACTCAGCAAGGTGAGGTTCCAGCAGTACTTGTTTTTTTGGTATTGCACCATAACTTGCGAGATTATCCTCGGCGTCTATGACCTTGTCAGCGTAGGGGACGTATGGTTTTATATCTACAATGGGCGTTCCATCGAGTAGGTCCACGCCTTCTACATTGAGCTGAAGACCGCTTTCGTACTTTTCCCATCCTAGGTTTTTAACCACCGACATACCAATTGCATTGGGTCTGTGTGTGCTGCGAGAGGCAAATACACCCATAGTTTGATTTCCGCCCAAGCGTGGCGCTTTCACAGCAGGCTTCCAGCCATTGTCCTTGGTTTGGTGAAACACGAACAAAAGCCATAGGTGAGTAAATCCCTCTAGCCCTTTAAATACAACAGGGTCACTTAAATCTTCGCGAAGAAATATAGCGCCTTTAGCCTTGGCTAGATTCGGTTGTCTGGGAATGGCAAACTTTTGTTTGAACGGGGTTTTGATATGTCCGATGGGAGAAACTGAAAACTGATTGGCTGACATAGTTTGCTAGATCCTTCAAATCGAACACATAACAGGTGAAAAAAATAAGCGTTTGTAATATTAATCTAATATTGGTGCCATATCTTACAGGCGCTCTAATTAATAAGAGCTCAATACAGGCTTCGGGTACCTATATTGATGTTCCCTGGACCCCATGATACTTTCTGGCCCGTTTATCGGGCCATTTTTTTACTCGAGGCCTTAAGTATTTTGCTGTAACTTTTTCAATTGCGCAGCAAAGTGCGGGCACCCTAACGATTCAGCGCGTGCTATGTTGTGCTGATAAATCTTTTCTGCATCGTCCTCGTTCTTCATGTATTTTTCAATGTCGCTTTCTCGAATTAAATGAAAAAGTGGGTAGGGTGAACGATTGGTATAGTTAGACGGTGAATCTGCGTCTTCGCCAGAGAATACATAATTTGGATGAAAGCTAGCAAGCTGGTAAGTACCACTGTACCCCCAATCTGCCAGTAGCTGTTCTCCTAGTGCGAGTACGTCTAGATAATCATCGAAACTCTGGGTTGCCTCAGAAACGACAACCACTAGTGTGGTGGCCACTTCCGGAGTTTCATCTAGGTGTTTACATTCGTTGTAGAGCACATTAACTATGTTGCCGGCGTCACCGGTTTCAACAACATATCTAATCTTGTTCGGGTGGCGTACGAACTTTGCAAACGGGCAGAAGTTGTTGTGAATAACAACCTCATCTACCCATTGTTCTGTTGCACTTATATAGTGATTTTCACTCATGTAGTTTACGAGTGAAATTTAACGTAGGCTTCTAAGGTGTTTTCAATTAGGCTTGCCACCGTCATAGGACCAACGCCACCTGGCACAGGTGTAATCCAACCAGCGCGATCTTTAGCGTTGTCAAAGTCGATGTCTCCTACCAACGAACCATCGTTAATTCTGTTTATGCCAACATCAATAACAATCGCCCCAGGTTTAATCCAGTCACCTGGTATGAAGTTAGGTTTCCCAACCGCTACTACTAACAAGTCGGCACGCATAACATGTGCTCTAAGGTCTTGAGTAAACTTATGACAAGTGGTTACAGTGCAGCCTGCTAGCAGTAATTCTAGACTCATAGGACGGCCAACAATATTTGACGCGCCTACGATAACCGCATCTAACCCTTTGATGGGACGCTTGGTAGACTCAATCATTTTCATGATGCCTTTTGGCGTACAAGGGCGAAGAGCCGGAATACGCTGCGCTAGCCTACCTATATTATACGGGTGGAAACCGTCGACATCTTTGTGTGGCTGAATACGCTCCAACACCTTTTCAGCATTTAGGCCTGCTGGGAGCGGGAGTTGAACAAGAATACCATCAATTTCTTTATTGTCGTTCAGCTCGTCAATAAGAGAAAGTAAGTCTTCTTCAGAAGTATCAGCGGGTAAATCGTATGACTTAGATACAAACCCTACTTCATCACAGGCTTTACGTTTGTTCGATACGTAAACTTGTGATGCAGCATCACTCCCTACTAACACTACTGCTAAGCCCGGAGGGCGTTTTCCCGAAGCTTTGAGCCCTTCTACATAGGTTGCTACATCAGAGCGAACCTGCTTAGCTATTTGTTTACCATCAATTAAATGCGCAGTCATAGTCAGAAATTATTATTCAAAGGAAATGTCTATCCTTATATTGTTTCATAAAATGGACAATATTGACCACTCTAATTGCACACAGCTTGAGCTAATGTTGTGGTAGGCCCCGAGGTTTTTAATTCGGTATAAGTTTTTCACTAACCCAATTAGCTGCGAACGTTTTTCGCCGCTTAATGCATTAAAGGGAAAAAGTTGTCTTAATCGAATGATATATGCACAAATGGCGCGAAAATGCAGCGCATTGTGCGTAATGTGAGCGGTTGTTTTTTTTATTTAAAAAAGTGTTTGACGAGGTGAGGGCAAGTCAGTAATATTCGCACCCCGTAACGGAGCCGAAGCAAATACGCTAAAGTTCGCAGTTACACAGTCGGTGAGTGGCGCAGCTTGGTAGCGCACTTGTTTTGGGTACAAGGGGTCGCAGGTTCAAATCCTGTCTCACCGACCACTTTGCTAAACGAAGATTCGTTAAGCGTCCGTAGCTCAGCTGGATAGAGCAACGGCCTTCTAAGCCGTGGGTCGCAGGTTCGAATCCTGCCGGACGCGCCATGCGGGTCAGGCGGATGCCTGACTAGGATAAAGCGAAACTTTACACTTTGGTATATAAACAATCTATATACTAAGGTTAGCAAACACCTCTATGGTGGGCGTAGCTCAGTTGGTAGAGCCCCGGATTGTGATTCCGGTTGTCGTGGGTTCAAGTCCCATCGTCCACCCCACTTTTTGCGGAAGTGGTGGAATTGGTAGACACGCTGGATTTAGGTTCCAGTGCTTCACGGCGTGAGAGTTCAAGTCTCTCCTTCCGCACCATTATCTCTTAGCTTGTATAAAAGCATCTGATCGGTGAGTGGCGCAGCTTGGTAGCGCACTTGTTTTGGGTACAAGGGGTCGCAGGTTCAAATCCTGTCTCACCGACCATTCTTAATTTTTTACGTTTATTTACTGCATTTTGTCATTTTTTGCTGCTAAATCGCGGCCCTTCGCGACAAACTTCTTTTTCCCTCTCGACTCTGTAAAAAAGCGGCTGTATACTACCGCGTCTTTTTTTAACTAGTGCGCTGGTATAAGCGCCTAAAACGACCTCTAACCCGAAGATATTCGCCAGTGTTGGTAAAGCGGGAAAGGGGACTAAAAACAAACGCCCTCGTAGGCGTAGAGTTGAGGTAACATAATGCAAGTTTCAGTCGAGACGACCCAGGGTTTAGAACGCCGTCTTACTATCACAGTACCAGCTGACACTGTTGATTCAGCAGTTAAATCACGCCTACAGCAATTGGCTAAAACTCAGCGTATCAATGGTTTCCGTCCGGGCAAAGTTCCAGTAAGCGTAATCAAGAAGCGTTTTGGTCAAGCTGTTCGTCAAGAAGTTGCTGGCGATGTTATGCAGCAAAACTTCTATCAAGCAGTGATTCAGGAAAAAATCCAACCTGCTGGCATGCCAAAGTTTGAATTGACCAAAGACGCAGACGGTCAAGATCTAGAATTCGTAGCATCTTTTGAAATCTACCCAGAAGTAGAAGTTAAAGGTGTTGCCGACATCGAAATCGAGAAGCCAGTTGTTGAAATCACTGATGCTGATCTAGACAACATGATGGAAACGCTTCAAAAGCAACACGCTACTTGGAAAGAAGTTAAGCGTAAAGCGAAGAAAACTGACAAAGTTATCATCGACTTCGTTGGTAGCGTAGACGGTGAAGAATTCGAAGGCGGTAAAGCTGAAGATTTCGCTTTAGAGCTTGGTAAAGGCCGTATGATTCCTGGTTTCGAAAAGCCACTTGTTGGCGCGAAAGCTGGTGAAGAAGTGACTATCGAAGTAACTTTCCCTGAAGATTACCACGCAGAAAACCTAAAAGGTAAAGACGCGGTATTCCAAGCGACAGTTAAAAAAGTTGAAGGCGAGTCGCTTCCAAAAGTAGACGAAGAATTTGCTAAGCTGTTCGGTGTTGAAGAAGGTGGTGTTGACGCGCTTAAAGCTGAAGTTCAGAAGAACATGCAGCGCGAGCTAGACCAAACGCTTAAATCGCAAGTAAAAGAAGATGTGATTGCTAAGCTTGTAGAAGCGAATGAAATCGATATTCCTCAAGCGCTTATCGACCAAGAAGTGAATGCACTTCGCGAACAAGCTAAACAGCGTTTCAGTCAGCAAGGCGGTGGTCAAAACTTGCCAGAACTTCCAGCAGATCTGTTCACTGACAATGCAAAACGCCGTGTATCTATTGGCTTGTTGCTTGGTGAAGTTATCAAGACCAACGAGCTGAAAGCTGACGAAGCTAAAGTAACTGAAATGATCGAAACCGCTGCTTCAGCGTACGAAGATCCAAGTGAAGTTGTTGAATACTACAACAACAACCAAGAACTTATGCAGCAAATGCAAAACGTTGCACTTGAAGAGCAAGCCATTGAGTGGGTTCTTGAGCAAGCTAAAGTAACCGAAGTTACTAAAGCTTTTGACGAGGTAATGAACAAACAGGCGTAAATTTTAAACGTCTGATTGACTTAACCTGTCAGCAACTGCTTAAATGCTCGGAGCCTTCCGAGCATTTTTGTTTTTAACGCTAGATTATCAAGGTAGCTATGACTAATACTCCGTTTGACCCGATGAATGCACTTGTTCCTATGGTTGTTGAGCAAACCGCCAAAGGTGAACGTTCTTTTGACATCTATTCTCGCTTACTGAAAGAAAACGTAATTTTTCTTGTAGGACAAGTTGAAGATCACATGGCAAACCTTATTGTCGCGCAGATGTTGTTCCTTGAAGCAGAAAATCCAGAGAAAGATATTTATCTTTACATTAATTCGCCAGGTGGTTCAGTGACTGCGGGTATGGCGATTTATGACACGATGAAATTTATCAAGCCCGATGTAAGTACCGTTTGCATAGGTCAAGCAGCAAGCATGGGGGCGTTTTTGTTGTCAGGTGGCACCAAAGGTAAGCGTTATTGTTTGCCCAATTCTCGTGTGATGATTCACCAACCTTTAGGTGGCTTCCAAGGCCAGGCATCTGATTTTGAGATTCACGCTAAAGAAATCTTAAGTATCAAAGAAAAGCTAAACCGACTTATGGCAGAGCACACTGGGCAAGACTATGAAAAAGTAGCTCACGATACAGATCGTGATAACTTCCTTAGCGCAATGGAAGCTAAAGAATATGGCCTTGTTGACCAAGTGTTAACAAATCGATCTGACGCAGCCACAAGTAAGTAGTATAGTAATAGTAAGCCTGAATTTAGTGCACGGCACATTTTGGTTTTCAATTCAGGCATGGCAGAGGCAAAAGTATGAGTGATAAACAAAGCGGTGACAGTGATAATAAGCTGCTGTACTGCTCGTTTTGTGGCAAAAGCCAGCACGAAGTAAGAAAGTTAATTGCAGGCCCGTCGGTGTTTATTTGTGACGAGTGTGTAGAGTTATGTAATGACATTATTCGCGAAGAAATTAAGGAAATTGCGCCTAAGCAAAAGCAAGACGCGTTGCCTAAACCTAGCGAAATTCACACCCATCTCGACGATTATGTCATCGGGCAAGAGCACGCTAAAAAAGTGTTGTCGGTTGCAGTTTATAATCACTACAAGCGTTTGAGAAACGGTGACGTTCACGATGGCGTTGAATTAGGGAAAAGTAATATCTTACTTATTGGCCCTACAGGTAGTGGTAAGACGCTACTTGCCGAGACGTTGGCACGTTTGTTAGATGTACCTTTTACTATGGCTGATGCCACTACACTAACTGAAGCTGGTTACGTGGGTGAAGATGTTGAAAACATCATCCAGAAGCTGCTGCAAAAGTGTGACTACGACGTAGAAAAAGCCCAACGAGGCATTGTCTATATCGATGAGATTGACAAAATATCTCGTAAATCAGACAACCCTTCTATTACCAGAGATGTTTCCGGTGAAGGTGTACAGCAAGCGCTACTTAAGCTTATAGAAGGTACTGTAGCTTCTGTTCCTCCTCAAGGTGGCAGAAAACACCCGCAGCAAGAGTTTTTGCAGGTAGATACCTCTAAAATCCTGTTTATTTGCGGTGGTGCTTTTGCTGGGTTAGATAAAGTTATTGAACAACGAGCGCAGAAAGATACTGGTATTGGTTTTGGTGCAACGGTTAAGTCTACAGACAATACCAAAGCCATTAGTGAACTGTTCAAGCAAGTTGAGCCAGAAGATTTAGTGAAGTACGGACTTATCCCTGAGTTCATCGGTCGACTGCCTGTGGTAACGAGTTTGGAAGAGCTTAACGAAGATGCTCTTATTCAGATTCTTCAAGAGCCTAAAAACGCTATCACTAAGCAATACGGCGCTTTGTTTTCTATGGAAGACGTAGAGCTTGAATTCCGCGACGATGCCTTACACGCAATTGCTAAGAAAGCAATGCAGCGTAAAACGGGTGCTCGTGGGTTGCGTTCAATTGTTGAAGCTGTACTTCTTGACACCATGTACGAGTTACCTTCTATGGAAGATGTAAGTAAAGTGGTAATCGATGAGACAGTAATTAAAGGTGAGTCAAATCCCATTTTGATTTACGACAGTGCAGAAAAAAAAGCTGCATCTGAGTAAATACTTTTTGAAAGGCCCTTCGGGGCCTTTTTTCGTTGTATTTCCTCATAACACCCTCTAGTCTGTATTCATTGTAAGAATGCGTCACTGCACAATAGATTTAGGCTTTAGTATTTTGTTTGTTAAGTTTTATTTGAACTTTGTGCTTGTATCCCCATATAAATCCACATTAGGAACTAATAGAGAGCACGTATGACAGTTGAGCGTGAAAATCGTATTGAAATCCCCGTA
>JALUXV010000243.1 GCA_027013165.1 Alteromonadaceae bacterium
ACAAGGGACTATGTTGTATCTGCGGGGCATTAATAGAAACCCCAATGCCGATCCAGAAGACATGGTTTCTCTGCGCTTTTGGATATCTGACAACTTGCTCGTGACTGCCCGCAAGAAAGACCGCGCGTTGTCATCGGTACAAGAAGTAAAAGATCTGTTGTTAGCTAAAGAAGGCCCAAAAGATATAGGCGGGGTAATATGTACCCTTGTGGAAAAAATTGCCGACAAAATCAGCGAAACAGTAGACGATATTAGTGATGTGTTATCACAGTTTGAAGAAGCACTGTCAGAAGGGAATACACCTATCGATCGTCATGAACTCGCAGGCTTGCGACGAAAATCGGCTGCAATAAAACGTTATTTGGCGCCCCAACGGGACGCGTTAGAGGCACTTGTGCGCCATCGAAAATTTATCGACGACGCACAAACATTCCACTTACGTGAACAGACAGACAGAATGACTCGATACGTTGAAGACCTAGATTTAGCGCGAGAACGCGCCGTTGTACTTCATGAAGAACTAAGAAGCCAAATTGCAGACAAACAAGGGCTTCGCATGTACGTACTGTCTATGGTAACTGCAATATTTCTTCCCTTATCCTTTCTTACTGGTGTATTTGGAATGAATGTCGGAGGGCTACCAGGTGTAGAAGAGCCTGATGCTTTCTTTTACCTCAGCATGTGCATGTTGGGTTTGGCTGTTGTTGGCCTGGTAGCTATGATTTGGAAAAAATGGTTATGAGTTTTTACTTACCTAATGCATTCGCAAAATGTATTGGGGCGGCATAAAATCGAAAGTACTCTTCCAACGAGGTTTGCTGAGTACTTTTGAGGCATGAGATATACAAAGTTAGCGTTGTAGGTATTTCACAAGACTGCAACGCTACAAGCTTATTTTTTGCTGCAAGGGCACTTCCTAGCGATTCAGGTAAAACTAAACACGCCGCATCATTCAAATCCAATAAATCTAGGGCAAGTGACAATGACGATGTTTTAAACATGGCCTGTCTACAACGGGGATTGGCGGTTAAAAACTCGCTGTTGAATTTATTACTCCAACCAATGTGGATATAGTACTCAAACGGGTCATCTTCAGGTGTGTTCAGTGTACGGTATGCGCATAACCGAACATCCCCTAGTGGTATGGTATGAATATCGTCAGATTTTAATGTCTCTAAGCTAAACGCCACATCAACAGTTCGCTCCAACAATTGACGGGTAAGCTGTTCAGCACTGAGCACTTCGCTTCGCAGCGACAAATCGGGTAAGTGTTTATTGGTTGCCCGCATGAGATCGGAAAAGACAATCTGCCATGCATTGGGAGTGCCAGCGAGGGACAGATGCTGAACATCTACTTCTTCTAACGCTTTTCTCGCATCATGCAGCGTAGAAACCATAGACTCGGCATAGGGTAGAAGTTTTTCACCCACGTTGGTTAAGCGAATACTATGGCGCTCTCTGATGAAAAGCGGCGCATTAAAGTATTCTTCCAAAAGTTTAATGCGCGCACTTACTGCCGATTGTGTGAGATATAAATTTTCAGCAGCCCGACCAAAGTGTTTTGTGTTGGCTACTTCAATAAAGGTATTGAGAAAGCGTACATCCATGGAATTTGTCATTATAAAATCGAATTCCAATAATGACGCTTTGCTGCACCAAGTTTCAAGCTATTTAGCACCAAAGTGACTTATTCGTCAGCTTCGTAATCAATTGCACCTTCTTCTGCCAAGTCATCATCACTGTCGGCACCTTTGCATTTGCTAAATACGGTGTAAAACCTGCGCGGAGAATTTGTCAATTTGCAGTACTTAACCCAAGTTTTTTCCACTTTGGTTTCTGGTAACTTGTCTCCTTTTAGCACCAGTAAAAAGCGCTTTTCTTCATCTGTTTCAGGAATCAACTCTCCTTTGCTCAACCCCACCAAAACAGTACCAAGGGTAGTAAGTATATCTGCTTCTGCAATACTATAGTCACCACACTTTCTAAATCCCCTGGGATAATTTTGGTTATCTAAAAATCGCTTCGAACAACTTCTAAAACCCATAGCAGTCATAGCTACCTCTAACCTAGTAAGATAAATGCATTGAAAACCCGCTTTTTTTATCGAATTACACGGCTATTGAACAACGCAAAAATTTTGACTCGAAGAATAAAATTTTTTGTTTTTCTGACTACTACAATTGGGATTATATTATTGGGATGTACTGTTGGAGATAACTAAAGTGGGCAAAGACTTTAGACATAGCAAAAGCGATTGGGAAGAAAATGTCCCCTCGCAATCCTATAAAAAAGAATCTGAAAAACGTAAACGCAAGCTAGAGCATCAGCGTAAAGTTAAGTTGCGCCATCAAGATTGAGC
>JALUXV010000244.1 GCA_027013165.1 Alteromonadaceae bacterium
GAATTAAACGAAACAACGATTAGCTACACCCTAGGGCAAGCAATATGGGTATTGCCGATTTTATTACTGGTTGCCGCCACGGCAAGTCAGTTAAGTGCAGCATTAGCCGATACTATCGGTGGCGGAGGCCTCTTAAAAGAGCTTTTCCATTTACCTATCTCCCCCCAATTTTACTACGTTTTAGTTATCGCCATCGCAGGTATATTAGTTTGGTCATCTAACGTATTTGAAATTATTAATCTCGCTTCAAAAGGGTTTGCACTTTATTACCTGATCCAAACAATAATCGTGATCAAACTCGTGATGCGTCAAAGCACAGGTCAACGCATTAGGTCAACAAAATTACTTGGTCTATCGGTGATCGTTCTCTGTTTATTCTTTGTGATTGGCTGGTCAATTCCAGCACCTCATAGCTAATAAGGAAAATACCGATGCTATCACTAGAAACTACACCAACAATTGACCAAATTAAAAATGCGGCTAAGCGCTACGCTATCATTGGTGTTGGAAATCTACTGCAGCGAGATGATGGCGTTGGTGTGCACGCGGTTCGTGCTCTGCAACCCCTGCTAAAGTCTTATTCAAATGTATCTTGCATTGACGCTGGGACACTGAGCTATGAACTTTTGGAGTGGGTCGCGAGTTCCGATCATACGATAGTCATCGACGCGGCCTACATGCGCTGTTCGCCTGGTACGGTGAGAGTGTTTGAGGACGAGGCAATTGCGGATCAGTTTAAGCAAGCGACGACCCATTCCGTTCACCAGATCACGTTACGCGATACATTGTTGACCAGCCAAACGTTATATTCAAAACCTTCTGCGGTGACGTTAATTGGCGTAGAGCCTGAGGCGATAGAGTGGGGAACCTCTTTGAGTCCAAAGGTAAATGCAGCGTTATCATCGATCATCGATATCGCATTTGCTTGCTTATCAAGCGACGACATTCAGGCCTATAAACCGGCAACCCAAAAGGAGGCACGATGACCGAAGAACTCATTTTTATGACATCCAATGCTGAAAAAACCGGCAACGTAATGCCGCTTTTGCATCAGATACGTCATGCGTTGTCTCAGTTAATTGAACGACAAGAACAAACCACGATTGATCTGCGACGATTGCCTTTAAGCGCTAGCGAAGAAGCGCAGTTAGAAGCTTTTCTTGGGCATGGAGAGGTTAAAGCTGATATTCAGGCGCTGGGTGATACGGTGCTAATCGAATCACGCTACGCAGGCGTTTGGCTTGAAATTCACTATAACGAAGATGTGGAGATCATGGGCAAATACGTTCATATCTGTACCTGTCCACCAATCATAAAATCTCAGCCAGAAGATATGGTGTTATCGCTCAGCAATATAGTGTCTGACATCCATTCGTTGTCTCATCAATCTTCTGATGAAACGGCTAAGGAGGATTGAAATGGCGCTACCAACATTAAACAAGCAGTTACAAGCGTCCGGTATCTCAAGACGCACATTTCTTAAGTTTTGCGCTACAACGGCGTCTTTACTGGCATTGCCGCAAAGCGCTGTTGCCGATTTGGCGACTGCCCTTGGCAATGCGAGAAGACCCTCTGTGATTTGGTTGCCCTTTCAAGAGTGCACAGGGTGTACCGAAGCAATATTGCGCTCTCATGCTCCCACATTGGAAAGCCTTATTTTCGATCATATTTCGTTGGATTATCAGCATACGATAATGGCTGCTGCGGGAGAGCAAGCTGAAGACGCTAGGCGTGCGGCGATGAACGCGCACAAAGGGCAATATTTGTTGTTGGTTGATGGTTCGGTTCCGGTGGGTAACCCAGGATACTCAACGATCAGTGGCATGAGTAATGTCGATATGCTGAGAGAATCGGCAAAAGATGCTGCGGGTATTATTGCCATCGGTACCTGCGCGTCTTTTGGCGGGATCCCTAAAGCAAACCCAAAT
>JALUXV010000245.1 GCA_027013165.1 Alteromonadaceae bacterium
TTCTCCCTGTTTCTTACGTATCACCGGCAGTACCAGCAATTGTGTAGTAACAAAGGAAGATACCGGGTTGCCTGGTAACCCGCAGAATACGGTGTTCCCTATCTTTCCTAGCGCAAAGGGTTTACCGGGCTTAATAGCGATTTTCCAGAAGTCGATCTTACCGAGATTTTCTAAGATATCCTTCACAAAATCAGCTTCGCCCACAGACACACCGCCGCTACTTATCATAATATCGACGTCTTGCTGCGCTCTAGAAAACAAATCCGCGAGCGCTTGTTTATTGTCTTTAACAATACCAAAGTCAACAACTTCTACGCCCAGTTTGGCGATAAGCGAGGCCACACCAATCCGATTGGACTCATAGATTTGGCTCGCCAATTTTTGTTCGCCCGGTGTAGCAAGTTCATCTCCGGTGGCAACAATGCCGACTTTAACTTTTCTAAAAACTTGAACCTCACACATGCCTTGTGACGACAGCAGCATCAAATGCTCGGGCTGCAACCGTGTGTTTGCTGGCACTAGTACTTGCCCAACGGCGATGTCGTTTTCCTTGACGCGGATGTTCGCCCCTGCTTTGGGTGACGACAGAAAGGTGACTTGATCATCACCTCCGTCGGTGTTCTCAATCATCTCAACCGTGTCTGCACCTTCTGGAACAGGCGCACCCGTCATTATTTTAAAGGCATAACCGGGCTTGAGTGCTTCGTCTGCACTCATACCTGCCGTAAGCGTACCCTGTATAGGGAGCGTTTTGGTTGTATTGAGATCATCAGCGTTGAACGCATAACCGTCCATAGCAGAATTGTCCCACGGCGGAACTGGAATGGTTGCTACAACATCAGACGAAGTAATACGACCGAGTCCTTCAAAAATCGAGACGGTTTGAGTTGTGTTAACTGCGCTGGTGGCATCAAGAGCTTGTTGTAACGCTTCTTCTAGGGCAAGCCATGGAGAGGGCATAGAAAATACTCCGTGTTAAGGATGCGAGATTATCACTTAAAACTGGCGATAAACCAATGTGTAAGGGTGACAACTTGGAATTTAAAACAAAAGAGGCCAAATGAAAGGCCTCTTTGAATTTTTGATGTGACGCTTGGCGTTGAGTTATACAGGCTATTCAAAGTCCTGGTTGCTTATCCAAACCACCTGATAAGGCCTTAACTTAATAAAGTGAGTATCATGAGCGATTTGATCTCGTGTAATAAGATCGATCCAATCGTCGGTACCTATCAAGTTAATATCAGACAGCAATACAGATTGCTCTTTGTCGGAGATATTGCTGATGCAAAAAATACTTTGCTTACGGTCTAAGCTCTGGCGCCAATAACCAAAGACTTGGCCTCCCAATTGTAACGTGAATTGGGTGGCGTTAGGGTGGAACGCGGGCTGTGCTTTGCGAATACGTATTAGCTGAGACATGCGAGTAAGCACTTTATGATGCTGAGAGAAGGGAGAATCCAATAAAGACTCTAATTCAGTCATGTTCCATCGACGGCGGTTAATCGAGCGATTTTGACCCGTGTTTTCTACTTTCTCATAGTCATTCGAAGTACCCAATAGACTATGAATATATAATCCAGGGATACCCTCTAAACCTAACATAATTGCGTGAGCACAAATAAAGCGGTCAATCTGCCACTTATCTGGCCCTTTTGTTGTCCCTTGAAGGGCATCAAACAAGGTTACGTTAATTTCGTAAGGCTTTTGCTGACCATTGTCAGTCGCGCGCCACGACACTTTGCCGCCGAAACTCTGCATAGTATTAACTAACGTTGATATTTCGTCTTCGCTTAATAAGCCTTCTGCTGGTCGCAGACCAATACCGTCATGAGACGCAATAAAGTTGAAATAAGCCGTACCATTTTGTGCTGGTGGCATACTCATCATCCAACTCTTCAAATACTTACAATCACCTGTTACCAGGGTATTTACCAAAAGTGGTGGCAATGAAAAGTTATAGATTGCGTGGGCTTCGTTAGCATTACCAAAGTACGTCAGGTTTTCTCTGTTAGGTATATTGGTTTCGGTAATGATAATGATCGACGGATCAATATGTTCAATCAGGGTTCGCAGCAATCGAATAACTTCGTGAGTTTGATCTAGATTGATGCAGTTGGTACCTACAATCTTCCACAGGAACGCAACGGCGTCTAGTCTAAATAGCTTTGCGCCTTTTTCGATATACAAACGAATGATATCGACAAAGGTCAGCAGTACTTTTGGGTTTCTAAAGTCAAAATCTACTTGGTCATGACTAAAGGTACACCAGACGTGTTTGGTCCCATCAGCGGTCTCTGTTTCTCTTAGCAATGGTGATGTTCGAGGTCGAGTTACCATGGAAAGGTCGTCTTCCGGATCGCCGGTAAAGAAAAAATCTGAACCAGTGCCTTCGCCTTTAATAAAGTTGTCGAACCATACACTTCTTGCTGAACAATGGTTAATGACCAAATCAGCCATTAAGCCATAGTCTTTTGATATGGCTTCAATGTCGTCCCAGTTTCCTAAAGATTCATTCACACTCGAATAATCAATGACCGAGAACCCATCATCGGAGCTGTAAGGAAAAAACGGCAGTATGTGCACATTGTTGACCGTGTTCTTACAGTAGGTGTGTAAAAAGCGATTCAACGTGGTTAACGGGCGTTCGTTATCATCAATTACACTATCACCATAAGTGATCATGATAATATCTTCCTCATCCCAATAGTTACAATGTGGACGAGGCAATTCGATAGTACTGTTTTCATTCAACCCAATAGTTTTTATAAGGTCAGTCGCCAAAGACTCGTAACTTTGCTCCAATGGAACATCGGCATAGATGAACTTTAAGTGATGACACACTTTGTCATGCAGGATCTGCCACGTCATTTTTATTGCTCCATAAACTCCGCTGTATCTGCCTCTACCGCTTCAAGAAGCCGCTCAAGAATATCAGGGATAGCACTTGTGACTCGGTTCCAACTAGGAATGAAAGGTGTTTCCATTGGGTTTTCTAGGAAGTGCGTACCAGCTTTCATGATATTGCTGGCAAACATTTCTACGGCTTTTTCTTCATCGTGAATATCAAGAGTCAGGCCGTTCATAACAGCGTCGTTGTGGTAGGTTTCAATGAAATCCAGCGCAATCCTAAAATAAGTCGCTTTAATTGAACGGAACATTTCGTTACTGAACGTGTAACCTTGCGTGGCGAGCTTTCGGAAAACAGCTTTGGTGATGTCGATAGACATTTTCGATAAACCACCTTGGTCATTATTCAATGACAAATCTTGGTGTTTGTGGTCGTAAATGTCACAGATATCAGCTTGGCATAAACGGTTGTGACTGTAGTTTCTGTGCATTTCAGAAAGCACACCAATTTCCAGACCCCAATCGCTTGGAATACGAATATCGTTAAGCACATCTCTACGGAACGAGAATTCACCTGCCAATGGGTAGCGGAAACTGTCCATAAACTCCAAGTATTCGTTGTCACCCATAATACGCTTGAGCGCACGCAACAAAGGTGTCACTAAAAGTCGCGAAACTCGGCCATTGATTTTTCCGTCGGCAACGCGAGCGTAGTAGCCTTTACAGAACTCATAGTTAAATGTGGGGTTGGCTACTGGGTAAATGAGTTTTGCCAGTAAATCTCTGGTGTAGGTGACAATGTCGCAATCGTGCAATGCCACTGATTCAGCTCGATTCGACGCAAGTACATATCCCATGCAGTACCAAACATTACGGCCTTTACCCAATTCCTTGGGAGCAAGTCCTTTGGCTTGTAGTTCTTCATCAAGCGCTTTTAATCGAGGGCCGTCATTCCACAGTACGCGGTGATGCTGTGGGAGCTTTTTAAAGAACTTAAGTGCGTGTTTGTATTGCTCTAAGTTCGCACGGTCTAAACCAATAACAATTTCTGACAAATAGGGAACGTCAGTCAATTCGTTCACGATATGTGGCAGTGCGTCGCCTTCGAGTTCAGAAAATAGCGAAGGTAAAATTAACGCCATAGGGCGCTTTTGAGAAAAGCGAAGCAATTCAGCTTCAAGTTCTTCAGTGGGTCGACGAGACAGGTTGTGTAAGGTTGTTACCACACCGTTTTGATAAAAGTCTGCCATGTGTCCTCCTGAGTTATAGGGAAAGCAGTTGGGTTAGCATTTCATTCCAGCCCTGAGGGCCGGGTAGGGTGCTGGTATATACCTCTTCTTTTTTTACTTCTGGTGGAGGGTTTACCGGTGATAATATTCGTACCGCAGTGTCTGCGGCTTCTAGCATTGCAATGTCATTTTTACCGTCGCCAAGGGCGATGGCGTTTACTTTTTGTACATTTTGCCTTTGGTATTCAGCAACTAGCCATGCTAAGGCTTGCCCTTTGTCGCTATTACCTGAAACATGAACGAAACGTCCTCCTTCTAATGGTGTTGCGCCACGGTCGCTAATTGCTTTGATAAACGCTTGCTTTCGTTCGTTAGTGCCTTTCCATAGCACGGGTTCACCAAACTGGCGTTGACTCGCAAGCATTGCCGATTTTGCATCTAGACCCGTTGCCTCTTGAATATCTTCGATATCCATTGCAGAGAATTGAGTAAATTCGTCCTTAAATTCTTTACTGACTTTATCCAAAAGCTTGAGCCAGTAGTTTTTTGAAGAAATAAACGCTTTACACCAGTAACCGTCTACCCAAACTGTTCCCGCAGGTTTTTGCTTAAAGAAGCCATGGGGAATGTATACCGCCGCACCGTTTTCTATGATAAACGGTCCGTTCAAGCCAATTTGGTCGCGAAGTACCTTCATTTCAGCAAAGGTTTTGCTGGTGGTTGGTATCACTGGGATTTGTTTTTGTTCTAAGGCATTTAGCGCAGGTTTAGCAGCGTCAAAAGAGTACGTATGATGATCTAACAGCGTGCCATCCATATCGGTAAATACTAACGTACTCGTCATTCCCTTACTTCCTCCGATGAAATTATACGTTGGTGATCTAGTTTAAATACGGTGTTGCACTGATCAGGCAGGGTTTGTAATGCATGTTCAGTTAACCGTTGATAATGTTGAATAAAGCGAAGAATGGCTTCATCTGACATGATGTGCGTGCCCTCTGCGCCTGATTCAGCGAGTTTGTGTTCCTGCTCGCAGCGCCATCGGTAGACACAGTCGAACGAAGGAGCCTTGAGCATGATTTTATAGTCTAGTTGACTAAATAATGTTTGGTAAGCATCGGCGAGTGCGCTATTAGAATATTTACGCCAAATACCCTCGCTGTCTTCATTTGCCTCCAATGTATTGATTGGAGATTCCAATAGTTCATCGTCTTGAGCCGTAACGCCCACACACCATCCCTCAAAAATAATGACGTCTGGAGCACTGGTTACCTGAGGCCACTCATTGGAGGGAAATGGATTGTCGGTTGCTTTATTGAATCTTGGGATTGTTACAGGTTGGTCAGATTTCAAGCCTGATATAACCGAAAGCGCAAGAGCTGTGTCATGTGTGCCAGGAACACCACGAGTAACAAAAAGCGGGTGCACCGTTTCACTTAACGCTTGCCTGTGTGCTCGGCTGAAATAAAAGTCGTCAATAGATAAACAAACTACTTTTTTTGAAAAGGTTTCCGCAAGATAGGCTTCAATATAGTGAGATAGCGTAGACTTTCCCGAACCTTGCGAACCATTTATACCAACCAAAATTGGTACCTTTGCACTTGATTGGTGCGAATTTATTCGTTCACAAAGTGGATTGAACCATTTTTGTGCGGTGACGGCGTAGGACTGAGGTAAACGATGAGTAGCTAGAAACCGCTCTATGTCCACAATACTTCCTCTTTAGTTCGTAACCTTAAAACATCTTAGTAGATAAAGGTTACAACTATTGTGCCAAGACTTATGTCTTGGCACGTTAAGAGCGGATCAGCGGATGAGATTTATACCAGCTATTTTTTATTGGCGACTAAAACGGCTCGTTGTGGTGCAGGGTAGCCTTCTATGGTGCGTGTTTTATCGTTGGGGTCTAGAAAGTCTACTAATGACTGAGATTCCATCCACGAGGTTGAGCGTTGCTCTTCAGTGGTTGTGTGATTGCAATCTACAACTCGGATGTTTTCGAAGCCCAAGCGGGATAACCACACGGTTAACGCTGCGGTACTGGGTAAAAACCACACGTTACCCATTTGCGCATAGCGTTCTCCGGCCATCAATACGGTTTGTTCATCCCCATCAACCACAAGAGTCTCTAATACTAATTCACCGCCTTTACGTAACTGTTGCTTTAACTGGTTGAGAAACAGCATTGGGTCTTTTCTGTGGTAAAGAACACCCATAGAGAAAACTGTATCGAACGCTTGCAAAGGTTGCATTTCTTCAATACCAAGAGGTAAGAAATGAATGTTTTTGTGCTGGTGAAAGTGTTTAATGGCTTGAAACTGTATTAAGAAAAGCTGCGTTGGATCAATGCCAAATACACTGCGAGCACCAGCACCCAGCATTCGCCACATGTGATAACCGCTGCCACATCCAACGTCTAGCACATTACGGTCTTTTAGTGACGAAATGTGCGGAGCTACCCGTTCCCATTTCCAATCTGAACGCCATTCTGTATCGATATGAATACCGTGGATAAAAAAAGGCCCTTTTCTCCAAGGCATAAACTGTTTTAACAATCCCTGTATTTGTTTGCTGGTATAGACGTCAATGTCATTTATGTCACCGATTTCAACCACATTTTCTAACTTGATTGATGAAGGGGTGGTTTGCGGAAGTTTATTTAGTAATCGGCACCACTTATCAAATTCTCCGTGTTTACCGGATTTTTGCCACTCGGTAAGTTGGGCTGGAAGTGTTTCTAGCCAATGGGCAAGGGGGCTGTCCAATAAGGTTTGGAAGCATTCTTTAAACCAGACGGATTCAGGTCGCATGAGAAATCTCTATAATTTATTTGGGCGCTTTAACCGCGAGCATTGAGGTGAAGTTGTAGCATTTAAACCACATAACTACATCGCTAAAACCCGCACTTTTGAGCCTTTGTTCATGGGTTGCAAAAGTATCAGTAAGCATCACTTTTTCAAGTGCAGCACGCTTCTGGCTAACTTCCAACTCGCTATATCCATTGTCTCGCTTAAATTGGTGATGAAGATCAATAAGCCATTCGTTACCCACGTCACTAGGGTGCTTTATTTTCTCTGATAGCACTAGAACACCACCGGGGTTTAACCCTTCAAAGATACTAGACAACAAAGCAAGTCTGTCGTTTGGTGGAATGAATTGCATAGTAAAGTTCATTATTACCATAGATGCATTTTCAAACCTTGTATCCTGCGCGTTTTGACATAGTATTTCGATTGGGTTGGGTAGGGTGAAACCCTGTACCATACGTTGACAGCGTTCAACCATAGCTTTTGAACTGTCGATACCAATGATTTCGCAAGGGATATTTTTAGTGGCTCTTGCCGCTGACAACGTAGCAGCTCCCAACGAGCAACCAAGGTCATACACTCGTGATCCAGGTGTAACCACTTTCCCCGCTACTTCTCCAATAGTATGAACAATGGATGTATAGCCAGGCACAGAGCGCTGTATCATATCAGGGAACACATCTACGACAGACTCATCGAATGAGAAATCTTCGACTTTACCCATGGGGTTGGCGTAGAGGTTATCTGATTTTTGCACAATAAATACTCGTATAGCGTGTGGTGGCGGGCAATTTTACCCTTCTGTCATAAAATGCCAATCAAAATCGGAATAAAAACCCCCGAATGTTATTATTTTTAAACAATAAAGCTTTAGTTAATTAGCCGAAAGTATTACTCTATATTAGACATAGTTAATGGAAGCTGTAGCCCGAATGACGAGAATATTGGTAGCCGACGATCATCCTCTTTTCAGAGAGGCGATTAGTGGTGCATTAGCAGCGCATTTAGAGAATGCGGAAATACTGGAAGCCGGAAGTTTAGATGCGGCGGTTGTTAAGTTAAACGAGAACGAAGGAATTCAACTTATCCTTCTAGATCTTAATATGCCGGGTGGTGAGTATTTCAATGGGCTAATTACTCTAGTTGAAAATTACCCCAATATTCCTATCGCTGTTATTTCTGGAACCGACAGTGTTGAAGTAGTTGCGCAAGTGATGAGTTTAGGAGCAAATGGCTTCATTCCAAAAACTTCACCCACCAAAGACGTTGCACACGCGATTACTGAAATTATTCAGGGTAACAAATGGCTACCCGAAGGTATGGAAGAAGAACTTGATAAAGTTGACGATGAGTTAAAACTACTTTTACAGCGCTTTAGAGAACTTACCCCAAAACAAATACAAGTATTGTCTTACTTGCGCTCTGGGCTCATGAATAAACAAATAGCCCATGAAATGAATGTGACTGAAGCAACAATCAAGGCGCACATTAGTGCAATACTAAGAAAGCTTGAAATCAACACTCGTACTCAAGCTGTGTTACTTATGGACAAACTACAGCTTAGTTAAGTGAATTACACAAACTAGATGAAACACAAAAACCGGTTTTACCGGTTTTTGTGTTTAAGCGGAATGTATCTTCCACTTCCTCTTGTAGGCGATATAGCAAACTTCGTACTTCAAAAATATCCTCGTAGACACCTAGCGCCAATAGAGGAGACAGTTACTTGGTTTGTTAGCGTCCCAGGGAGCTTGCGACCGACTTAATGTGATTCTTATACATCAAATCCCCGTCGATGCAGATAATCAATTTCGACTTCCATTTCGTGCAACGTCCGAGTTGATTCTAAGTTGAGACTGTCACGCATATTCTGGCGGTGAAGTTCGTATTCGGCGCTCATTTCAATGTCAGCTGCCTTTCGATAAGTTTCCTCGTTAGGCCATTGGGCGTAGGCTATAAATGCTCCATCCTTATCTCGGTGCAATCTGGAACCAAGGCTTCCTTTGAACAAATAAATACCTTGCGTAGTTTTGGGCCATGATGCGAGAAATTGTTCTTCGAAACCATCCTTCACTACGAACTCAAACATTACTATAAACAATGGTGAATCCTCCTTGATGTATTTAAACCAGTAACCCACGCAGACGGTTGTGATTTGAGCATTTTTGTTACACGCGTCTTATACCGCAGCCAAATTATATGGGGATACATGTAAAGAGCTTTGATGTTGCCTTGTTTGCCATAAATCAAAAGCATTTTGCAAACGTAGCCAATGGTCAGCTGAAGGCTTACCAAAGACCAGCTCTAGACGAAGTGCCATCTCTGGGGTGATGGCTCCTTTACCATTAAGAACTTTTGACAGTGTTTTGCGGCTAACATCTAAATGCTGAGCAACATCAGTGATGGTGAGTTCTAGAGCATTAATAACAAGTTCTTTGAGTATCTCACCGGGATGTGCTGGGTTATGCATATTCATTAGTGATAATCCTCGTAGTTAACGATTTCGACATCTCGCCCAACAAAGCGATAGGTAACTCTCCAGTTACCACTCACTCTGACAGACCAAATATCATTTCTGTTACCTTTGAGTTTATGCATATAAAGACCAGGCAAATCCATGTCATCAGGCGTTTCAGCTAGATCGAGGTTGGACAGGATCAGACGAAGCTTACTTTCATGCTTCTTCTGAATTCCTGATGTGGTTCCTTTAGCATAAAACTTATGTATTAAAACTCTTAATCATAAAGCTATTGTAACCTCATGGGTTACGAATCGTTAGTGGAATCTTCGGCGCGTATAACACCCACCTAAGGAGCAGTAACACGTGGGCTAAAATCCGAGCAAAGCGACAGAGCCCATGTGATGCTGTCCCAGCGAGCCTGCGAGCGGCTTAATGTGATTGTTATGCGCTATTGACTTACAATGCGCAAGTACCATAATTAGGTATATATTGGTACTTGGAGAAACCAGATGGCTAAAAACACCAGTATTACCCTTGGAGACCATTTTGATGGCTTTATCGCTAGCCAAATTCAAACTGGTCGGTATGGTTCGGCAAGCGAGGTGATTCGTTCAGCTCTTCGCTTGCTAGAAACACAGGAAACCAAATTAAATACTCTGCGTCAATTACTTGTAGCAGGTGAAGAAAGCGGCGAAGCTGAATACGACCTTGAGCATCTGATATCAGAACTAGATGGTGAATTAATAGAGTGAAACCGTTTAAGTTAACCGTAATAGCAAAATCAGATCTAAAAGATATTGCATTGTTTACGCAACGGAAATGGGGCCGAGAACAGCGTAATGTATATCTTAAACAATTCGACGATTCATTTTGGATGTTGTCTGAAAATCCTGATATTGGTAAAAGCTGCGATGAAATAAGAGATGGATACAGAAAATTTCCTCAGGGCAGCCATGTTATTTTCTACAAACAAACGGGCAGTCAGGAAATTCTGCTAATTAGAATCCTTCATAAAAGTATGGATGTAAATCCTGTACGCTTTGGCGCATAACACAATGCGAAAATGGCGGAGCCGCATTGTGTTTTTGTCCCAGTAGCCCGCGAAGCGGGATGTGACTTGAGCGTTTTATTAGGCATTTTTGTACTCGCTTACTAGGCTAAAGAACAAGTCAACAGATTTGTCATGTTGTGCTTTTGTTACGCTGAAATAATTGATATTCCAATCTTCATGTTCTGCTGATTTTCCCAATGAAGCAGCTAGCAATATTTCTGGATAACCTATAGTTAATCTCTCGTAACCAAATTTATTAGCCAACCAATTGTGAAATCCCGAAAATTCTGGAGTGCCAGTACTGGGAATGTTTGCTTCATGCATAGCGAGAGCATAACCATCGAGGAAGCTACGAATATGAGATAAAGTTCTCTTGCCCGTATACAATTCGGTTCGCTTGCTTATCTTTTCTATCAAGTCGTAAATATTATAATTCATGCTGATACTAAAAAAATGCCTAACACTATTCATCTCAAGAAAAACTCCTTTCTACAAATAGGAACTTTTCCTCCTATCACTTAAATATTCCTTTTTACGCCAATCAAACTTACAAAAAGGAAAAACTCCGCCATTCATACGCACGGAAATACGGAGCACTTCCGCCTTTTAAGCTAATGGCGTACCTTATTTGTTAACGTTATCTCATAAAAACAACAAGATACAGTGTGGTGGTGTAGGTCAGTAACATAATTTGAAGCCTAACCCGCTGTGGCGGGTTAGGTTTTGAGGTAGAAATCTCGCATTTTAGTAGTTAGTCTGCGAAATACGCAGTTAAATCGTCACTACCACCGATGTGTTTTCCGTCAATAAATACCTGAGGTACAGTTTCTCTGCCAGTCATTGCCCGTAAGCTGGTAATTGATATTTCATTTCCTAGTACAATTTCTTCAAACGCTAACCCTTTCTCAGTGAGCAATGATTTTGCTTTTGCACAAAAGGTACAACCAGGTTTGGTGAACAATGACACCGACGAAGAAACCGTTGCCTCTGGGTTGATGTAGGCGAGCATGGTGTCTGCGTCAGATACTTCAAACGGGTCGCCTGGCTTTTGTGGTTCGATAAACATTTTATCTACCACTCCATCTTTAACTAGCATAGAGTAGCGCCATGAACGCTTGCCAAAACCAAGGTCGTTCTTTTCAACTAACATGCCCATGCCATCAGTGAAATCGCCATTACCGTCTGGAATCATAGTGATATTTTCAGCTTCTTGGTCAGCTGCCCACGCATTCATCACAAACGTGTCGTTTACTGAAACGCATAAAATAGCATCAACACCATTTTGTTTGAAAACACCAGCCAGTTCATTATAACGAGGAAGATGCGTCGAGCTGCACGTTGGCGTGAATGCACCGGGTAATGAAAAAACAACCACGGTTTTCCCTGAAAAAAGTTCATTGGTGGTTACATTTACCCATTCATCGTTTTGGCGAGTAGGGAAGGTTACGTTCGGTATGCTTTGGCCTTCGCGATTTTCTAGCATGCATGACTCCAATGTCTTGTAGTTTATAAAGTGGTGTATAGCTGTAAGAAAGATAGCCTATATAAACTAACTTACCAAACGTATAAAAATTATTAAATAGTTCAAGAAAAACGATTAGAAACTAGGGCGTTACCCCATTAAAAAAGCCACCGTTATAAATAACGGTGGCTTTATATTAGGGGAAAGTTTTTGCGATTACGCGGCTTTAACTTTCTTTACCGACTTTGTTTTGGAGTTGATTTTCGCCACGAGCTCTTCGTGATCAAAATCATCTACATTAATTGTGTTTAGACGCTCTATTTCGGTTTTACGTAACAGGGCTGCGTCGTCTTCACTAATAATTCCAGCCTCCAGTGCCTCATCGGCCAGTACATTTAACCGTACAAAAGGAAGCTTTTCTTGCTTGTGCTTGCAAATTTTGTCGAATATGGGTTCGCATGCAAGTACATCATCCAACGCCTGTTCTAAATCGCCTACCAAGTTTCCTGGCTCTCTTGTTAGGTATTGGCCATACCCCAATCGGCTTCGAGCAGAAGACGGTGTTTGCAATATTTTAGCAATGGCGTGTTCTGTGCTATCCGAAGGCTTTTTAATGCGTCTACCCAAAGGCATTACTAGCACTTTTAGGTAGATAGCCACAGGCTTGCTAGGAAAGTTACTAATGAATTCATTAATTGCGGTTTCGATATCATAAAGCGTTGTTTGCATTGCCCAATGAAAGAACGGCAAATCTTCTTTCAATCGACCATCTTCATCGTAGCGTTTCAACGTGGTACTTGCCATGAACAAACCACTCAAAATATCGCCTAAACGCGCAGACAATCTTTCGCGACGCTTCAAGTCACCGCCTAGCACACCCATTGAAATATCAGAGAGCAATGCTAAGTTGGCACTGTAACCCTGCAATAATTTGTAGTAACGAGCGGTTTCGTCGCTGAATGGTGCAGAGCTAAACATACCATTAGTTAACGAGAACCAACCACTACGCACTGTGTTTGCAATGGCAAAGCCAATGTGACCAAACACTGCTTTATCAAAGGCTTCAAGTGCTTGTTCCTTGTCTTCGATTGCGGCTGCGCGAATTTCGTCAAGCACGTAAGGGTGACAACGCATTGCACCTTGGCCGAATATCATCATGTTTCGAGTGAGGATATTTGCGCCTTCAACAGTGATTGAGATTGGAATACCCTGATACCCACGACCCAAGTAGTTGTTCGGCCCAAGCATAACGCCTTTACCACCGTGAACGTCCATAGAATCATTAACGACCTGACGGGCCTTTTCGGTAAGGTGATACTTAGCGATAGCGGAAATTACCGACGGCTTCTCTCCAATATCTACACCGACGGTTGAGAAACGTGTAACGCCGTCCATCAGGTAG
>JALUXV010000246.1 GCA_027013165.1 Alteromonadaceae bacterium
TTTTTTACACAACATCTGTTGCTAAACAGGTGGAGTCCATATACATCCATGCCTCGGACGGCTGTAAAAATTGAATGGCTTTCACTCTTAGGTTGATAAGAGCTTAATCAACGAACGGCATCAAGCGCTTTTGATCTCAGTCAAAGCAATGTGACTTGTGTATTGGTAACCTCCGGCAGATTTTTTTAGTGGTAAGACTCTTATGCGCAAACAACCTGAATTGCTTTCTCCTGCTGGCTCGATTAAAAATATGCGATATGCGTTTGCTTATGGCGCAGATGCAGTTTACGCGGGGCAACCTCGTTACTCGTTGCGAGTAAGAAATAATGAGTTTACTTACGAGAAGCTTGGCGAAGCTATTGCCGAGGCGCACGCGCATAATAAACAATTCTATGTGGTCAATAATATTGCGCCTCACAACAGTAAATTGCGCACTTTTAAAGACGATTTAGCGCCTGTAGTTGCCTTAAACCCAGATGCTTTTATCATGTCTGATCCAGGGCTTATTATGCTCGCCAAAGAAGCCCACCCTGATTTAAATATTCACCTATCGGTACAGGCAAATACAGTAAATTGGGCTGCGGTCAAATTTTGGCAACAACAGGGAATTTCAAGAGTCATTCTTTCTCGCGAATTAGCCATTGAGGAAATAGAAGAAATAAAACAGCGTTGTCCTGACATGGAACTTGAAGTCTTTGTACACGGTGCCTTATGTATGGCGTATTCTGGGCGCTGTTTGCTCTCGGGCTATATTAACAAACGGGATCCGAACCAAGGCACCTGTACCAACGCTTGTCGTTGGAAGTACGAGCCGTCTCAAGCGAAAGAAGATGATTTACTTGGAACACTCGTGAAAAAAGCCGCATTTGATTCGTCCTCCGATATTGTTCTATTAGAAGAACCGGGTCGACCTGGCGAGCAGATGCCCGCTTACGAGGATGAACATGGCACCTACATTTTCAACTCAAAAGATTTACGCGCAGTTGAGCATGTACAACGATTAGTTGATATTGGTGTAGATTCTCTAAAAATTGAAGGGCGTACCAAATCCTTCTATTACTGCGCACGCACCGCACAAATATACCGTCAAGCCATAGAAGACGCTTGCTCAGGCAAAGGCTTCGACCATAACTTGTCCGTACAATTAGAACATTTAGCCAATAGGGGTTATACCGACGGCTTCTTGAAGCGTCACCGCAAACACAGCGATATGCAAAATTATGACGATGCCAACTCCTCTAGTCAGACCCAACAAGTAGTAGGAGAAGTCATTAGCAAAGATGATAAAGGTCGCTATTTCATTGAGGTTAAAAATAAATTTGTTGTCGGCGATACTCTTGAGATCATGAATCCGCGAGGTAACACCACAATTGTGCTGACTCAAATGTGGGATAAGCAAGGCAAAGAAATTAATGAAGCATTAGGTAGTGGGCACAAGGTTTATATTAAGCTACCAACCGAATTATCCACTGACTTTACGATTATTATGCGCCAGCTCCCCCATACTCAAGACACGCGCAGTGGATTTGAAGCGCCTGTCGAGTTAGCGGTAGAAGTGAAGTAAATATGGCTTACACCATTACCAATGCGTGTATTAACTGCGATATGTGTGAGCCGGAATGCCCCAACTTAGCCATATCACTAAAACAGCCACACTTTCAGATAGATCCAAACCTATGTACCGAATGCATCGGTCACTATGACGAGCCTCAGTGCGTGGCATGCTGCCCAATTGATTGTATTGTGCTCGATCCCAATCACGTTGAGACCGAAGACACAATTACTAAAAAATTGATGCTAATCGATAACCTAAGTTGAAGATGAACTATTTGAGAGCAAATAATAAGGTCATTCGGTCCGATTCACCAATGGCCTGCATTTTTTCTTGAAGCTCAGGGTTGTCTTGCGCACCTAATAAAGTTGGAGGGAGTCTCCAAACAATATCAGTCTCACTGGGCTTGTCATTTGGATTAGCGTTAATGTCTGACGTGGCAACCAATGTAAAACCAGCGTCTTCCATTAAAGAAACAATGAATGATTCTTTCAAGTAACCCTTGTCACCCATGGCATTAGCATCGTCAAAACTCTCCGGTGCTCTATGCTGTACAATACCCACCATACCGTTGGGTTTTAGCATGGCCTTTGTTGCTTCAATGGCTTGAGTCAGTGTGCCAGCTTTGTCCTCAAAACGCGCTAGGTTGTGCAGTGCCCTAATGAATAAAACCCTGTCTACTTTGCCTTCAACGTCTTTCGGCACGTTAGCAAAGGTAAACCCTAAGCTGTCAATACCATTCTCAGTAATTCCCGCTACTAACGCAGGAAATTGCCCGGTGCTTGCCTGA
>JALUXV010000247.1 GCA_027013165.1 Alteromonadaceae bacterium
AATCTGTGGTAGCAAACAAGTGCTGCATTAATTGAGTAGTATCAACGCGATTAGAGCGCGGGGTTATCACTAAGCGGGTTGGGTTTTCGTGATCAGACTCATCGCGTAAATCACTCACCATAGGCAGCTTTTTGGCCTGCATTTGCCCGGCAATTTGTTCCAGAATTTTAGCCCCTGAAGCTTGATGGGGCAGTGCCGTAACAATCACGTCACCATTTTCCTCGTGGAACACAGCGCGCATTTTCACTGAGCCTCGACCAGTTTCATACAGTTTGCGTATATCAGCCTTAGGCGTAATGATTTCAGCTTCTGTGGGGTAATCTGGACCTTGAACTATCTCTAAAACATCGTCGAGCGTGGTCTTTTTGTTGTCCAGTATGTTGGCACAAGCAGTAGCAAGTTCGCGCACGTTATGCGGGGGAATGTCGGTAGCCATGCCCACTGCAATACCGGTTACCCCGTTCAACAAAATATGGGGAAGACGAGCGGGAAGCATACTCGGTTCTTGTAGTGTCCCGTCAAAGTTTGGAACCCAATCTACCGTGCCTTGCCCTAGCTCGTTGAGCAACACTTCGCTGAATCGCGACAATTTGGCTTCTGTGTATCGCATTGCAGCAAACGACTTAGGATCATCTGGGGCTCCCCAGTTTCCTTGCCCGTCAACCAAGGGATACCGGTAAGAGAACGGCTGCGCCATCAACACCATGGCTTCGTAACAGGCAGAGTCACCGTGAGGGTGAAACTTACCCAATACATCACCTACTGTTCTTGCAGACTTCTTGTACTTAGCACTAGCGCTGAGGCCTAAGTCGGACATAGCGTAAATGATACGCCGTTGCACCGGCTTTAACCCATCGGCGATATGGGGCAAAGCGCGGTCCATAATCACGTACATTGAGTAGTTAAGGTAGGCGTCTTCGGTAAAACGTCTTAGGGGAAGCTGTTCTATCCCGTCTCGGTTTATTGTTATTTGATCGCTCATGGTGCTCTGCGTTTTTTATTGATAACCCAAGGCTGCAAACACATTGTATACAGCACACTGCTAGGGACGTAGGAAGGTAAATTCCAGCGACAAGTGTTACTCTTTAAAATCCTATTGTGGGGGAATCCGCTTGTGAGTGCAATATCAAGCCTTCCTTTGTACAAATTGCCCGATGAGTGGTTTAATAACAGTCATCAACTAAAGGCTTCAACTGTAAGTGCCACGGACATGCATTTAGACTCAGTTTTCAAGTATTTTGCCACTGCCGCGCTTTTTCTCTTGTGTTTTTCGGCAAGCGCGCAATACAACGAACAGCTTTATGACGAGAATACCACGGTAGATTTATCGTCTTCGCTTTTCTATTTGTACGAAACCGATGCGGCATTGTCGTTAGAAGACGTAGTTCTTAGGCGCAACGACTTTCGTATTCCACCTAACCAAAATCCCAATTTTGGGTTCAGGGATAACGGAGTATGGCTTCTCACGTCTATTACTAATGCCAGTAACCAAAAAAATTGGGTCTTTACCATTAATTTCAGTCAATTGGATTTGGTTGACTTTTATTTAGTAAGTAATGGTCAAGTTTTACTGGACAGCCACCAAGGCAAGTTACAAAGTCAGCAGCAGTACCGTATACCTACCTTTCGAGCGTCATTACCAAGCTCTCAGCAAGTAGATTTATATATTCGCGTAGAAAGTCAGTCCTCTAGTCTGATTACACCACTTAAAGCACAACCAGAAGAATTGCACAGCCGCTACAGTCAAGTAGATGGTATTCTTTGGGGGTTATTTTACGGTGGCTTAATTATACTCGCTGTATATAACCTAGTGCTTTATATGGGGGTTAAGGAAAAAAGCCTGCTTGCTTACGTGGGTTATATATTGGCAGTGATTTGGTGGCAATTTAACTGGGGAGGGCATATTAGCATTGCCTCTCCAGAGGGGGTGTCTACATGGCTTGCAGAACATACCGAGCTCATTTTTGTGGTCATTGGCATATGCTCCGGCATTTTCACAGTTACGTTTCTGGAAACCCAAGACAACGCCAAAACTGCACATCCTATTGTGTTACTTCTTCTGGCCATTCAGTTAGTTACTGGGCTGGTATGTTTTATCGATATTTTATCTCCTATCTGGAAAAATAACTTAGTGTATGGGGTTGGGCTACTAGCTATTTGTAGTTACATCTATGCCGGTGTAGAGGCCTTTTCAAACCAATTTAAACCTGCTCGTTATTTTATGTTTGCTTGGACTATGCTGGCTTCAGGTGCAATCATTGGCATGCTCAGTTTAATTGGTGTACTGCCTTCAAACGATTTCACCACCTATTGTTTTCAGGTAGGAGTATTTCTTGAAGCGAGCTTGTTTTCTATCGCGTTAATGGAAAAGAGCCGCAGTCAATTGGAGCTTGAAGTAAGGCAAGCCACCGACGACTTGCGAAATAACATGGAGCTTATTGAAGAGCAGAATGCGCGGTTAGATATAGCCCGCAAAGATGCGATTAAAGCAAGTAATGTTAAGTCCCAATTTTTGGCCAACATGAGTCACGAAATTCGTACTCCCCTTAATGCTATTCTTGGTTTTAGCCGAGAGTTAGCCCACGCCTCACTACCTACTGAGCAACAAGAGCAAGCGCGAATTATCGACACTGCCGCAGACAACTTACTGACCATAGTCAACGACGTGTTGGACTTTTCCAAAATTGAAGCTGGAAAGTTGCAAATTAATAACCAGCCATTTTCGCCTAACAAATTGCTCGAAGAAATGGTCACCATCATGTCTAAATCGTGCCATAGCAAAAAGCTTGAGTTTGTATTTGATTTGGGCCCTCTACCTGACAAACTCATTGGTGATGTTTTTAGGATAAAACAAATACTTAATAACCTGCTTAGCAACGCGCTTAAATTTACCAGTGCGGGTACGATAACCCTCTCGGCAAAAGGCAGAGCGCTCCCCCATGGTATTCACGAACTGGAACTCATTGTTGAAGACACGGGAATTGGTATTAGTCGTCACGACAAGAAAAAGCTCTTTAATGCCTTCTCTCAGGTTGATGATGCGCTAAATCGCAACTACCAAGGGACAGGTTTAGGCTTAGTCATTAGCCGTGAACTAGTGCGCCTTATGCGTGGAGAACTCACCCTAAAAAGCGTACCCAGCCAAGGCTCTACCTTTAGCGTAACCATTCGCACTAACCACTTAAGCCAAAAGTTTTCTTTGGTGCCTCAACCGGGTTGGCAAGATAAAAAAGTGATCATTTTCGATCCTATACCAGCTACGCGCAGAGCGAGTGCTGCCATGCTAAAAGCGCTAGGTGCCGAAGTTTATTGCGCAGAGTCTTTAGCTTACCTAAGCACATTTACATTCCAGCCCGATATGTTTATGGCCACTATTCCTGTATCTAAAATGAGTCAAAGAGACGAATACCTTAGTCAGTTTATTCATTTTAACGCCAAGCAGCGTATTTTATGGTATTCAGGGCCAGAACCCTTTACTCAATATCAGAGCTTGACGCAATATTTCCATACGCAAATGCGTATGCCAATGACACCGTCCAAGCTAGACAGCTTAGTGAATACCAAATCGGTTCCGGTGAAGAACCCCCATCAAGAAAAAATAAATAGTCTACCCAAAGCGCGAATTTTGGCAGTGGACGATATGGAAATGAACTTAAAGTTACTCAAAACTTGGTTGAATAATTCCCCCGTATCTCTTACCACCAGCACCAGTGGTCAAGAAGCCGTAAACTACTGTCAAACTCAAGAGTTTGATTTGATTCTCATGGACGTGCAAATGCCGGGAATGGACGGTCTTCAAGCCTCTCGGGCGATCAGAAAATCGGCGTTAAATATGGGAACTCCTATCATCGCGGTAACAGCCCATGCGTTTAGAGAAGAACAGGAGCGTTTACTGTCATCGGGTATGGACGATTACCTGCCTAAACCCATAGAAATGAGTTCATTACTTGATTTGATTAGAGCCTGGTGTCACACCGCTAATCCAAGCCAAATAATTCTCCCGTCTTTAGACTGGAACTTAGCATTAAAGCGCGCCAACCAAAATTACGATGCCGCTAAAGAGCTACTGTCAGACTTTATCAACTTGCTACCAGAAACTAGAGATATCATACAAGCCTTGTGGGAAGAAAATGACTACAACGCTTTGAAAGAGGAAATTCACAAGCTTCATGGAGCGAGTTGTTACACGGGAGTACCGAGGCTGCAAAGCTTAGCAAGTGAGTTGGAATCATCGCTAAAGCTCGGTCAACACCTTATGGTTGCAGAACACCTCCCATCGCTTACCAGCGAGCTAGAGCGTATTCAAGATGAGGGAACTGTGCTGCTAAACAACATCTAGCGCAAATGTTGTTGAGATACCCGATGACAATCATTAACGAGGCTGGCGAATGCATCAGGCGCTCTATCCAGCTCAGACGATGCAATATAAACGTCAAACCCTAAGTGCTCGCGAAGCAACTGCATACGATTGGCCAACATAGCCTTTACTCCGGTGAGTACTGTACCGTCTTCTAATTTGAAGTGCTTGTCATCAAACATCGCAGGTACATAGCAACCTCCCGTAGAGCAATCTTCTTGGGTTACGTGGTTCAATAGCGGACGCTGCTCCATAAGCAAATGTGTGATAAGTCGGGGCGATATAGAGTTAAAAAAAGGCGCATAAGACTTTAATTTAAAACCCACCGCTTCAATATCTGAATGCTCTAGGCCTTGCCTTACCCTTGGGCAGCCTGCTCGCTGCAAATTCTCAAACCCAATAGACCAAGCACCAAGTCTGTGATGATAGCCAATTTCTGTAGGTGAAATTGCTAAGCTATAAGCCGGCTCTCTTACTTTGAACCATCCCACTAGTAAAGTGACAAGGGATGCACTAGTAAGGAAAATACCAGCTAAGAACAACCAGTCGGGGGTCACATAAAACCAAACGATGGATAGCAGCAAGCCAATGCCACCAATAACCATACTGGTAATGCCGTTGCTCTTAGACGCCGCTTTCACCAAAATAGGTTCTATATTTTCACCAGACATAAAAGTACACCACAAACATAATAAGCGCCCAGATGACATACAGACGCACTCTTTGGCATCGAACACAGTCAGTATGCCAAAGTTGTTTTAACTTAATCCACATAACCCTAATACGAGCCATTAGCTAACTTAGGTTACATTTTACGCCGTGGTTGGAGTACTGTCAGTCCATTTTTTATAGCGTCTACGTTGAAACGCCGCAACAATTGTCGGTGTAAAAACCAGCGACAATACTACCGAAAAGCCAACCCCTCCGGCCAACACTACAGCGAGAGGGGGCCAGAAGCTTCCTTCACTGAAGAGTAACAAAGGAACAAGGCCTCCGACGGTGGTGAAGGTAGTGGACAAGATGTGTCGGCTACAACCCATAGTTTCTTGCACAATGGCACGGGTATCACCACTTTTCGCCTTTGGATTGGCGTTTATCGCCGCAATCACCACTATAGAGCCATTTATGGCTACACCAATAAGCCCGGCACAACCGAGTAATGGGTTAAAGCCAACGGGAAGGCCAGAAATCCATAAACTAAACATACCCAATCCCACAGAAAGTATGGCCACTAGTCCAATAACACTAGCCATTCGCACACTGGTGAAAGTAAGGATCAAGGTAGTGACCATTAACACGAGCAATACGGGCGCATAAGTACCTAACTGACCCAATGCTCGTTGCTGTTCATCGGCGTCTCCGGCTAAGTAAATTCGGTAGCCTTGAGGCAGTTCTAAACGCTCATTGAGTTTTTCGCGCAACGCATTGCTAGCATCAACTGCGGGCACGCCGGGCAATAAAAACGCTTGAATTCGATTTAATCTTTCACCGTTTTGACGAGTAATACTGCTAATAGAAGGATTCAAAGAGACATCAGCAAGCGCCCCCAGCGACGACCATTTTTCAGCATTACCCGTAGGAACAGGCATGGCGTCAATACTTGATAAACTTTGTCTAAAAGTATCGTCTAAGCGTACCCGTACAGGGATTTCTTCAGTGCTTTCCAGTACTGAGCCGCCAGTAACGCCAGAGTAATTCGTTTGCATTTGGTTTGCCAAGTCATTAAGACCTGCCCCTATGAACGACAATGCGTCACTGTTGGTGGATAAATTGAGTTCAGGCTCGCCCATGGTTACCGTGGCAATTGACTGTGTTACCCCAGGGATTTCAGACAACAACAGACGAACTTGCTGGCCTAAATCGTTCAAGGTTTCTAGATCAGGACCATACACTTCAACCTCAATGGGCGCCGCAATGGGCGGTCCCTGGCCAAAAGCTCTAACCACCACTTGTACTTGAGGAAACCTTTCATCCAAGTCTTTCTGTAGCGTTTCGATAAGTGTTACCGCAGAAGACACGTTGTTTGTAGTGACCACAGCGTTAGCAAAATTCGGAGAATTGTCTCGAGTCATTACTTGGTTATAGTACACAGAAGGTGCCGAACCGCCGATAAGCCAACTCACCTGTGCCACATCGTCATGCATGCGAATAAAGCTATCCAATTCGCGTGTATATGCTTGCGTGTTCTCTATGCTCGCACCGTCTTTGGTCCACACATAAATCTCGAACTGGTCCCTGTCGGCACTTGGGAAAAACACGTTAGCCAATGTTCCAGATAACACAAACCCAGAGGCGCATAAGCCAATAATTACGGGTAACACCAACCAAGGCTGTTTAATCCAGCGGCCTAGTTGTTTATTAAAAGCTTCACTTAAGCTAGGTGTTTGAATTCCCGTGTGCCACCAACGCTGAGACGCCTGAGAGTCTGTGGTATAGCGAGGTAAAAAGCGCGCGGCGAGGGCCGCAATTAAGGTCAACGAAATAAATAGCGAGCCAACTAACGCCATGACCACACTGATAGCAATTGGGCTAATAAAGTCACCAATATTGCCATTAAGCAGAAAAATCGGCATAAAACCAAGAATAGTAGTTAACGTAGAGGCGAGTAACGGGGCAAACAAATGTGAAACACTTTTTGCCATAGCGCCCACTCGGGTGAGGCTTTCATCTTGCAGGTTTATTCGAATTTCATCGGTAATTACTATCGCGTTATCAATAAGAAGACCAATGGCGATAATCATACCGAAAATGGACATCTGGTGTATTTGCTCGTTGTAAAAGCTCAACGAGAACAAGGCAAAAGAAGCACACAAAGGCAACGCCAAACCAACAATCCAAGACGCTTTCAAGCCCATAAATAAGAAAATCACAAAGGTAACTACGGCACACCCCAGTATTAGATTACCTGAAAGCTCCGAAAGTCTTGCTGCCGTATATTGATTCTGTTCAAAAGCAATGTCGGCCCTGACACTCCCTTTGAATTCCTCATTGAAACCCTCAACAGCCTTTAGCGCACTTTGAGTCCACTCGTCGACGCGAACCGAAGTTTGCATCCGTGCCCCCACAAAAATCACTTCTTCACCATTGAGTAACGCTATATCTGAACGAGGCGTTTGATAAGCACGAGTCACAGTAGCTACATCATCTACACGCAAAAACCTACCTGAGGTGTTAATTAGTGGGATTGCCGAAATCATAGCAACGCCATCCAATTCCTTCGCTACTGTGAATCGCAAATTACTTTGGCTGGTATTGAGAACACCCGCAGGAAGCTTAGGGTCTGCCGCGCTGATAGCTTGACTGATTTGGGCCAGTGTTAAACCAGTAGAGGCCAATTGTTCTGGTGACACACTCACACGGATTTCTTCCGTGGGTGCACCATATATTCTGACCAGCTCGGTACCATTGACGTTGCGCAATCTGTCAGTCAATTCATCAGCAAGGCGAGATGTGAGAGTAAGTGGGGTATTTTCTGGGTACTCAGCTTTCAACGCGAGCAGCAGTGTAAATGCAGTGGCACCGCGTTTTTCATCGAATACAGGCGATGCAGCTCCCTGTGGAAACTGGGTTTCAGCCTCTCGCAATGCGTCTCTTATCTCACTAAATAGCTGCTCATTTGTTGTATTGTCTACCCAGTCTTGAGTTTCGATATTAATGACCGATATACCTGCTCTGGAGGTAGATTTAATTTCTTTGATCTCATATATCTCCCGAAGCCTGTCTTCAATAACATCCGAAACAAGGGCTTCTACACGCTCGGCAGATGCACCTGGGTATGGCGTAATGACCAATACATTTCGCGTATCAATTCTAGGATCTTCTAACCTTGGCAAGGTATTGAGTGCGGATAAACCGGCGACCAAAATAACCAGCAAACTCAATACGAGTAAGTGACCTCTGCGATAAAACAGGGTGTACCAAGGGTAAGGTTTTTTGTCTTCTTGGGGCGTAGGGATCATCGTTGCGCTCCAAGTTCGCTAATATCTTGTTTAACAGAGACCAATTGCCCGGGCGCTAGCTTATGGGTGCCTTGTGTTACATAAACAAGGTTGTTATCTATAGCGCCACGAACAAACGCATTTTGACCGTCGGTATACAAGACTTCTACCGCACGCGCCTCAACCTTATTGCCTTGTTCTACGTTCACCACAAACAAACGCCACAAACCTCGAACGCCGTTGCTCAATGCACTTGTGGGGATCCACGCGCCGCTTTCACTGTGAGCCTTTTCTCCAGTAAGAGTAATAATATCACCCGGTATTAAAGCTGGGTTTTCCTCAAGTACAACAAGTATGTCCACCGACCGTGTTAGCGCGTCTCGAATGGGCAATTGCTGTAAAACGTCACCGCGCACTGCACCTTCGCGGTTACGCAATAACACACTGCTACCAACACCGTATGACGATAAGCTTTCCATAGAAACCGCAAAGCGAGCGTACAAGCGATTATTTGAAGTCATACGTAACACTGGCACACCAGGGTTTACCACCGCGCCTTCATCTAGATAGCGAGTACTCACATTCCCATTGAATGGTGCGGTAATTTTCGACTTTTCCGTTTCAACATCAAGCCTCACTAGACTCGCTTTAATGCCATTTACTTGTGCTTGTGCAGCATCGACACGCGTATCAGCCTCGTCTTTCGCTTGTTTAGAGCTTAGTGACTGAGACACCATATTGTTTGTGCGTGTTTGACTAATCAAGGCAAGCTTTAGCTCTGCTTCAGCCTGAGCTAACGACGCTTCCAGTTCACTGCGCTGAGCGTCAATGCGACGGGTTTCAAGAGCCGCCAAAGTCTGCCCTTTTACGACTGAATCACCTTCTTCAACGTACACCGCCAGTATTTCACCGCTGTTGTCGAAAGCCATATCAGCCGCCTGTGGAGATTCTATTTGGCCTATAATATTGATAGGCGTAACGAAACCATTTTGTATTTGAATGGACTGGGTAGCAACGCTAGTGGGCAATTGTTGTTCAGGGGTTGATGTAGCCCCCTTGATACCGGCGGCGAATAGCAAAACAACTAGCGATACGAAAAAAATGAGGACGGCAGAATACAGCGCCGGCTTGTTGAAATTTTGCGTTTGATCGTGATTCGACATTACCCAAGTTCCTTGTTCACGCTGTACAATTTACCTTGCTATGCTAGTATAATAAAACTAGACCGTCTAGTTTGATAATTAAAATTATTGAGGAAATGTTTTGACCACATCGGATAACAAACGCCAAGGCCGCCCAAAAAGTGAAGAGAAACGACAGCAGATACTCTCTGCGGCATCTTGTTTGTTTTTAAGTGAAGGGTTTGCCAACACTTCTATGGACAAAGTGGCAAAAGCATCGGGTGTATCCAAACAGACGGTATACTCACATTTCGACAACAAAGACACCTTGTTTCAAGCGGCTATCTCTGCAAAATGTCAGTCTTACCAACTCGATACCAGTCAACTCATGGAAGCTGGGCTTAAGGAAATGCCTTTTTCTACCTGCATGATGCACATAGGCGATTTGTTTATTCGCCTGCTTCAAGACCCAGACACCGTGGCCGTGTTTAGAATTCTTATTGCTGAGTCGGGGACAAACCAGCATATGGCTGAGCTATTTTATGACGCGGGTCCACATGCCTCACTCAGGTACATTGCAGACATTATTTACACTTATGGGGGAGGTACCATTTCACAACCTCAATGTCAGCAATTGGCGAATGACTTCATTTCTTTGCTCAAAGGTGACTTTCATATCATGATGCTTTGCGGGATTCAGCCAATACTATCCGATGAAGAAATCCAACAACACGTGCTCAATGCGGTAGAAAAAATCGTAGTTTGGTTTGAATTGTATAAAAACCAATAGGGCCTTCGGCTTTAGGCAAATGTTGGATTAGTATAAACTGATAGGGTTTGTTTAATATTACGAGTGACTAATGTCTGATTTCACTGGAAACCATATTTTATCGGTCAATCAGTTTGACCGTGATGCCATAGAAAGAGTGTTTTCGGTTGCTGACGCAATGCAACCTTATGCCAAACGCCAAAAACGAACCACAGTGCTCGACGGCGCCATTCTAGGCAACCTTTTTTTCGAACCCAGTACCCGTACTCGTGTTAGTTTTGGTACTGCATTTAACCTACTCGGTGGTGAGGTAAGAGAAACTACCGGAATGGCTAACTCTGCGCTGGCGAAAGGTGAATCTTTGTATGACACTGCACGTGTGCTAAGTGGATACTCAGATATTATTGCCATGCGCCACCCTGCCGCGGGGTCGGTAGCAGAGTTTGCCGAAGGAAGCCGAGTCCCCGTAATCAATGGTGGTGACGGGGCCAATGAACACCCAACGCAAGCCTTGCTCGACTTGTTCACTATTAAACGTGAGCTGGAATATCATGGACAGGGTATTGATGGATTACACATTGCGATGATTGGCGATCTTCGCTACGGCAGAACCGTACACTCATTGTCCAAACTATTGTGTTTATTTAAAAACATTCAATTTACACTGATTTCTCCTAAAGAGCTGGCAATGCCTCAACCAGTTATTGACGCGATTGAAAATGCAGGCCACAAGCTTACCATCACAGATAAGCTTGAAGGCAGCATGGATGCTGACATCTGTTATCAAACGCGTATACAGGAAGAACGCTTTCCTTCGCAAGATGAAGCGAATAAATACCGTGGAAAATTCAGACTTAATCAGTCGATTTACACTAAACATTTTCAATCTAAAACCGTGATAATGCATCCGCTTCCACGGGATTCACGTACAGAAGCTAACGAACTGGATAACGACCTTAACGTAAACCCTAACCTCGCTATTTTTCGTCAAACTGACAATGGTGTTCTCGTTAGGATGGCACTTTTCGCACTTACGCTGGGTGTAGACCACTTAGTGTCCAAATATGAACGAGAAGTCATTTGGTACACAAATAAGAGCAACTAATCGAATGCAAAAATCAGAATCTTTATTTTCCCGAGCCCAGAAAATCATTCCAGGCGGTGTTAACTCTCCTGTACGTGCTTTTAAAGCAGTAGGCGGAACACCACGCTTTATCTCAAAAGCTGATGGTCCATATATCTGGGACGCAGACGGCAAACAATACATCGACTATGTACAATCTTGGGGCCCAATGGTGTTAGGTCACAACAATGACGCCATACGAGAAGCAGTCATTGCGGCGTCTCATAACGGTCTGTCTTTTGGCGCACCTACCGAAGCCGAAGTTATTATGGCAGAGAAAGTTACCGAAATCGTACCTTCCATGGAAATGGTGCGTATGGTGAACTCGGGTACTGAAGCCACTATGTCAGCTATTCGCTTGGCCCGTGGCTACACAAGCCGCAATAAAATCGTTAAGTTTGAGGGTTGCTACCACGGTCATGCTGACTCATTGTTAGTCAAAGCTGGTTCAGGCGCGCTTACCCTTGGCGTTCCTAGCTCTCCCGGTGTGCCAGCCAATGTAGCGGAACATACTTTGACTGTTGAATACAATAATTTAGACAGTGTACGCGAAGTGTTCGAAGCCCATGGTGATGATATTGCGTGTATTATCGTTGAACCTGTAGCAGGTAATATGAACTGTATACCGCCAGTTGAGGGTTTTCTTGAAGGTCTGCGAGATATTTGTGATCAATTTGGCAGTGTGCTTATTTTCGACGAAGTAATGACAGGCTTTCGTGTTTCTCGCGGTGGTGCTCAAGAACGTTACAATATCAAACCAGATCTCACCTGTTTAGGTAAAGTTATCGGTGGCGGCATGCCCGTAGGTGCCTTTGGCGGCAAAAAAGAAATCTTGTCGCATATCGCGCCAACAGGCCCGGTTTACCAAGCAGGGACGCTCTCAGGAAACCCTGTAGCCATGGCAGCTGGCCTTGCGGCCTTATCTCAGTTACAAGACGCCCATTTGTATGACTCCATATTTGAAAATACCAAAGCGCTAGCAAGTGGTATGCAAGCACTGGCAAACAAACACGGTATTCCACTAAGTACTAATGTTGCTGGCAGCATGTTTGGGCTATTCTTTACTGATATTGAGCGTGTAACTAATTATCAGCAAGCCATTAATTGCAATACCGAGCAGTTTAATAAGTTCTATCATGGCATGTTAGATCAAGGCGTATACCTTGCTCCAGCGTCTTATGAGGCGGGTTTTGTGTCTAAGGCCCACGATGCAAATATTATTGCAGCCACACTTGATGCAGCAGACAAGGTCTTCGCTACACTATAACGAACGAGGCAATACTATCGTGACAACGACCCATTGGTTGCTACTTCTTTTGTTGGTGGTAAGCACCTACGGTGTTGTTGTTACGATAATTATTAGTCGGCGTTCAAACCACATTTCTGCACCTCCTTCGCGAAAAATTGTTCACTCGGCAGAAGAAAAGGAGCGAGGCTTCCAACAAACAGCCGATGAAGCGCTACGGCTGTCGCAAACGTTTCAGAAATTTGTACCTCGACAATTTGTCGATCACATCACCAAAAACGGTACCGGCTTACTAGAGCTTGGTCACGCCGATGAAGATGATGTTGCTATCTTATTCTGTGATATTCGCGGGTTTACCAGCCTCTCTGAAAAAATGCGTCCTCACGAGTTGATGAGTTTTCTAAACTCCTACTTTTTGCGGATGAATGATCCAATACATCAAAATCGCGGGTTTATAGATAAGTTTATTGGCGATGCCATTATGGCCCTTTTTGACCATCCCGGTGGTACGGCAAGAAATAAAGTTGATGATGCCATACAGGCAGCATTAGATTTGCGAAAAGCCCTTGGAATCTACAATCAACACCGTAAAAACAGTGGTTATGAGCCAATTAACGTGGGTATTGGTATAAATTTTGGACCCGTTATTTTGGG
>JALUXV010000248.1 GCA_027013165.1 Alteromonadaceae bacterium
TCAGAGAGCGGAAGATAGAACACATATGCCTGTAAATTGTTTCTGCATCCTTTAGGGAAGCGTCTGCAGAAAACTCTGCAGTAAATTTTCCGACCTCACCAGCGAGCTTCATTAGAGTGAGCTCGAAGTCTTGAGGTTGTTTTGGCCCTGATTTAGTTAACGTTGGTTGGAGTTCTGAAAACGTTATATTGCTACACTCGACGGAGTTTGATTTGACTTGGCCTGTTGATCCCAAACCAGTCGCGATGTCTGAGAGATTGATATTAGATCTTGAGGCAGAGTTTGCGAAATACCACAACACATCACCAAGCTCCTCTACTACGGATGGTTCGTAACCGAGATAAGAATCTGCATCGCGTTGTTTTTTCTTCAGCTCGCTCATGAGGCTTCCAACCTCGCCGAACAAACCTAAGAGAGGGAACTCTAGCCCAGTACTACCGTTTTTTGCCGTGCGATCAGTTTCACGAGCCAGTGACTGATATTGATCTATGGTTAATGATTCTGAAGGCGACAATAATATGTCTGCGATATCCATGCTTTTCATTTGCGGCAAAGTTTACGAATTCTTATTGTTAATGGCTAGCTGAATCTTAAGATTATCGCCCTGCACGGATCACACCCACTTTACCAGGATGCTGTGCCTTTTTGTTTTCTCTCCATTGGAATCGAACTTCTACGGTGATGCCGTATTTTTGTGCAAGCCTACTTACTTCCTTCCAAGCATCCATGGCAGATTGCCCCTGAATTGAGACACCCAAATCCGGGTAATACTTGTAGCCGTCCTGCGTGTACTCGGACGTCTTGGCCGGAATCTGCAATTCTGTTACCAGTTTTTCACCATTCATACCCTTTGCCTTCACAGCACTGATTACCTTCATCAGTAATCCAGCCCAGTTGACCTTCACAGGTTTCCCGTTATCCACGCTTGCAGACAGAATTCTCGTGAATGAAAGGCCCGGCGCTTTTTCAAAGACAAGATCCCCTTCTGGGTTATTGCTACCCAAGGCCCCACTGTCAATGTCTCGCTCCAGGTCAAGCGCTTCCATCTTATCGCGGACGATGGCGTCTATTGTTTCTGAAGGCGTCTTGGTCCCGATCCAGGTTGAGATTGTCTTGAGATCGACAAATGTGGCGTCATTCAATCGAATAACAGGCATCATCATTTGCTCCTTTAAATTTGCCCAATTTAGAGAATATGTTACATATTTATGCTCCCCAGTCAAGAGTATATGTAACATATTCTCTAAATGCAGTGATTTAGAAGGCAAAACAGGAGTTGGGAGCTATTGAACACCTTTGAAATTGAGGAATCCCTATCAGCACTAACGGAGCAACCGCTCGATAGGGGAAGCTTTTCATATACGTTTTTCGAGGGCCTCGGAAACAAGGTAATGACGATACTGGATGATGGAGAAGTCCGTCATACCCTGCCGTGCGGTCTGCATGGCAAAAAACCGGCCTGCCTCGCCGAACGGGGCGAAGTTTGTCCACAGGGTGCTGCCCAGAAAGTGTACAGCATCGATGATGACCTGATCATCGTTCAGGACATGCAGTTTCATACGAGAACCTTACACCAAAAAATAACGAGTGTTTCGGTTTGCCTTATATATAAGGCACCCCTTGACATCGATTTGCATCACTACGATAGTGACACTGATCTCATGAAAAGCATCGCCCTGAAGGTGCTGTAACACCCACAGGGCGACTAACCCCGAGCTTGAACACGCCAAGACTCGTGGCTGCAACCAGTATACACCGCTGTACTTCGGTACGAGCCTGTGGTGCGGGTATTCCAGGCGGCCCCGAGTCCGATCACGGACCGGGGCCGTTTTTTGTGAGCCGCTGTT
>JALUXV010000249.1 GCA_027013165.1 Alteromonadaceae bacterium
ACTCATTGGCGGCGGAGAACGCGTACTCGGCATGGATCGTCGCGGGCACCGTATGCCTTTGTACAATCGTGCTCACTATGGTTACACCACAGAATCTAATCAGATGAACTACTCCATGCCTGCGGTGCTTTCTAGCAACAAGTATCTGTTGTTATTTGATAACACGGCGAAAGGGGCTATGGATTTAGGCCATACTCAAGCTGACGTTATGCAGTTTGAGGCCATTGGCGGGCGCACAGCGTATATTGTCACCACTGGTGATACCTACCCTAAAATCATAGAATCATATACAGAAGTCACAGGAAGACAGCCTCTCCCTGCAAGATGGACATTGGGTAACTTTGCATCACGCTTCGGCTATCACAGCGAAGCAGAGGCTCGTGATGTTGTTGCAAAGTTCCAGGCAGCCAACATTCCACTTGATGCGATTATTTTTGATCTCTTTTGGTTTGGCAAAGACATTCAAGGCCACATGGGTAACCTGGTGTGGGATCCAGAAACATTCCCCACTCCTGAAACCATGATTAGTGATTTCGCCAAAGACGGGGTAAATACTATCGTGATCACTGAACCCTTTATCCTCACATCGTCAAAACAGTGGCAAAGTGCGGTAGACGCTAATGCCCTTGCTACTAACCTTGCCGGTGAACCTAGAGTTTTTGACTTTTATTTCGGTGAAACCGGATTAGTTGATGTGTTTGATGAAGACGCCAAATCATGGTTTTCGCAGTACTACGGTGAGCTTCACCAACAAGGCATCGCCGGTTGGTGGGGTGATTTAGGCGAGCCTGAAGTACATCCTCATGACATGCTACACGCGGTAGGTACTGCCGATGAGATACACAATGTTTACGGCCATGTGTGGGCTCAAATGGTATATGAAAACCACCGTAAAATTGCGCCTAATGAGCGCCCTTTTATACTTATGCGTTCAGGGTTTGCTGGATCTCAGCGCTACGGTTTAATCCCGTGGACGGGAGATGTTAGCCGTTCATGGGGCGGTTTAAAGCCACAAGTTGAACTGTCGTTGCAAATGGGTTTGTTAGGCATGGCCTATACTCATTCGGATCTAGGCGGATTTGCCGGTGATAATTGGGACAAAGAGATGTACATTCGCTGGCTGCAGTATGGCGTATTTCAACCCATCTATCGCCCTCATGCCCAAGAAGAAGTCGCCCCTGAGCCTGTATTTCACGATGAACAAGTGCAACAAATTGTCGGTGATTATATCCGCTTGCGATACCAGCTAATGCCTTATAACTACACCTTAGCTTATCAAAATACTACGTCCGGTATGCCTTTGATGCGTCCACTGTTCTTCACCGATGAGTCGAATATGGAACTCATCGACAATAAAGACGCTTACCTTTGGGGCGATGCCTTCCTTGTATCGCCAGTCACTGATGAGGGCACTTCAGAACAGGAGGTTTTTGTACCTAAAGGGGTTTGGTTCGACTACTGGAGAGAAACCCGTTACGAGGGTGGAATGCTTCATAAACTTCCCGTGGATCTCAATACTATTCCTGTGTTGGTAAAAGCTGGTGCTTTTGTACCTATGGTTGATACTTTTATGTCGACTAAAGCGTACAGTTCTGAGTCGCTCACAGTACATTATTATCACGATGACAGTGTGACTCATGCCACCGGTGAGATGTTTGAAGATGATGGCAAAACCTTTGGTAGCATAGAGGAACAAGCGTATGAATTGTTGGAGTTTAGCGCTGCTGTAAAAGACACAGCTCAATTTACCTTCAATCGAGCAGGGTTTGATTATGAAGGGAAACCAGAGACGCGTTCTATCACGCTAGTACTTCACAATTGGAATAGAACAGAAGTTACTTTTGATACTCAGGTTCTTACTCTGGTGTCGTCAATGGATAAGTTGGCTGGGCTGAATCAAGGGATTTTTTACGATGCAGATAGCAAGCTAACTTATGTGAAATTTGAATGGAAAAAGGCGTCCCACTCACTAAATTTTAAATAAACAGTGAGAGTTCCTCGACGCTGATGGCGATGCCCACTCGTTGAGGAACCTATTTTTACGGCACTATACGGTTATTTCGCCTTCTAAGTAATGCACTGCTTTACCGGCAACAATGACTCTGCTCTCTTTCACCTCACAGCGCAACACACCGCCACGTTTGGATGCTTGGTGGGCGAACAAAACCTGCTTATTCAAAACACCTGCCCAATAGGGCGCAAGGCCAGTATGAATAGAACCAGTTACCGGGTCTTCATCTCCACCGTTTGCTGGCCAAAAATAGCGAGATACAAAATCATAATGCTCGCCTTTTGCAGTAACAACCACATCCAACGGTCC
>JALUXV010000250.1 GCA_027013165.1 Alteromonadaceae bacterium
AAGCTCTCGCAGCAGTGGCAGATGCTTTTTGTGTATCACGTGATTAAGTAACACAGATTTTAGCTTCACAACTTCAAAATATTGGGTCAGTTCCCTTCGCTGTGATGTGGTTGTGCCAAATACTAGGTAATCAATTTTTTGTTGACTGAGCATCTTTAAAGCGTCAGTTAAATTCTCATTGAAGACAATATTTGCCTCAACCATACTCGGATCTATGATTAGCTGACTCGTCATATTGCCCATAATGATGGCCGGTTCTACTATGATTAAATCGGTGTAAGAGGCGGCGTTGATCTTCATTCTCAATACATCAGCATCAACTTGCTGATTACCTAAAAGTTTAAAACCTCGAAAAGATGGCACAGGATGAAATTGAACTTCTATCCCAATGTCTTTATACACTTGCTCTATTAACTCAATGAATTGACCAATTTCTGGGTGTTCAAAGTGAGTCATCACCACAGACGTTGGTTTTTCATAAGCGGTTGAGGAATGTGGCAGTACGCAGAAAAAAATAAAAAGTCCGAAATGATAAAAGCGTAATTTCATTTTTCTCACTACTTTGCGGTGGTTCTACCTTGAGAATAAAACATTAACGCCGATTCGCAACAAAAATATATAATTGATATCTCTGTTTGTTGTAGTCAAAGTCTATAAAATTCAGTAGGCTACATAGAATAAATGCGATTCAAACCATGACAAAAAAGGACGTCTACGTGCAGATAAAGCAGGAAGAACTCGATGCTGTAGAGGCAAAATTACATCGTCAAAATGGACTTATTGCGGCGTTCGCAATTTCTCTATGGTCAGTTCCCATTCTGTTATTTTGGTATTTTATCTATCAGGTTAACGACACCTTTGCGCCAGTAATGTTAACGGTTAGTGGGGGGCTTATCGGCTTAGCAGTGCGTTTTCATGGTCGTGGATACTTCGCTTCTTTTGGGTGCATTGCTTTTCTAGCTCATGCATTACTCGTTATTGCTGCTTTCTTATTTGGGCTTGGCTTAGGACAGGGACAGTCTGTATGGGCATTTGTGCTAGCTGGTCTATATGCATTCGGAGCTTGGTTAGCGGTTTATCTTGCGCGACTACGAGTACCGTTCAGCGAGCACAAGGCTTACTTTAAGCTTACTGAAATGGAGTCGCATGAGAGCGGTAAAAAAATCAAAAATAGATGGTTTGTCGTGGCACCGATAACCTTTGTGGCTTGCTGTGTAAGCTTATATGCCTCACTGGTGTTGCTAATGGGAGTTGATATTTTTAGAACGACTAATGCTGAGGTCGTTCGTGAACAAAACGCTCGCGAACAATTTGAGAATCTGGCTATTGATGTAACTACTGCAAGTTTGAACAATATATCTACTGCGGAATTGTTGCGATATTCTTATGCCTTTCACAGCGGATATTTGCCGAATAGACAGGGGCAATATCAAAGCACTTATCCAAAGTCTGGTTATAAATCGCAGCGAATTCTGCGTTATTTGTCGGAGGACAGAGCGCATGCTAGAGCAACTTTTATCTTAGGCCTTCTGACATACGATCAAAAGGGCAATGAGCTAATCACTCAAGCCGCAAATGAAGGAGACAAATACGCCATGGTGTATTTGGCTGCAGAGTTTGGATGTTTTGGTAATACCACTCAATCAAATGAACTGCTAAGTAGTTTAACCAGAACAATTAACGAACAAGCGGTATTACAGGAGGCCTATGCGTTTCTCGATATGAAATCTTGGGAAATTTGCGAAGAGTTTGAGTCTCCAAAGTTTCTTCTTAAGTTCACCAGAGAATAGTTAGAGTGTTGGCTTCGTCTTTATCAACACTCTAGTTATCAGAAGCTAAGGGAGTAGGCTGCCCTTAATAGAACAAGGATAAAAGGTCACTCTGGAAGGTATGAACAACAGTAATCCACTAGGCTAATAGCCTTCACTTTAAAACTTGCATTAGCAGGTACATTAAAAGACTCACCGGTGGAAATACGCTGCCATTCGGAATCGCCGGGCAATAGAACGTCTAGCTGGCCTTCAGTAATTTCCATCAATTCTTTCTCGTTGGTCCCAAACTCATATTCACCAGGCATCATAATACCTAAAGTTTTCTTTGTTTCATCAGAGAAAACCACGGTGCGACTTGTTACCTTACCATTAAAGTATTGGTTGGCTTTTACTGTCACAGATACATTATCAAACGTCGACATACATTATCCTTTATTGACTGCTTTTATTAATTAGATAGCAAAACGCTAAATCTTATTCTCTCACTTCACCTTTTGCGTAATGTTGCACGGAATAACTCAAGCGATTGGCTTAGGCATAGGGTTGTATTTTAAGAGAATTTTGCAGAAGAATTATGACTAAGTTGCGGAAAGTTTAGGTTGAAAAATACTAGCTTATTCAATTTTTACACGAATGCCTTAGTGCTTTGTACCAAAGATTTTTGCGTAAATTTCTCATGCAAATTCAAACCAAGCTACAAATATCCTATGAAACGTATCTCGTGTGTTTGCCCTAATGGCGTATGATATGCTGTTAAAGGTATTAGCGCAGCACTCACAGAAAGGAACCAAGGTGTCAGAAATTACCCTATCGGACGATGTTAAACGCACACTAGTTAACAAATTGCAGGACTATTTTACCGAAGAACTCGACCAAGAATTAGGTCAGTTTGATGGAGAGTTTTTGCTCGATTTTATCGCCAAAAACATGGGAGCTTACTTTTATAATCAGGGATTGTATGACGCTAGAGCCGTGTTCGAATCGCGTATTACTGCTATTGATGAAGATCTGTATGGCATTGAAAAATCTGTGGAGTGACAGAGATTTCAAATAACAAAAAGGCCAGTAATATCACTGGCCTCTAGTATTAATTCAATCCGCTAGATGTGACTTTACTGTACTTCTTCTTGATCAGAAAACTCACCAGCGAAAAGTGGGCTGCTCAAGTAACGCTCTGTACCACTAGCAAGTAGTACTACAACCATCTTGTCTTTGTTCTCAGGACGCTCTGCAAAGCGTTTCGCTGCAACAACTGCTGCACCCGAAGAGATACCTGCTAAGATACCTTCTTCTTTCATTAGGCGATGCGTCATTTCCATACTTTCTTCGTTGGTTACTTGCTCTACTTCGTCAACGATGTCTAAGTCTAAGTTACCTGGAATAAAGCCTGCGCCAATACCTTGGATTTTGTGTGGTCCTGGTGTTAATTCTTCGCCAGCTTTAGCTTGAGTAATTACAGGAGAATCAGTTGGCTCTACTGCGACCGAAGTAATAGCTTTACCTTGTTCATTTTTAAGGTAACGGCTCACACCAGTAATCGTACCGCCAGTACCAACGCCCGCAACGAATGCGTCAACTTTACCATCAGTGTCTGCCCAAATTTCCGGGCCAGTGGTTTTTTCGTGAATCGCTGGGTTAGCTGGGTTGTCGAATTGCTGAAGAAGTACATACTTCTCAGGATCAGAGGCTACGATTTCCTGAGCAGCAGCAACTGCACCTTTCATACCTTTTGGTGCTTCGGTAAGCACAAGGTTTGCACCCAATGCTTTTAATAGCTTACGACGTTCTAAGCTCATGCTGCTTGGCATAGTTAGGGTAAGTTTGTATCCGCGAGACGCTGCAACAAATGCCAATGCAATACCTGTGTTTCCACTGGTAGGCTCTACAAGTTCTTTACCTTCGGTAAGCACACCGCGCTGCTCAGCATCCCAAATCATGTTTGCGCCAATACGGCACTTTACACTGAAGCTTGGGTTGCGTGCTTCAATTTTCGCGTAAACGTTACCTGAAGTAACGCGGTTTAGTTTTACCAGCGGCGTGCGGCCGATAGAAAGAGAATTGTCGTCATATACTTGCATTTTATTGTCCTTACTTTGGATAACACTCATTAGAGCGACCTTGGTATCCCCATTAATAGTTAATAATTCATAGCCTGAATTAGGGGTTTTATTGTTACCCCTATATCATTGGCGTCAATCCAAAAAATGCAAAGTGCTTTTTCGCTATATGTTATTGTAATTTCTAATGACGAAAGGCACATAAAGAGGTAAAAGAGAATGGCTTTCAACGGAACGTCGAACTATATAGCAACAAAAGACCTACAACTGGCGGTAAATGCAGCGATTACCCTAGAACGCCCATTACTTATAAAGGGTGAGCCAGGTACAGGGAAAACCATGTTAGCTGAAGAATTGGCGGAAAGTTTAGGTACTGAGTTAATTCAATGGCATGTAAAGTCGACCACTAAAGCACAACAAGGGCTCTACGAGTATGATGCGGTGTCACGCCTTAGAGATTCCCAACTCGGTGATGACAAAGTTCATGATATTTCTAACTACATTGTTAAAGGCAAGCTGTGGCAGGCGTTCGAGTCTGACAAGCGTCCAGTACTGTTGATTGACGAAATCGACAAAGCAGATATCGAATTTCCTAACGACTTGCTACTAGAACTCGATAAGATGGAATTCTTTGTGTATGAAACACAAGAGCGCGTTGTAGCGAAACAACGACCTATAGTGATCATCACATCGAACAACGAAAAAGAATTGCCAGATGCGTTTTTACGTCGTTGTTTTTTCCACTATATTCAATTCCCTACGCCAGAAGAAATGACATCCATCGTGAATGTGCATTTTCCGACATTGAAAAAAGACTTATTAGAACAGGCAATGAGCGCATTTTTTAATGTGCGTGATGTACCGGGCATCAAGAAAAAACCTTCAACCTCTGAACTTATCGACTGGCTCAAATTGCTTGTGGCAGAGGACATTCCACCAGAAGCGCTGCATGAAAAGGATGGCAAAAATGCCATACCACCACTGTATGGTGCTTTACTTAAGAACGAGCAAGATATTCACTTATTTGAAAAGCTACTCTTTATGGCGCGTCGTTAATGCTTATTGAATTCTTTTTTACACTCAGAAAGTACAAGGTTAAGTCGAGCCTAAGAGAGTTGCTCGATTTACTCAAAGCCATGGAACAACATGTGGTTTATGCCGACACCGAGGCGTTCTATTTGTTGGCTCGTACTGTGTTGGTAAAAGATGAAACCCAGTTTGATAAGTTTGATCGTGCTTTTGCTGAGTATTTTAAAGGTGTAGAGTCGATTGACCTACTTGGGAAAGATATTCCCGAAGAATGGCTTCGTAAACAAATAGAAAAAATGCTCAGCGATGAGGAGCGCGAAGCATTGCGCAGGGAAGGGGGCTTGGAAGAGCTTATGGAAACCCTGCGTAAAAGACTAGAAGAGCAAGAAAAACGTCATCAGGGCGGGAATAAATGGATTGGCACTGGCGGTACATCACCCTATGGTGCGTATGGTGACAACCCCGAGGGTGTGCGTATTGGTCAAAAGGGTAACCGTCGTTTCTCTGCGGCTAAAGTGTGGGACAAACGGGAGTTTAAAAACCTGTCGTCTGACGTAGAGCTTGGCACCCGCAATATTAAAGTGGCGCTGCGCAAGCTCAGAAAGTTCGCCCGTACCGGCGCTAGTGAAGAACTCGATGTTGCAACTACTATTGGCGAAACTGCCCGTAAGGGCGGTTTACTCGACATTCACATGGCACCTGAGCGACACAATGCGGTTAAAGTACTGATGTTTTTTGATGTGGGTGGCTCTATGGATCCACACATCCGCGTTGTTGAAGAGTTGTTCTCAGCGGTTCAAACTGAGTTTAAATACTTAGAATATTTCTACTTTCATAACTGTGTGTATGAAGAAGTGTGGAAGGATAATGCGCGTAGAAACGCAGAGACCATACCCATTTGGGATATTATTCACCGCTACGGCAGTGACTACAAAGTGATATTCGTGGGCGATGCTACCATGGGACCTTACGAGATCACATACCCCGGAGGAAGCGTAGAGCATTGGAATGAAGAGCCAGGCAGTGCTTGGATGCTACGTTTGCTCGATCATTTCGACAATGCAGTATGGTTAAATCCTCAGCCTGAGCAATATTGGCCTTACTATGGTTCAATTTCCATAATTAAAGAGCTGATGAAAGACAAAATGTACGGTCTTACTCTAGAAGGTTTAACCGACGCTATAAAAGCCCTTGTCAAACGTCGCTAACCGTTTAACTATAAAGGTGATTCAGTAGGAAGGTGCCTCACTGGCGTGCGACGGAGAAATGTGTGAAAACCAGACGGGGTTTATTTAATCTAGCAATGCTCGCAGTGATGTGCAGTCAACTAACCGCTTGCACATCACTGGTTGTTAAAGATATCACCTCAGCATCTAACCATCGTGTTAATACGCTGGTAATGCACTTTACCTTTGAAAACTATGCTCGCTCAATGGAGCTATTACGAGATAGCGGCAATGTTAGTAGTCATTACCTTGTTCCCGCTCTGTCTGATAACACCTATGACAAGTGGAGAGTAGTGATCACGCAGTTGGTTGAGGAAACTGACCGCGCATGGCATGCAGGTGAAAGCTATTGGCAAGGCCGTACTCACTTAAATGACACCTCAATAGGTATTGAAATCGTCAATCAACCTCAATGTGAGGTACCAGCGTTGGATGAAACACCACCTCAAGGAGAGTATGGTCCAGACCGACAGTGTACCTTTCCTGCTTTTGAAGACGCACAAATAAACGCGCTGATAACACTGAGCAAAGCTATATTAGCTCGCAACCCCGATATTACACCTACTAAAGTGGTTGGGCATTCAGACATAGCCCCTCAGCGAAAGAGCGATCCCGGTCCCGCATTCCCTTGGTATGTGTTGTACCAAAACGGCATTGGCGCTTGGTATGACGAAGACACTCAGTCTCGCTATTTATCCCATCTTGAAAAACAATGGTTACCTATTTCTTTGCTACAGGATGCATTAAACGCCTATGGGTATGAATCAAATGCCTCAGGCGAATTAGATCAACACACGCATAACGTAATCTATGCCTTTCAAACTCACTTCTTGCCTGAGCGTGTAACCGGAGCCCCAGATTTAACGACTTTTAGCGTATTGTTTGCACTGTTAGAAAAGTATCAGCCTCAAGCTTGTGAGCAACTACTGGAAGAATATAATCTCATTGATCCAATAAAAGACTAGAAAAAGTGTGAAGGTGTTAATCAGTTCTCGTTCCCTAATTGTTGTAATCGGTATTTTTGGCCTATGGTTTGCTGGCACAGAATCTTCATTGGCTGTTCAATGTGAAACGCCCACATCTACGAATGAAATAGAGCTACAACTCAGAGCGCTTCTCGATGAAAAGCTAGCGGAAGACACTAATATTCCCTCGATAAGTATTTACTTTCAGCGCAGCAGATCTTGTGGCACCCAAGCGCTGAGTGTGATTCGTCATTCAAAGAGTGTAGAGCATACCCTAGATGAAAGTACCTTGTTTAGGATTGCGAGCAATACCAAAACCTATACTGCTGCAACAATACTGCGGTTAGTAGAGTTGGGAAAAGTCGATATCAATGGGTCTGTATTCGACTATTTGCCCTTCACTTACCGAGATTTGTTTCATGCTAATAGTGTTGATGTGAGTGGACTGAGCATCATTAATTTACTACGCCATACTTCTGGGCTACCAGATCACGCCAGCGACGATCGATATATTGAGGCAATACTCGATAATCCTTCACGACAATGGACGCCTTTAGAGCAAGTGAGTTTGATATTTGAATATGATTTAACTATCGCACCTGCCCGAAGTGAGTTTTCGTACTCAGATACCGGATATGTGTTGTTGGGCAGGGCTATTGAACAAGTGAGTGGGCTTTCTTTGAACCATGCGTTTCGCAAATATTTACAATTTGAAGCGCTTGGGATTACGCAAACTTTTATTGAACCCAGCGAAAGCACAGTGCATAACACTGAGCATAGAGCACATCAATTTTTCTCTACGTTCGACACCTTTACATGGCACCCAAGCCTAGATTTGTACGGCGGCGGTGGTTTGCTATCTACCACAAAGGAAATGGGAGAATTTCTAAAACATTTACTGTCAGGAAATGTTTTTGACTCGCCAACAACACTTGAACTCATGTTAACCATTCCGCCAGAATCACAACACGCTCAATTTGGTAGTGGTATCTTCAAAAAAACAATGTGTGGTGAAGTAGTGTGGGGGCATACAGGGTTTTGGAATACTTTTGCATTTTACGATGCTAAGAACGGCATCACTATTTCTGGAGCAATACAACAAGCTTTCACTCCCGTCAAGGGAAGCCTATTAGCACAAGAAATTTATGAGTTGCTCACCACTGGTAATGTTGGATGCCAAGCCCCGGGGTAAATAGCACTCCGAGGCTTTCGGCCAATAATAATTACAGATGTTGTTTCACAAAAGCGTCAATCGCTTCTAGGGTTTGCATTCTGTTTTGATAGTTACGAAGATAATGGTCACCTTCGTCTAGCAAAATATATTTTACTTCTTTATCTGCATCTTCAAGGGCTTCAAACATTTCTTCTGATTGGTCGTAGGGCACAACGAGATCATGCTCACCGTGAATCAAAAGAATGGGAGCACGTATCTTTTCTATGTGGTTAATCGGAGAAATTCGTTCAAGGTGGTCTTCAGCTTCTTGTCCTTTCGACGTATTTTTCTTCCAGTAGCTAAGCATTTCTGAGTCGCGACCTGCCGCACGCCGGTCATCCTCTAGCATCATTTCAACATCTGATATGCCTGCGATAGATACAACACATTTGTAGAGTTCTGGCGTAAATGTAGCGCCTGCAAGTGCTGCATAACCACCGTAACTCGCTCCCACAATACAAACTTTAGCGCTATCTACTATGCCTTGTTCTACGTAATAAGCCAGTGTGTCGGTAAGGTCGTCTTGCATTGCTAAGCCCCATTGGCCTTCTCCCAGCTGAGCGTGATACTCACCAAACCCTGAAGAACCACGGAACTGAGGCTGAATAACCGCATAACCTTGATTAGCGAAGTACTGTGCTATCCAATCAAAAGACAGAGTATCATGAGATTCTGGACCACCATGAGGTAGCATAATTGCTGGAAGGTTCTTCGCTTCAGTGGCCACCGGTGTTGTGAGTAATGTAGGAATTATGTGACCGTCACGAACCTCAATTGCATCTATAGTGATTGGGTTAACGTGTTCCGGTTGAATATTTTTCCTACGTGAGGCGATAAATTGAAAGTTTCCTTTACTGTATTTGTAGAAGTCTCCGGCAGACCCTTGTCCTTCAAGTAGAAAGATAATAGAAGACCAATCCGGCGTGTGGCTGGTGATGTAAAGAGCATTGTTAGGCAAAGCCTTTCCAATGGCATCTAGACGGCGAGTGAGTCTATCGTCAAAGAATTCATAGCCAGGTTTAAACCCAGAATAGGACACACCATACACCACTCGATTCACATCAGTGATCAATCGCGCAACATCGGCGTTTTCTCTGATAAATATTGGATCTGAGATAGTACCGTCGGCGAGAGACATAGTGTTATAGCCCCAGCGATTAAGCTCATTGTCGAAGCTACTAATCACTAAGCTTTCTCCATCTGGTGTAATACCGCTAATGCCTTTTGAGCGTATCTCTTCGAATACCTCGTATATTGCTACCCATTTACCATCTTGTAGCGCTTCGACTAAGTGGCGATTGGTTTTATTGTTATATCGCTCACGGGCAAGTACCGTACCATCGGGTTTCACAAAGTAGTCTATGGTGTCAAAGGTACCTTTCTTTAATATACGGGGGCGTAAACGGGTTCCAAGCTTAACACGCACCAAAGAGTATTCACTGGCGCCAGTCCATACCTGCATATAGGCGTATTTTTTATCTTCGGTAATAGCTAATACTCTGCCTAGATCGGTTTGGCCACCATAAATGTTGTCTCCCGATAACATTTGACGAATTTCTTGGCTTTCCACATTGTAAAGGTAAGCGGCTGAAATATCGTATCTACCACGAAAACCCCTTATTCTGCGGGTTTCCTCTGCAACAAATACGAGTTGGTCTTCGCTGATAAAGTAGGCGTATGAGGGTTTTACCGTAGACACGTCGATGGCATTAACCATTTTGTTCTCGATAAGATCAAAAACAACCACATAATCTTTGTCTGACGAGGTGGTTCTGTAGGCAATAAGATTTCCACTGGGGGAAATTTCTACCATGCTTGTTGTGGGTAATGCGCCAAAATATTCAAGAGGCAAAGGTTGCGGTGCTGCGTGAACAGAAATGTGTAAGCAAGTAAGCAATACACACAAAAAGAGATTTTTTCTAAACATCCTATCTGTCATTATGTTTCTAATTGTTTGGCAGAAGACTAACATTATTAGTAGGTTAGTACCATATGGTAATACCAATGTTACTAGAGGCACCCTTGGTTAGTGGTAAAAAAGAGAGTTCTTATTATTGAATTATTCATTAGCGATACTCATGCTCGCAGCGGGTCAAAGTAAGCGCTTTGGCGCCAATAAGCTTATCTCTAGGCCCGCTGTCAACTGTGAGCCTTTGATGATTGGGGCCGTTAAAAGAACGCTGGCAGTGCCCAATGAACACTTTCTGTTGGTAACAGGAAAGTGGCACAGCGACATTTTGCAGGCGCTAAACACTTACGGTTTAGAAAACATTACCTATGTGTATAACGCTCAGTGGCAGAGTGGCCTTTCAACCAGCATCAGAGCAGGCGTTGCTCATCTATTAGCTAACTGCACTGATGTTACTCATATAATGATTACATTAGCTGACTTACCTCGTGTTGATGAGGAATCGCTGGGGCGTCTAGTTGAACATTCTAGACTGAACGAAGACGCTATCGTGTGTAGCGAGTTTAATAACCAGAAAGGCGTACCCGCTATATTCCCAGTGCAATACGCAAATGCACTGTGTAATTTATCCGGAGATAAAGGGGCAAAATCTATTATTGCGTCAGAATCAGCGCAAAAAGGTCGAGTGATAAGTGTTAGTCACAGCGAAGCTGGTATTGATATCGATACACCCGAAGACTGGGAAAGGTATCGCTCCCAGTCTTCAACATAACAGCTATTAAGTTGTCGTTTTGTATCTCATGTAGCTTGGGCGCTGAATGTAATGCAGGCGAGCGCCGAGTAAAATAGCCGCCGACGACAAGCCTACGATAAAACCAATCCAAAAGCCGCTGGCTGCCATGGGCTCTACGGTGAGCCAATTGGTTCTGCCGAGTATTAGGCCGGTAGGCAATCCAATTAACCAATAAGATACAAAGGTGATAATGAACATAGCAGTAGTGTCTTTGTAACCACGCAGTGCATTCGCTGATATCACTTGAACGGCGTCAGACAATTGAAATAGTGCCGCAAAAATCAATAGAGAGTTGGCCAAGTTATACACGTCCACATCATTGGTGTACAAACCTACAATGAAAGACTTGGCAAGTAGCGTAAATGCCGCAGTGCAGGCGGCTGTCATGAATCCCACGGCAATGGCACATTGGGTAGCGACTTTAGCTTGACGCCTTTTTCCCTGTCCAATGCGAAAACCAATACGAATAGACGCAGCCATGCCCACACTCATGGGTATCATAAACATCAGCGCAGAAAAGTTGAGTGCAACTTGGTGTGCTGCAACTGTGGTTGGGCCGAACGGCGCCAGCATAAGGGCAACCACGGCAAATAGGGTCACTTCAAATAGCAAAGTCATAGCAATGGGTAAACCAAGCTTAAAAGTACCCCAAATAGTGGCTAGTGATGGTGTATTGAACTGACTAAATAAGCCATAGGATGACAACGCTGGGCTGTACTTAACATAAATAAATGTGGCGAACAGCATGGTGTAGATAACAATAGCCGTTGCTACACCACAACCAGCTCCGCCCATGGTCGGAATAGGGCCTGCGCCGTAGATAAACAAGTAGTTTCCGACAATGTTTGCTAGTAGCCCAATAACAGTAATTATCATAGTGGGCTTTGTTTTTCCTAAGCCCTCACAATAGTTACGAAGCCATTGATAAAGTGCAAATGCGGGCATAGCAATTAGCACGTAATTTACGTATTCAACTGCAATTGTGTATAACTCTGGTGCCATTGGAAATAATGAGACAATACTGTCTGTCACAAACATCAGCATAGCCACTATCAAGCCTACACTTATCACCAAGTAGCCGGCTTGCTGGCTGGCGTTGGCAACATCACTGCTTTTATTCTGTCCGTGAAGCCTCGAAATAATCGGTGGTAGGGCTAAAGCTATTCCTTGAATAAAACACATTAATGGCACAGTGATACTGAAACCCAGTGCTACTGCCGCCATGTCTACCGCACTGTATCGACCGGCCATAATGGTGTCGCTTACACCCATCAACATTTGTGTGATTTGGGCAATTAGTAGCGGCCAAGCAAGTTTGACAATATGTTTTACTTCAAGTTGATAACGCTGTTTGTTCACTTATGTTCCAATGTTTTGCTAATTACAGGGTGAGATTAAAAGGAATAACAGGAACCTGCTCACCTTGATTAATTGACGCTACAGACTCGTGTAACACCATAAAGCTATTTGATTGCGTAATGGATGTCATAACGCCAGAGCTTTGATTTTTATGCGGTGTGACGAGTAATTCACCCGTATCGCTACGTGAAATAATTGCTCTTTGAAAATCTCTTCTGCCCGCACGTCGTTTCACATCTCTCGTTAGGGTAGCATTTACCGTTAGCGGCCCCGCGTGCTGAGATTCTCCCTGTTTCTTACGTATCACCGGCAGTACCAGCAATTGTGTAGTAACAAAGGAAGATACCGGGTTGCCTGGTAACCCGCAGAATACGGTGTTCCCTATCTTTCCTAGCGCAAAGGGTTTACCAGGCTTAATAGCGATTTTCCAGAAGTCGATCTCACCGAGATTTTCTAAGATATCCTTCACAAAATCAGCTTCGCCCACAGACACACCGCCGCTGCTTATCATAATATCGACGTCTTGCTGCACTTTAGAAAACAAATCCGTGAGTGCTTGCTTATTATCTTTAACAATACCAAAGTCAACAACTTCAACGCCCAGCTTAGCAATCAGTGAGGCAACGCCAATGCGATTTGACTCATAGATCTGACTTGCCGATTTTTGTTCGCCCGGTGCAGCAAGTTCATCTCCGGTAGCGACAATGCCGACTTTAACTTTTCTAAAAACTTGAACCTCACACATGCCTTG
>JALUXV010000251.1 GCA_027013165.1 Alteromonadaceae bacterium
TCCAATGCTATCAACACTTACGATACTAAAATGGTGCGCCTGTTGTTAGATATCGAAGACGACTTACACCTACCAGATGGTAGGCCAGCTATTGTAGCTAGGTCTAGTAAAGAGCGTCAAGAGGTTATAGCTAAGGAAGCAGACCGGTTGATCTTACAAAGGCGGTTAGTAGATGAGGACAGGCGCGTGGTTAATATGGCTAGGGATATCTAATGACTCGGTGAATCACTACACTACACACAGCTAGCGCTGTGTGTAGTGTAGATCTATTTATTAATAAGCCATAATGCTTTGTCAGTTGTAGTTTGAAATAGAGACTAAAGTCTTGTGGAGTTATTGATATCAATTAGATATATCGCCATATTCTAAACACGCAGCACATACCTATAATAAAGGAGTTTTGAATGGAAATCGAATATAAGGGTAATAAGTTGTTACAAGACTATAATGATTGTATTAAAGAAGCGCTTAGGGTTAATAATAAAGAGGTCCTTAACTTAACGGCTGAACACGCTGTTGACTACTGGCATGACGATATATCTACAGTGGTGCTTACACAGCTGCTGGAAGTTGGTGTGAAACTTAAGACCATGTACACTGCAGCTGCCGAGTATGCGCGGCCCGAGGCGTTAGAGTGGCTGTTGGATAAGCACCCGATAGCGGACCCAACCCGATTCCTTCGCACCGCGATTAACGTGGCGGCTAGTCATGGGTACGAACGTTACATCGAATGGTTACTTGGGCTAGAATATGATCTTGTGACGGGTAACAAGAAACTAGCTTACTTGGTGGCTAAGAGCGGTAATTTAAGTACCGTTATGTTAGTGCACGAAGCTGGTGCGGATTTCACTAAGGCTGATGACTCTCCAAACCAAGTTGGTGTTATGTATGGTATCGCGGTATATATGCACCTTAACGGTTTGTATAAATACAAACCAGCAGCCATTCTTACTGAGGCTATAAAACATGATGACGTGGCGATCATCAAGTATGCCCTAAGTAACGGAATCAGGCTCTGCGGAGATATTGGCCAGCGCGTGATCGACGCACTCAATGAGTGCGAGGATTACGGTCCAACAGACGCTGACCGTGGTGATAATCGTATATGGACAGTGGTCCGTAGTCTTACTGGGACCGGTAAGTATATCAACGCCGCAGTCACTAACATGTGTTTGTTAGACAGGCTCATGTACCGGAGCAAATCTGGTGATGACCGGCTAGATAAACTGCTCCGCGACTATATTGACGCAGGGGAGGTTACGGCATTCAGTCGGGTACTAGATAAACATCGCGGTATTGCGAAACGCGCTCCTGACCTGTACGTTTACGCGACGCAGCACCATGAATACGAGATTGCGCGCATTATAGCACGCTTTGCGCGTGAGTGTAACGTTGCGCTATTCGAAGGTTCTTAACGCGGTAGTGTAGATCTATTGATCAGTAGGTTATAATCAAGCGAAGTATTGATATCGATTAATTATAACCATATATTATAGTAGTGTATTAGGGTACAGAATATATGCATATCGCTATGCGGATGCTATATCAAGATTATCCTGACACACGCTGGCATACCACCAGCAGTCCTTAGGAGGACATTATGTTGTCATTATCAGGAACCACAACACTCAGCGTGTACGCGCAGAACCAGCTGAACGAGGAACTGTGCGCTGCCGCGCACAGACAAGATCTAGAAAAGGCAAACGCATTGTTGGCCCGTGGGGCCGACATTAACTGCGACGCTAACGACGTCGCAGAAACTGCGATCGCTAAAAATCGCCTACATATTCTAAAATGGGCCGTCACCAGCGGCGCCTGCAAGAAGAACCTAAAGGAAATCCTGGTTGAGGAACCAGGGTTCATTAAGTCTCAGGAGATTCGTAAGTATATCGAATCTCTATAATAGTGGAGGGGGTAACGCCCCTCCACCATACTATATTATTTTTTCTTTTCTAAGTATATGTTCGAGCTATCGCTAGCTGATCACGTGTACAGTTTATTAACATAGAAGTTACCATAACATCCTATGCCCGCAGTGGTCTCTATGATCAAGTGATACGAGTAAGAGTTGTCGGTAAGTTTCTTAGTTATAACACACACTTTAGGAGACAGGGTTTCTAACTTCTTCATGTGGTTCCTTGCTAACATATCTAACCCATACACCAGTATCAGTTCCACCTTAGCATCTACTGTGCTGATGTTAACTTTAGGCCCAACTATAGACTGCGGGTATATGAACTGTAGTTTACCTTTAGCATTAGGCTGGTACAGCTGATCAGTGATATCGGTTATATTAGTATCGCTATCTAACTCACCT
>JALUXV010000252.1 GCA_027013165.1 Alteromonadaceae bacterium
AAGCGCTACAATGGAATGTAGCAGGGGGCTTACCAACACTGGCTAAAATAATAAAAAATAAACCGCTTTACTTGCCTGCGGGATTAGCGTACCTTGACTGGGCTTTAGAAAGTTAAAGCTTTATCCCTTACTGCATTATGCGTCTCTTTTTCTGCTTTTTATTCAATTAAGTCGAACTTGTATTTACATTTGCTTTACTGGTAAATGTTTTCTTCGTATCTATAGCTTCACCGATGGCACGCCATCGCACTTAATATTAAATAAAAAGGTTTCAATTATGTCTGATCCTGTAAACGGCGTAGTAAAGTGGTTCAATGACGATAAAGGTTTTGGTTTTTTAACACCTAATGACGGCGGCAAAGACGTTTTCGTTCATTTCCGTTCTATCGCTTCTGAAGGCTTTAAGTCACTGGCTGAAGGCCAGCAAGTTCAATTTATTATTGAACAGGGCCAGAAAGGCCCGCAAGCTTCTAATGTGGTTGCATTATAAAGCTAACGATTTTAAAGGCTGGTTATAACCCTGTCTCTTGATCACAAGTCGATATCAAGAGACATGGCTAGCTCATAGCCTTCAAGGATGGTTTGCAGTTTGAACCATCCTTGCCATATGACTTTCACAGACGCTCTTCCTGTTCTTTTTGTATCTTTCCACCCTCCTAGCTTTGCAAGCTCCGTATAGGCCCATTTCAGTGAGGGGGCTGAGTCAGGTGGTGTCTTACTCACTCGTTTTAACCATAATAACTTCCATGCTTTGGGTGATAGGACTTCTTCACAGCTACTATCGTCCGGTCGGTCTTTTGCGAATTTGAGTTGAAGGATCCTTACGGCAATAAACGCGTTTATTGTGACTAGACGCTCAACGTTCCCTTTACTTTGTAGGCGCGAGGCTTCGATATTAGTACCGTCACTTTTCCACGCCTTATGATATTCTTCTACTAACCAACGATGCTCGTAATAGCCAATTATTTTTTGTGCTTGCGCTTGAGTTGTGATGGGTTCATTTGTCAGTAAATGCCAGCATAACGCTTCTTTTGAATTACCGTGCTCTACACATCCGACGTAGTATAAAGGAAGTGATTCACCACGCTTATTGTTAGGAACCTTGAGCGTGACTGGTGCAAACACAATATCTAAGGTCACGTTTCGTGCTTTGCGCCCTCCTTTTTGCGGAATATGTATTTGCTTTTGCCCTGCACTTTTTAATTGACTGGCATAGTGATATAGCTTGTTTTCGCCTTCCTCAATGTGCCGACTTTGCATTGATCGAACAATAAAGCGCTGCTTAGTTTTTAGCTTATAAAGTAGATACTCGTAGATATCGGCTTCTCGGTCACAGACTGATATCACATCATCTATCTTTGCTCCCAGCCTTGCTGACATATTGACTGATGCTGACTCCCACTTGTAGCCTTCTTTCTCAGTGTATGGTGTCGATGCATGTTTCGCTCTTTTACCACGAGTTGTTATGTCTCGTGTCCAACGCGACTGTTCAATCAGTCCAACTATTTCTTGTGATTCTGGCGCAAAAAGTAAGACACTATGTGCAAGCATACCGCGGCAACGGTTACCTTGATTCACGTGTCCAAGTTCGTTTCGAATACTTTTGTGGCTGTATGAAATGGTCGTAGTATCTTCTAGGGCAAGTAATGTTTTGTGTCGCTCAGCTTGTCCAGCTGTAACGTTAAATCCAGTTTCAGCGATTGAAGTCGCATCTACACTTTCATTTCTAATGAAGCGATATGCTCCTTCCATATCGGCGGGGGATTCAGTGATATTCACAAGAGGCTTTCCTGGTGTATTGGCAAGTGTTGCAGCTAATTTTACCAGACGAGATGTACGACGAGGATCTCCTAGGTTTGCTTCTCCAAACGTTTTTTCAGCCCACTCTACATTATCAATCATAATCTTTCTCAATGAGTTAAGTGAAAGATCTGATCAGAGTTAGAAAGAAGAGTTCAAAAAAATCCCCACTAATTATTTAGTAGGGATTTGTGTATAAGAGACAGGGTTATAACCAGCCTTTTACTTCACTAACTCCCTTTTTCTGTTCGACCACCCGCCATTCAGATCTGCTCTTTTCAATAATTAAAAAAATAAGACACGCTATGATTCAAACAATTAATGGTTTACGCATTAGTGTAAAACCACCTATATCCAATATTTCCGTGAACAAATTCAACGTTGCTTTTGAAGACCGTCACAATAAAAAATACGTGCCGCTACAAAGCGCTATGGAAGCCAGGAAGTTTGTTGCCTGGTTACAGACGATTTAGTCAAAGCTCCAGCTTAAACGCAAGCCTGAAACAACAGC
>JALUXV010000253.1 GCA_027013165.1 Alteromonadaceae bacterium
GTGGGAGGCGGGATTACTCCCGCCGTCCTCTTATATGGACTCCCTGAAGTAATCAACATCTTTTGAAAAATTAGTAGTAGATGCGCTCTTATATACGGGCTTTAAATGGAGAGCTACTCCTGCCCTTCGATGTATACGCACCAACAGTTCAATTCTCACACACAGTGTTTAGTCACTTGAGAGGACTGGCTGAATTCTGCTGGTTGGTCTTACCATTTATTTTCGCAATTTGTTGATTTACTAACTCTTAGGCTGCTAACAGTATCGGATTGTAATCGTCATTATTCTTTATTAGAGCAACAGCGGTTCTCACCGTTTTATTTGCTAACGCGATGGCAGCAACCTTCTTTCCCCTTCGGTCAACTAACGCCTTCAGCCACTGCTCTTTCACAGTCTTAGGCTCTCTGGATACTGCTTTATTCACTACCGACATTGCTCCCTGATAGAGCAAACTTCGCAATCTTTTATCTGCACAGTTTTTAGAAATATGTCCCAATCGCTCTTTACCGCCGGTCGAATGCTGCTTCGGTGTCAAACCTATGCATGCTGATGCATCCCGGCCTGTATTGAACTCTGTCGCATTTCCCAATCGAACGGTTAACCCCAAAGCAATCAAAGGGCCTACGCCTTCGAGTTTACTTAATTTCTGGCAAACAGGATTATGCCGCGTGTGTTCTGCTATGAGCCTGTCATAACTTTCTATTTGAGTCGTATAGAGTTGTAACATTTGTGACTGCGCAGCCAAAGCCTGACGATAATTCATCGGCAAGCCGTTTTCTGCATCTTCTAAAATGTCAGGCAGCGCAGTGACTAAATGATTTAACCCCTTTGCTATCACAATCCCGAATTCCGTCAACAGTCCTCGTATCTGGTTTGCCAACGCCGTCCTTTGCTCCAACTGCAGCATTCGCACCCGCTCCAGGGCCTGAAGACCCTGTTCATCTTCCTCCATGATGCCACAAGAGTTTATATGAGGTAATTGAGCCGCAATACCGATAGCGTAGGCGTCATTTTTATCTGTTTTTTGCTTTAATTGCAGCCCTTTTACTGCGCGAGGCTGAATGATTTTTACTTGATGACCATGCCGCCTCGCTAAACGCGCCCAGTAATTCGAGCCACCACAGGCTTCCATTGCCACTAACGCTGACACATGGTTTCCCAGAAGTGCTATCAATGCTTTACGACTCATTGCTTTGTTATAATCAATTTTTCCGTCACTGTTGAACTTGCAAACCTGAAAGGAATGCTTTGCAAGGTCAATTGCAATAATTGTATTCTTAATCATGTATGGACCCCTTTGGCTAATTTGACAATTAAGACCGTACCCCTTTCAGGGAAGGGAGTCCATACATCTCACACCACCGGGCATACGGTTCCGTACCACGGCGGTTCCTGTCTGTATTGACCGTAGCCAATACCTGAGTCTGTTTCGTGCATCGTGTCGCCGCTTTACCGTTTAGAACTCCGCAAACACCGCCCAGGTTTCCGACCCTTCTTGTATATTTGTCCCGGAGCAATGATTCTTCATTGCCTTGTGTTCCGATAACGCGAGAGCACGCGTGACTTGCCGCTCATGACAGGTTCAGCCCTTCGTGCTATCGGTTTCATAGCACTACTACGGCGTCTGCTGACTTCTGATATTCCCTCCCGACACCTCGCGATGTCAGTAGCTCTATAGCAGAATATCAGACCTCCCGGGGTAATTCGCGCGACCTTCCTGCTTATGCCTGTCGGCTCTACGTTGTTGCATTCCGTGCAAGTATTGGGCTTTAGCGATATTGGCCACCTCACCCTGCAACAACGCCTAAACCGCTTCCTATTCGTCAGGCCAGCATTTTGCCTTCGGCTTCCTTCAGATTTCACCTCGCGGTGAACACCCTTGCCGTTCGGCTAGCACTTCCCCTTGCCGGGTGTGCAGAGGACTTTCACCTCCAAGTCATCAACTCACCACCACAATGAGTCGAACAGTGCTTTCGCACTACGCGCCATGCCCGGCGCACCAATCAAAAAAAGCCGGCAATGCCGGCTTTCTATAAATGATATTGAGTAGATTTAGGAGTTACCCGCAGGCTTGCACCACCACAACATTCACCCCGTGTTGACGGATTTTATCGAGCGCCTGCGGATCGGCATTACTGTCGGTAATGATGGTATCCACCGCATCCAGTCCGCAGAAGATAAGGTTACCTTTTATGCCTATTTTGCTGCTATCCACCAGCACAATCAGTTTATCAGCCCGTTTTCTTAGCTTTTGCTCGGCCAGAATTAATAACGGATCGGTTTCCATGACGCCAAACTCACTA
>JALUXV010000254.1 GCA_027013165.1 Alteromonadaceae bacterium
GTTGTATCAAGGGCAAGCAGGCGGACGTATTTGGCGACGTTACCTCAGTCAAAATGGCACAGGTAAGTCACCCGATCCTCAATTATTGCTCAATGCACTTGATGCCGTGGAAACAGCGCAAAAAGAAGTGGAGAGCTTCAACGCGTCTCGGTCGATTTAATTTTTACTGGTCAAAATAGCTAATACCTTTAGTTATTTTGACTAATTATTAACCAGTGTGTTCTTGGTTCAAACCTCACAAAAAAGAATTTATAGTTTTTTATTATAAAAATCATTAGCTTATTAAGCTGTGTTCACTTGGCATAGGTTTGGCAATCCTCTAGGCATAGCAACAGCGGCGGGCCGTTGCACCAGATTCTTTTTGAGGAAAACCATGAAAACGTCAATCATTGCAGCAACTTTACTTACATCGGCAATAATTAGTCAGCCAGTATCAGCGCAGGAATCTGTGTTAGAAAGCTTGCTTACTAATATGGTCACCCATGCCTTCGAGATGACATCTTTCGACATTGAAAACAATGTATACGAAGCCATTGTCAGTGCATCATTTCATTTTGACCCAGATGCAGATGAACCAAGCGGTAACGTGAGCGTTATAGATATTGCAGACACCAAACAGCCAGAAGACGACGCGCTAGACTTAGCCGCAGAGTAATCTAGTTCGTTTAGCGTTAACTTACTCTCCTTTAATTGAGCGACTCTTTTGAGTCGCTTTTTTTATCTGCAATATCCATTATCTACCCAAATGATCATCATGGAACAAACAAAGTATACTGAGTGGTCAATATAACCACATAGATAGTCAATATCGCCAAATAGTGTTTTAAGGAATCGCTCCTAGAAGAGTAGATATTCTTAGATTTCCGAAAAAGTTTATATTTATCAGTTAATTAAAAGTTTGGCACGTGCCTTGTAATAGCTATGGTGTAAATCGCATAGGTTGTAAGAAAGTTATTTTAATTGAATACAGCCACAATATTTTGAATGCACGGAGAATTAGATATGGGTATGTTTTCACGTATTAATGACATTGTTCAAGCTAACCTAAACGCTATGCTGGATAAGGCTGAAGATCCTGAAAAAATCATTCGCTTGATTATCCAGGAGATGGAAGAAACGCTTGTTGAAGTTCGCTCAGACGCAGCGCGTTATATTGCTCAACAGAAAACCCTTGATCGTCAAATTGCATCGTGCGAACGCGATATTGCAGACTGGCAAAGTAAAGCGGAATTAGCTATCGATCGCGACAAAGAGTCACTTGCAAAAGCGGCGCTGACCGAAAAGCAAAAGTACGTGACCAAGGTCGAAGGCTTGCAGGCTCAGAAGGTACAAATTGAAGAGCTGATGGATAAAATTCAAGCTGATTCTTCTAGACTCAACGCCAAGCTAGCCGAAGCAAAGCAAAAGCAGAAAACTCTGGTTAGCCGTAAGCAATCTGTGCAAACCCGCTTGAAAGTGAAGCAAGCAGAGCACAGCACAAAGATTGATGACGCTATGCTCAAGTTCGAGCAATACGAGCAACGTATTGATGATTTAGAAGCACAGGTCGACGCTTACGATATCACTGGCTCAACTTCGCAAGCTTCATCTCTTGAAGCACAGTTTGCAGAGCTAGAAAGTAATGATGTTATTGAGCAAGAACTTGCTGAACTTAAAAAGAAGAAAGCTGCTTAATGTAGCAGCTTTCTCCCAGTAACCAGTGCTAATACAAACATCAAAAATTGTTAGGAGATCATCCATGAAAATTCCTTCGCAGAAAAGACTTTATAGAGACGTAGATAATGCCATGATTTCTGGTGTTTGTGCTGGGCTGGCGCGCCACCTCGAGGTGGACGCCGTTTGGGTGCGCGCTGTGGCAATAGCGGGTTTATTCTTTGGGGCAGTACCAGCCGTTATCGCTTACTTTGCTGCCGTTGTGTTGTTACCGAGGATGCCCTAATGAAAAACTTTCTCATTGCACTAGTACTAGCAGTTATACTTATAAACTGTTTGGGCAGTATCGCAGATAGTTTTTTGGGTATGCACCTTGTGACGTCTGATCACTTTATGGAGCCTTGGGAGTCGCTAGCAGCCTTATCTGCTGTTGGTGTAGTTATTGCCATCGTCGGGTTCGTGGTAGCGATAAGCGTTATTGGAACATTGTTTTTAACCGTAGGTATCGCATTTATTGCATTGTTTGCCGTAGGTATTAGTGCATTCTGGCCAATCATACTGTTCGCAGTGGTTATTTACGCAATTCGCGGCAGAAATCGCCAGCAGGCTCACTTGTGATAACCAAGGCCAGATTACCTAGCAAGGTGGTATAAAAGGAATTTATAACGCCACTTAGTAAAATAAACTTGTGTTTTACAGCGCAAAAATGATGACATACACAGTAACGTCATACATATTTAGCAAAGCTGTAGTATACAGTGAGTTAATGCATAGCCGGTGTAAACCGGCTTTATGCTTTTAAGAAGGAAGGTTTAATACGTTATGAAATTTACATTTAGCGCAAAGTGGGTTTCGATAGCTACTGCTACAGTATTGGTTTTATTTTGGCTAGTGGGCTGGTATTGGAGTTTATCACCAAATACCTTTAATGTGGCGCAAAGGGCCCAAGAAGAGGCCGACGGTTTCGATCCTTCAACCGTGGCTGGCTTCACGTTAACAACCACCATGATCGACGTTTCTGAAACCTTGCTAAATAAACCTGGTGGTTATCTTTCTAATGATGTGACACCGCCCAGCATTTTCTTAGATGACATGCCTGCATGGGAATTTGGTGCTCTTGAAATGGTAAGAGACTTGGCTCTTTCTATGCGAAAAGATTTCAGCCGAAGCCAATCTCAATCTATTGAGAATGAATACCTTACTAAGGCTCACCCCAAGTTTAATATGGACCACAGAAGCTGGTTGTTTCCCTCATCAGAATCAAGTTATGACGACGGTATTGAGTTGTTAAAATTATACCGACAGCAACTTGCAGATACCCAACAGGTAGGTGGGCAGTTTTATACTCGTGCAGACAACCTGAGAGACTGGTTGAAACAAGTAGAAAAACGTCTCGGTAGTTACTCACAGCGTTTGAGTGCAAGCGTTGGTTCTGCGCGAATCAATACCGATTTGGCCGGAGATGCAATGGCACGTCAGTCATCGCCAGCAGCATCACAAAGTGTAGTGAAGACTAGCTGGTGGAAGTTGGATGACAACTTTTACGAAGCGCGAGGGGCTACTTGGGCATTACTACACTTTTTGAAAGCGGTAGAAATAGAATTCGCTGATGTATTAGAAAATAAAAATGCTAAAGTAAGCTTACAGCAAATTATACGTGAACTAGAAGCGACACAGCAGACGGTATATAGCCCAGTCATTCTAAACGGAAGCGGCTTTGGTATGTTAGCTAATCACTCGCTTGTTATGGCTAACTATATTTCTCGGGCTAACGCCGCATTAATTGAACTCTCTGAACTTCTTAATCAAGGATAATTCATGAAAAGAAACATACTCGCAGTTGTTATCGGAGCTTCGCTTGCTTCTGGCGTGGCTCAAGCAGACACCATTGCTGGGTTGTATGTTGGTGCACAAGGTTGGGATAGCGGCGTATCAGGTGGTTTCGCAGATACGTCTACTACGTCTGATTTTAGTTTTGACAACAAAACTAATAGTGCTGTTTATATTGCGCTAGAGCACCCAGTTCCACTTATTCCTAATGTAAAAGTAAACTACACTACAATGGACACTTCGGGTGATACAGTACTCGAAACCAACTTCACTTTTAACGATCAGCTGTTTACCGAATCTAGTACGGTGAATAATGACATTGAATTAACCTCTACGGATCTCATTCTTTACTACGAACTTTTTGATAATGATCTTATCAGCTTTGATTTGGGGATAAACGGTAAGTACATTGATGGAACGCTGTTTGTGGAAGACTCTGCCAGTGCTACCAGTACCAGCGCTGATTTTTCAGGTGTTATTCCAATGGTGTATTCAAAAGTTCAGCTAGGTTTGCCGTTTACTGGATTAGCGGTTTATGCCGAAGGTAGCTATTTGTCGTTTGATGATCATGAAGTGAGTGATTATCAGGTGGCTGCAACTTACTCTTTTATAGAGAGTTTAGCCGTAGATATGACACTTCAACTGGGTTACCGCAACGTAACTGTAGATATTGAAGATCTCGATGATATCTATACTAATCTTACCTTCGATGGAGTATTCGCAGGGCTAGAGGTACATTTCTAAAGGATTTCTTGCAGCCTTGAATATTCATTGACCATATGCGACTTGCGGTTTGACGCAGGTCGCATTTACTTTCAAAAGTTTTAAGTACTTTCCGTAATAAAAAAGTTTCATTTATTCTTTTCTCTTATCGTTCAAAGCCGTTAGCCTTGTGCCATCAAAATAAGGCTTCTTTGAATTATGTCACAACAATCGAATCAAAATGTCGCACCGGGTGCGATACTTAATGAACAACAGTGGAATGCGATTACGCAAGCAATCGCGGGCTTGAATCGCGACCAGCTTACTTGGGTAAGTGGGTATGCTGCCGGATTAGCAGCCGCACAAGGCGGCGCTGTCGCCCCCGCATTAGGAACAGCAGCGCCCGCTGCTGCCGATGCGCCAACACTAACCGTACTTTATGGTTCGCAAACCGGTAACGCAAAAGCGTTAGCGCAACAGTTTGATGCGCAAGCGAAAGAAGCGGGCTACGGCAGTAAGCTTATCAGCATGGCTGACTACAAACCTCGCCAATTAAAGTCAGAGACTCACGTGGTTATTTTTGCAAGCACGCATGGAGAGGGTGACGCTCCAGATGATGCAATCGAACTTCACGAATTTTTGGGTGGAAAGAAAGCGCCAAAATTATCGTCGACTAAGTATGCGGTACTTGGTTTGGGTGACAGTAGTTATGAGTTCTTCTGCCAAACGGGTAAAGACTTTGATGAGCGATTAGCAAAAGCTGGTGCTACGGCTTTGGTAGCGCGTGCAGATTGTGACGTAGACTACGAGGCACAAGCGCAGGCGTGGGCAACCTCAGTTATTGCAGCGCTTAAAGATGATTTCAGTACAGGTGCGGTGAATGTTGCGGCTGCGACATCTGCGCCTGTTGTTGAAGCCTCGCAACAGTACACCAAAAAGTCGCCTTTCACGGCAACCTTGATTGAATCACAAAAAATTACTGGTCGTGACTCAGTAAAAGATATTCGCCATATCGAAATTAGTCTAGAAGACTCTGGTATCACCTATAAGCCGGGTGACGCCCTTGGCGTATGGTTCAAAAACGCCGAAGGGTTGGTGAATAGTTTTATTGAAGTACTGGCGTTGGACGCTAATGCAGAAGTGACAGTTGCAGGAGAGGCTATGTCGTTGGCGGCTGCACTTACCAGCAAGTTAGAACTAACGCTAAGCTATCCAACTTTCGTTAAGTCTTATCAAGAAGCGACTGGTTCTGAAAGCCTTGCCGCGTTGATGGAAGACAAAGCGGCGCTGCGAACCTATATGTCTGAAAGACAGCTAATTGATATCGTGAAAGATCACCCAGGTACGCTAACAGCACAACAATTGGCTGATGCGCTGCGTCCATTAACACCAAGACTCTACTCGATTGCGTCTAGCCAAGCAGATGTAGAGGAAGAAGTTCACCTTACTGTAGCCCATGTGGACTATGAAGCATTTGGTTCTCGACACCAAGGTGGAGCGTCTGGATTCTTGTGTGAATACTTAGAAGAGAACGGTGAAGTCGAAGTATTTGTTGAAAACAACGACAACTTCCGCCTACCAGAAGATCCAAATACCCCGATTATTATGGTAGGGCCTGGTACAGGTATTGCGCCTTTCCGCTCGTTTATTCAAGAGCGAGATGTTCAGGGAGCAGAAGGTAAAAACTGGCTATTCTTCGGTAATCCGAATTTCACACAAGATTTCTTATACCAAGTTGAATGGCAAGGTTATGTGAAAGACGGGGTAGTGGATAAGCTAACGCTAGCGTTTTCTCGTGATCAAGAAGAAAAGATTTATGTTCAACATCGTCTACTCGAACACGGTGAAGAAGTGTTTGCGTGGTTAGAGCAAGGCGCTCACTTCTATGTGTGTGGTGATGCCACGCACATGGCGAAAGATGTTGAAAATGCACTAATTACAATTGTTCAAAAATACGGTAACAAGTCAGAAGCCGACGCTAAGGCCTACATAGTAGCGCTTCGTAAGGCAAAACGTTATCAGAAGGATGTCTACTAATGAGTAACGATCAATCACAATTTATTGTTGAAGGTAAACTTGCCGACAACGAGCGTCTTAAGCGTGAGAGTCGTAATCTTCGCGGCACCATTGAACAAGACCTAAAAGATGACATTACGGGTGGATTTACGGCCGACAACTTTCAGTTGATTCGCTTCCACGGTATGTACCAACAGGACGACCGTGATATTCGTGCAGAGCGTGCCAAGCAAAAGCTTGAGCCCTTGCAAAATGTTATGCTGCGAGCCCGTCTACCGGGTGGTGTCATTCTTCCTCACCAATGGCTAGCTATTGATAAGTTTGCTGATGAGCAAACCATGTACGGAAGTATTCGTTTAACAACACGCCAAACGTTTCAGTTTCACGGTGTATTAAAGCCTAAAATTAAGCTAATGCACCAAACCCTAAATGCTGTGGGAATGGACTCTATTGCCACTGCGGGTGACGTAAACCGAAATGTATTGTGTACGTCTAACCCTGTTGAGTCAGCGCTGCATCTAGAAGCCTATGAATGGGCGAAGAAGATAAGTGAGCACTTGCTACCAAAAACTAATGCGTATGCAGAAATTTGGTTAGATGGTGAAAAAGTAGAAACCACTGAGTCGCCGGTAGAACCGATTTTAGGTGATACCTATTTACCTCGTAAGTTCAAAACAACTGTGGTTATTCCTCCGCAAAATGACGTTGACGTTCACGCTAACGACCTCAACTTTGTTGCCATAGCAGAGAATGGTCAATTGGTAGGTTTTAACGTGCTTGTTGGTGGTGGCCTTGCGATGACTCACGGTGATAAGTCGACCTATCCGCGAAAAGCCAGTGACTTTGGTTTTATTGCACTAAAAGACACACTTGCAGTAGCCGAAGCTGTTATTACCACGCAGCGCGACTGGGGTAACCGAGTTAACCGTAAAAATGCAAAAACCAAGTACACCTTAGAGCGTGTTGGTGTTGATAACTTCAAAGCTGAAGTTGAAAAGCGCGCCAATGTAACATTTGGGGAGAGTCGTCCGTACGAGTTTACCGGACGTGGTGATCGCTTTGGTTGGGTTGAAGGCATTGATGGTAAATATCATCTGACGGTGTTTATCGAAAATGGCCGTATCTTGGACTACCCAGGTAAAACGCTGAAAACCGGTTGTGCAGAAATAGCGAAGATCCACAAAGGTGACTTCAGAATGACTGCTAACCAGAACCTGGTTATTGCTGGAGTAGCACCGGAAGATAAGGCGAAAATTGAAGCACTTGCCAAAGAGCATGGTTTGATCGCACCGAGCGTATCGAATCAACGCTTAGATTCAATGGCATGTGTAGCCTTACCTACTTGTCCTCTAGCAATGGCGGAAGCTGAACGTTATTTACCAGATGCAGTAACAGAGCTTGAAGGTATTCTAGACAAGCATGGTCTGGCCAATGACAGTATTATCTTCCGTGTAACAGGTTGCCCAAATGGTTGTGGCCGAGCCATGCTTGCCGAAGTAGGTTTGGTGGGTAAAGGTCCAGGAAAATACAATTTCCACCTTGGCGGGAACCGTGAAGGTACTCGCATTCCTAAGATGTATAAAGAAAACATCAGCGAACAAGAGATAATGGCTGAACTTGATACATTGATTGGTCAATGGGCCGCTGAGCGAACCGAAGGCGAAGCGTTTGGTGATTTCGTTATTCGCGCAGGTGTAGTTAAGCCTGTTATAGACTCTGCCAGAGATTTTTATGAGTAATACAGCCATTAACCGCAGTGAGCGGCTAACACTAGATATCAGCAAAGAAGAACTTGCGGATATCAACGTTCAGTTAGAAGCTATGGACGCACCTGCTCGTATCGCGTGGGCGCTCTCAAATCTGCCCGACAATCCTATGGTGTCATCGAGTTTTGGTGCTCAGTCTGCGGTAATGTTGCACTTGTTAACCAAGGCTGTGCCCTCTATTCCTGTAGTACTTACCGATACTGGTTATTTGTTTCCAGAAACCTATGGGTTTATTGATGAACTCACCGAGAAGTTGTCGCTTAATTTACACGTGTACCAGGCAAAGCTTTCTTCTGCATGGCAGGAAGCTCGCTTCGGCAGGCTTTGGGAAAAAGGCTTGGAAGGTATCGAGCAATACAACCAAATGAACAAAGTTGAACCTATGCAGCGTGCATTGAAAGAACTTAACGTTGGAACTTGGTTTGCCGGCCTTCGTCGCAGTCAGTCGGATACCCGTGGCAAGTTACCCGTGCTACAAAAAGTTGGTGGGCAGTTTAAGTTTTACCCCATTATTGATTGGAGCAACAAAGACCTTCATTACTATCTCAAAGAGCATGGTTTGCCGTACCATCCACTTTGGGATGACGGTTATGTATCTATAGGCGATTGGCACACCACTCAATCACTACAAGAGGGAATGAGTGAACAAGACACCCGTTTCTTTGGATTGAAGCGAGAATGTGGTCTTCATGAATTTGGTGATGGTATATAGCGTCAGTATTAAAGGTTTTTGTGCGGTAGTGTTACCCCACTATTTTCCACTGATAGCAAACCCTTTGTCTAATGTGCCAAAGAGTGTATCTAGGTAAGCCGAATTATCGGCTTTCGGCACTAATTTAAACAGTTCTGCTCCTACTGCAGTAAACTTGTAATAGGTCAGTAAGGTGCCCTCAGCCTTACTGGTCAGCGTATAGTTGGTGGTACCACATCGCCATTTGCTCTGCTGGCCTTGGGCATATGCACCCCCTTCAATTTCGCTAACATACAGTAAGTTCATGTCTTGCAGTGCGAGTAAATCAGGATATGACAGTCCAACGCTCGCTAAATTAATTTGTTCGTTGGAAGATTGGGTGAATATAGAATACCAACGTTTTTGATTTCTGTAGCCCACTAGAATACGAGGAATAAGTTCGTTACTTCGCTTACTTGCCATAGATGCTGCTTTGGAAAACAGTTTTGCGTCACGATGTGTGAGTGACTTTAAGGTTTGTAGGCTTCTAAGAGAGAAGCTACCTGGACGGTTTACTTCAACGGCAAAAATCTTGCCCCAAAGCTCCTGCATAGCAGGGCTATATATTTCTTCAGCCATTGATGTAAAGGCGAAAAACCAATCTGGGTCCAAGCTATCGCTACTAGATTCGGATATCGAAACATTTAATGCTATATTTAGTATTGCTTGTAAATTCGAAGCGCGCTGAATGGCGAGTAACTGTTTTCTTCGCTCTAGTTCGTTGTGATTAGAGGCTTTATCTTTTGGTATTTGAGAAGAAGAAATTCCAACGCGAGAAAACCAACCACGTATTTTTTGTTGGGTTACGGATTCATTGCTGGTCACTTGTGGTTGAGGTTCAGGAATAGGCGTAGTTTTTACAGGTGCAGAATTACTTTTTTTGTTAGTAACAATCGGGGTGTGTGGGTCTGGGGAAATCTTCATATAGACTTATAGCACTTTCACTGGTAAAAAAAGCATATAGTTTACGGATACGACACTATTGCACTGCTATTGAGATTTATCAAATAATCTCCAAGCAAGTGTAATATTCCTCAAGCGATTGGCGCTTTTATAGTAGTGAGGGTTAAAGCATATATGTCGGCTACGGATTACGATAATGACGAACTTATCTTTTTAGAAGAGGATGAGCCATCTAGTCTCGACCAAACCGTTTATAAAGAATGGAACGTCTTAATTGTAGATGACGACGAAGAGATTCACTCCGTTACAAGGCTTGCCCTTTCAGATTTACTTGTTAACGATCGTAAACTCAACTTTATACACGCCTATTCAGCGAAAGACGCAAAAGAAATCCTTCACGAGTACGGCAGTTCAATTGCCATTATATTGTTAGATGTTGTCATGGAAACCGATGATGCCGGCTTCGACGTTGTGCATTACATCAGAGAAACCATGAAACTCACTGAACCCCGTATTATTCTTCGTACCGGTCAGCCCGGTCATGCGCCAGAAGAAGAAGTTATCAAAGTTTACGACATCAACGATTACAAGACCAAAACCGAACTTACACGAGGACGTCTGTTAACTAGCGTAATTTCTTCAATACGTTCATACCAACAGATCATGACGATAAACCAAAACCGCCATGGTTTAGAAAAAATCATTTCATCGTCGTCTAACTTATTCGAAGAACATTCGGTAAAAGGCTTCTGTGAAGGGGTTGTAACCCAAATTAGTTCGCTAATTGGCTTGGATGCTGAAGGTTTACTTTGTGCAAGAGCTGGTTCGGTAATAGATATAGATGACAACGGCGTTTATGTTCTAGGGGCAGCAGGTGATTATGCTCCCTTTATCAATTGCCCCATAGAAAACATTACAGACAAGCATATTGTCGAGCAGGTAAATCGTTGTTTAAGGCTTAAACAGCATATTTTTGAGTCTGGCTCTACGGTACTTTATATTTATAGGGCTGGGTTTGAAGCTGCTGTCTTTGTCCACATGGCGAAGGAAATAAGTGAACTCGACAAAAATCTACTTGAAGTGTTTTTGTCTAGCATTTCTGTTGGTTACGAAAACGTAAATCTGTTCCATGAATTAAGAAACGCAGCCTTTAGGGATTGGCTAACACGATTACCCAACCGAAATCAGTTTATCAATATGCTTGATAAACCTCATATGTTTGAATCTGAAAGTTCGACAGTTGCACTGATCGACATCAATCATTTCTCTGATATTAACGATGGTTTGGGTCAAGAGGTTGGTAATCAGCTTCTAAAAGCCGTTAGCGAATCTTTTGATCAGAATTTTGATGAAAAGATAAAGAAAGGACGTATCGGCGCCGACGTGTTTGGTCTTATCGGTCCATCTGAGGTTGTTAATCCCGAAACTATCAATGCGCTTTTCCAATCACCTTTCAAGGTTGGTGATCACTCACTACCGGTTAACGTTACCATTGGACTGTGCAGTTTAGATGAAAAACGCAATATCGGCATCGAAATTCTCAAGCGGACGAATATTGCGCTAAATAGAGCTAAAAAGAACATTAGCGACAACTTTGAGTACTATGCCAAAGAAATAGAAGACCAAACCACATGGCGACTAGATATGATCCGTCGCCTTCGCAGTGACTTCATCGAGCGAAAGTTAGAGCTTTGGTTTCAACCTCAGGTAGATTTGGTTACCGAGAAAGTGGTTGGAATGGAAGGGTTACTCCGCTGGCCTGATGGTCAAGGTGGTTATATATCTCCCGCAGTGTTTGTTCCTTTGGCGGAGTATTCTGGTCTTATTGTGGATATTGGACACTGGGTATTGGAAGAGTCATGCAAACGTATTAAGGAATTGAACCAAGCTGGATACGGGCATCTTCGTGTTGCTGTGAATATATCTATCCCTCAATTTAGAGATCGTCAATTTGTGAGTAAAGTCAAAGATGCATTAGCTTTGCATAACTGCGCCCCTAGTTTGCTCGAACTCGAGATTACCGAGAGCGTAGTAATGGACGAACCGCAGATTGTTATTGATGCTTTACGAGTGCTAAAACAACACGGCGTTGCTATTGCAATCGACGATTTCGGTACTGGCTTCTCTTCTATGAGTTACTTACAGCAGTTGCCTTTAGACAGACTTAAAGTGGATCGGTCTTTTGTAAAAGATATTGAGCCAGGCCAGAGCGCGGTTTTAGCAGAAACTATTGTGACATTGGGTAATAAGCTTGGTTTACTGACTATTGCCGAAGGCGTTGAAACTCGCG
>JALUXV010000255.1 GCA_027013165.1 Alteromonadaceae bacterium
ATGACCGAATAACGCTAAACCAGCAACGATACCCAGTCCACCAAGGGGCAAAATCCATGGTGCTAATGTTGAGCTCGAGCTAATTTCGCCACCGCTTGAAACAACGCTGACTACAGCCGCCAAAGGACCTATAGCGTTAGCCACGTCATTTGAGCCATGAGCAAAGGCCATACAACACGCAGTAACAACCATCAGAAGAGCGAATACTTTCTCAATATTAGCGGTTTGGACTTCGGTGGTATGATCTTCGCTAAACTTCATTTTACCGATAAGCCATTTGCCTATGATGGCAAGGCCTATAGCAATGGCAATCGCTAACGCGTAACCAGTAAGTGTGTCTAGTTCAAGACCAACGTGTTTAAGGCCCTTCTTGATGGTTACCAATGACATCACAAAACCAGCAAAAGCCATATAAATAGGGACGTATCGCTTCGCATTATTAAACGGTGTTTCAGTGTGAAATATAAGTCGTTGCGCACTCAAGAAAATTAGATATGCGATCACACCGGATATAGCTGGCGTGACTATCCAACTACCCACAATTCCGCCAACTTTACCCCACTCTACTGCATCCATACTGACGCCAGTGGCGGTAAAACCAATGATAGCGCCAATGATGGAGTGAGTAGTAGAAACAGGCCACCCCAGCCATGAGGCTACGGCTAACCAAATACCAGCTGCAAGTAAGGATGCAATCATTCCCAAAACAAGGTATTCAGGTACTGCTGCAAAGTAATCGGCATCGATAATACCTTTGCGGATTGTGGAGGTAACTTCACCACCAGCTAGGTAAGCTCCCGCAAACTCGAAAATCATTGCAATAAGAATTGCTTGTTTAATGGTTAAAGCTTTAGACCCTACTGATGTTCCCATAGCGTTAGCAACATCATTTGCTCCGATACCCCACGCCATAACAAAACCCACGGCGGCGGCAAGAACAATCAGGATCAGGCCATAACTTTCAAAAAATTCCACAGAGAATCGCTCCTGACATATACGCGATTAAATTTTGGACACAACAAGGCCAAGTAACTAAATACTTAACACAAATTAATTAAACTGAGTCATTACTGTTTAATTGCTATATGCGCTTAAACATAGCTCACTTTTTGCACGGTCCGTTTCTGACTGCGGCGCATAATAACGTAATCGTTTGCAGAGCCATAGAGAAAATCTACGAAAAGTGCCAAAACCAACATTTATTCCTAAGAAGCGTTGAGAAAAACAGCAAATATTTCAGTTTTGTGACAATGATAGGATGGAGATCACACCTTGTCAGGTAAGATCTTCAATCTTTTGCTGAATACTTTCTAAGGACTTGTGACGAACATCCTTACCTCTTGTTAAATAAATCACATATTCGCATACATTTTTGCAACGATCACCTATGCGTTCTAGAGATCTCAGTGCCCAAAGAACGTCCAACCAGTCTTGCATATCGTCGGTAGATTTTTGCATTTCTGAGGTGGTGTAAGTTAATAGGCGTTTGTATTCACTGTCTATGCGATTGTCTTGATCGTAGACTTTTAGCGCAGCCTCTTCGTCTTGTCTGGCAAACGCATCAAAAGTGCCTCGCATCATAGCAGCCACCCTTTCCCCGATGAGCAACATACTGGTGCGAATAGTATTCGAGGCAGGAAGTTTGTTTCTGGTGACTAGCTTGGCAATGCGCTCAATTTCATCCCCCATGCGCTCAATATCAGTAACCGCTTTCGTAATAGTTAAGATGAGCCGAAGATCGCTGGCTGTGGGGTGCCTTTTTGCAATAATACGAAGACACTCTTCGTCTATCTGCACTTCCATGGAGTTAATTTTCAGATCATTAAGTACCACTTTTTCCGCTAAACCTGCGTGATTCAACTTGACGGCTTTGAGGGTATTTACGAGTTGTTGTTCTACTTCTCCCCCCATAGTCAATACCGAGTTGCGCAAGTTCTCCAACTCGATATTGAAGGTACCTGAAATGTGATTATTTAGTGCAACTTGTCGCATTTGTACTCCTTAGCTGTCTATCGATATCTAGCGTGTGTCGACCTAGCTAACCATAGCGGCCAGTAATGTAATCTTCAGTTTGTTTTTTCTCGGGCATAGTAAACAAGGTGTCACTGTCGGCGTACTCTATGAGACTACCCTGATGAAAAAATGCAGTAAAATCAGAGACCCTAGCTGCCTGCTGCATATTGTGTGTAACGATAACGATGGTACAGCGCTTCTTTAACTCTCCCATGAGTTCCTCGATAAACAAGGTTGTTAAAGGGTCAAGCGCTGAAGTGGGCTC
>JALUXV010000256.1 GCA_027013165.1 Alteromonadaceae bacterium
TCAATGAAGCCCCATTTATGATTAAACAGATTTGTATTTGCTTGATTTGCAGCTTAGTTATGGTCCAAGCGACAGTAGCTAGCGAATCGTCACCAACTAACGTTTACATTGAACTTATCAACGGTGAGTTTGTTTTGTACAAAGATGATCAACCCTATGTAGTTCGCGGTGCTGGCTTGAATACCACAGACGAAAATAAAATTCGTGCGCTTCAGCAAGCGGGCGGTAATACCTTTAGAACTTGGTCAACAGATAGTGCAGAAACTCATCTGGCGTTAGCACAAAAGCACGACTTAATGGTGTTGATGGGTATTGATTTGCAAAAGGAACTACACCACTTTGACTACAACAATGAGGCAGCAGTTGCGGAGCAATTTGAGTGGGTTAAAGCGCAAGTTTTGGCTTATAAAGACCACCCTAACTTACTTGGTTGGATAGTGGCGAATGAGCCTAATTTGTTGTTTAACGACGACGGTAGTCTTGCCGATGTGAACCCGAAGGTATACGACGCCATTAACGATATTATTCAATTTATCCACGAGGTTGACCCTTATCACCCCGTAACTTACAGCTTTGCTGGTGTAAATAAGCATCACATACAAACAGCACTCGAAAGAACGCCCTCGGTAGATTTTCTGTCGGTTCAAGTCTATGGCGATTTAAATACGGTAAACACGGCTATAACAGATTTAGATTTGTCGATACCTTTTATGGTTACAGAGTTCGGCCCGACTGGGCATTGGGAAACACCCTCTACGTCTTGGGGTAGAGAAATCGAAGAGCCCAGCGGCCTGAAAGCCGACCGTTTGGCAAACAGGCTTAAATCGGTTTTTGCTGAAAATCACACCAAACAGAACATTGGTCACTTTGTGTTTTATTGGGGGCAAAAGCAAGAAAGAACCCCAACATGGTATGGCATCTTCAATAAAGATGGTTCGGCAGACGCCAGAATCGACGAAATGACTCGGTTTTGGTCTGGTGAATATCCCCAAAACCGTGCGCCTTGGGTTCATGAAATAGCCATAGATGGCAGTTTGCCAACAGAAAGCCTTGGTTTGTTGGCGGATACCAAAGCCCAGGTAGAAGTTACATTTGAAGAGCCTGATAATGACCAGACTCGAGTTGTATGGGTTGTTACCAAAGAAGTTGAAGCAAGAAGTCAAGGTGGTGCTTTTGAGCAAGAGCCGGCTGAAGTGAGAGTGGAGTTTAGTGACACTCGTATTGTAGCTGAGTCAGTAATACTCAAAGCAACTATGGATTTTTCCGTACCATCCAACCCCGGTGAGTATCGCTTGTTTGCGTATATTTACGATAACGAGGGAAAGGTGGGCACAGCAAACTTTCCCTTCGTTGTCGTGGCTAAATAATTAATTCGTGCATGAGCGCTAGTGAAGGCAACTTGTATTCTTCTTGATAGAACAAGCGGTTGAGCCTACCCAATAGGTTAACTTTGCGGGTAGGATCATGAGCTTTCAATCTGCTTTTACTTCGGGTTTGTAAAAATTCCGAAGGCTTGAGATTCCAATCTGCGATTTGCTCGTCGGTAACGCCCAATTGTGAAATTGTTGATAAGATCCGCTCGGTTTTACTCTCATTACAAGGAATAATTTGTTTGTTGTAAATGCCCTCAACCGGCACACTAATAGCTTCAATGGCGTGATCAATTGCTTGCCATAAGGTTGTGTGGTCAATCTCTTTTCCTGCTGGAGCAAAGTAGCCCATGACTTCCCACTCAAGCTCAGCGTTGTGAACCGCAATTGAACTAGCCACTTGCTCCGAGTACGACAAATCGGGGTTTGCGCCTATGTTATAAGCATCAAGTGAAAAACCAATACAGATAGCGATATCACCCATGTTTTTCTTGTCGATTAAAATGGCTTCAAATGCCGCCCGCTTTACACCCATCCAACCGTGCACTACTGGAGGTTGGGAGGAAAATTCTAATACGTCGTCAGGCAAGTCCTCGCCATATTTATCCACAAACAGTGAAGACACGTTGTCTTCCAATACATCTTCAGATACCCAAATTTCATATTCTTGGCGATTATCAGCCTTGCCACGGCTCTTAATACCGTACGACAAGTTTATCGGACGGCAAATATCGCGTTTTTCATCTGCTTCGTGAAAGTATTCAGAGCGGAAGCGTTTAATGAATGGAGCTTGGTTTCCGGCAATGGCAGCCGTTGGATATCTAAAGCCAATATCACTGTTATTGATTATGTAAAATCCAGAAATGGCTTTTTGCAGGGTGGTTTTTACTCCCG
>JALUXV010000257.1 GCA_027013165.1 Alteromonadaceae bacterium
AGAGTTGGAAGGCTCAATAGCCGTTTTAATCAGTCCGACAACCGCCATAGGCGCAGAGTTTAGAACCCAATCTGATCGTCTAGGGGGGCTAGCCAAAGAAGACACTGCGGTAGATTTTTTTATTGCGTATTTTCCAAACAAGTCACTTTCTATAACGGCCGCCTACGTTGAATTGGGCAATCTACCACTTCAAGAAAACTCAAATGGCTTTTACTTAACGTTAAATGCAAACTTTTAGTTGGAGTAACTCGCCATGACTATTCCTAAAATTATCGCGATTTTCTTAATTCCATTAGCATTACTCGGTTGCTCGAGCACCAATGAACAAAGCCTTTACGATGAAATTGGAGGCCATGAAACGTTAGAAACTGTGTATGGCGTGGCAGTTACCCGTATATACACGCACCCAGACATTGGACACTATTTTAAAGGCGTTCCAAAGCGACACATACGCGACCAGTTGGTTACTCAAACCTGTGAGCTAATTGGAGGGCCTTGTGAATATGACGGCAAAAGTATGCTGGAGTCGCATCAAGGATTAGACATCAAGGAAAGAGAGTTTTATATATTGGTCGAGATTGTTCAAGGCGCCATGCGTGACGTAGGTTTGACCTATCAACAGGAGAACCGCATTCTTCAAAAATTAGCCCCCATAAAATATGAAACTATTAACCTATAACGCTCTAGTCAGTGCCATTGTTAAGTGCTCTCAATGACACTGACTACACTCTTAGTTTGCATAGAGTTCGTTAGTACGAAACGCTGCTGATCGCATAGCCTTTGCTACAATCTCTTCCAGTTTACCTTCTTTCAAACGGTTTACAGCTTGTTCGGTAGTCCCCTTGGGCGAGGTTACTCTCTCTCGCAAAGTGGCGAGGGAGTCTTCACTTTGTGACGCCATACTAATGGCCCCCAAAGCGCTCTGAATTACGGTATCTGTAGCAATATGCCTTGGTAAGCCTTGTGCAATAGCCTCTGCTTCCATTGCCTCCATAAACAGGAAAAAGTAAGCCGGTGCACTGCCAGCAGTAGCAACAATAGCAGGCATTTGAGATTCTTCTTCAACCCAAACCGTTTTACCAATAGTACGCATCACACTATTTGCCTGAGCAATCTGGGCTTCCGGTACACAGGGGTCTGAAAAAAGCCCAGTCACACCACGGCAAAGTGCCGTAGGTAAGTTTGGCATGGCGCAAACCACGCGGCGACGTCCACCCAGTGACTCTGATATCAATTGCCATGACACACCAGCCGCGACCGAAATGATTAAAGGATCTTTTTGAATATCATCCATCTCACTTCGCAACTCCTCACACACACTGGTAACTTTGTTAGGCTTTACCGCGATTATTACTACATCAGCAAATAGAACAGCTTGCACATTATTGCGCGAAACCCTTACCTGGTGTTTGTTTGCCATGCGCTCCCGTGTAGTTGAGGATGGCGCACACACTAGAAGATTGCGCGGAGAATGACCAGACAACAAGAGGCCCGATAATATAGCCTCAGCCATATTACCGCCGCCAACAAATGCTATTTTTAAATCAGGGTTCAACATAAGTTAAGCCCTTACTTGGCCATTGCCAGTCACGATGAATTTTTCCGTGGTCAGGGACTCTATTCCCATAGGACCATAGGCATGCAGTTTTGTGGTAGCAATACCTATTTCAGCGCCAAGACCGAGTTCAGAACCGTCGGAGAACCGTGAAGAGGTATTCGCCATAACTACCGATGCGTCTACCGCTCGCTGGAACAGTTCAGCCCGCTCTTGGTTAGTAGTACAAATCACTTCAGTATGATTACTACCAAATCTATCAATATGAGAAAGTGCATGGTCAAAATCATCTACAACGCGAATAGCAATTTCCAAGTCTAGGTATTCTTGCCCAAAATCGTCTTCTTCTAACACAATGCTGTCAGGAAAAAATGACGCGGCACGTTTACAGGTATTTATCTTGACTTTCCGCGCTTCAAGGGCCTCTCTTACCATAGGTAAAAAGTCATTCATAACTTCTTTGTGCACCAACAAACCTTCGAGCGCGTTACACACGCCTGTTCGCTGAGTCTTTCCGTTTACCAATAGTTCGATAGCTGTTTGTAGATTTGCTTCGCTATCAATATACAAATGACACACGCCTTTATAATGCTGAATAACAGGAACTTTGCTATTTTCGGTAACATACCTAATTAACCCTTCTCCTCCTCTTGGAATAATAACGTCGATATAATCTTCTTGTTCCATGAGCTCTCGCATCAACTCA
>JALUXV010000258.1 GCA_027013165.1 Alteromonadaceae bacterium
TTCACCATCTTACTTATAACTTTATTGGTTGCGCTACTTACCAATACAGAACGATGAAAAAATCTTTCCAAGTAGGTCGTCTGACGTGAATTCACCGGTTATCTCACATAGTGCCTGGTGAGCCAAGCGCAATTCTTCAGCAAGCAACTCACCCGCCATAGCGTCATGCAGTTGTTGTTCGCCTGTGCTTACATAACTGTAGGCTTGGTCGAGTGCGTCTATGTGTCGTCTGCGCGCGATAAATTGACCTTCAGTTGTAGTATCGAAGCCCATGGTTTTTGCCAGATGTGCTTTTAGCGTGTCGATGCCGCTACCTTCTTTGGCTGATAGATTAATGACTGAGATTTCACCTTGCTCGGTGGCAACTGTGCTTTGTCCAATATCTAAGGTACTAAGGTCGGCCTTGTTACGAACTACGGTAACGGGGATGCCTTGTGGCAATCGGGCCATAAATTCTGGCCATATTTCATAAGGGTCGATAACAGCAGTTGCGGTAGAGTCTACAACGAATAATACGTGGTCAGCTTCATTGATAGCTTGCCACGCGCGCTCAATACCAATTTGTTCCACTTTATCTGGGCTTTCTCGAAGTCCTGCTGTGTCGATAATGTGCACCGGCATACCATCAATGTGAATATGCTCTTTAAGTACGTCTCGTGTGGTACCGGCTATATCGGTAACAATGGCGCTATCACGTCCTGCCAGGGCGTTTAATAAGCTCGATTTACCGGCGTTAGGGCGCCCCGCAATCACCACCTGCATACCTTCGCGCAACAAGGTGCCTTGTTTAGCCTGCTCGCGCACTTTGGTTAAGCTTTGCATAATTGCGCTTAAGTCACCTGATACTTTCCCGTCAGATAAGAAATCAATTTCCTCTTCAGGGAAATCGATGGCCGCTTCTACGTACATACGAAGGTGCACGATTTGGTCAGATAGCGTTTGAATTTGTGTAGAAAACTCACCCTGTAGGGAGCGCAACGCACTTTTGGCTGCCTGTTTAGAGCTTGCATCAATCAAGTCGGCAATCGCCTCTGCTTGCGCAAGGTCTAATTTATCATTTAAAAAGGCCTGTTCACTGAATTCACCTGGATTGGCAAGTCGGGCATGGCCCGTTGCAAGCACGGCATCAATCAGCATGTCCATGACAACTTGACCGCCATGGCCCTGCAGTTCAAGTACATCTTCACCGGTAAATGAGTTAGGGCCTTTAAAAAACAGTGCTATGCCCTGGTCTATTACGCTGTTGTTAGCATCAACAAACGGCGTATAGGTCGCAAGACGTGGTGTTAGTGCGCTTGGTACTAACGCCTCTGCGATGGCTTTAGCCTTAGGACCTGAAACACGCACAATACCTACGCCGCCACGACCGGGCGCTGTCGCTTGTGCGGTAATAGTGTCGGTAGAAAGGGTGAGTGATTCCATAATTAGTCGCGGAAGTTCTTAAATTGAAAAGGTTGGCCTAAGTTCGACTCTTTAACCAGCGAAATCACTTGCTGCAAATCATCACGCTTTTTACCTGTTACGCGAAGTTCTTCGCCTTGAATAGCCGTTTGCACTTTGATTTTGGCGTCTTTCACCAGCTTCACAATCTTCTTCGCCATCGGCTGTTCAATACCTTCTTTAAAGGTAATGGTCTGACGGTAAGTTCTACCGTGCGCATCGTAGGGTTTAACATCCATAGATGAGGTGTCTACGTTACGTTTAGACATCGCCGTTCTAAACATGCTTTCCATTTGCTGAAGTTGGAATTCAGCTTCAGCTTTCATGACCACGGTTTTATCTTTGTACTCAAAGCTCGCGTCAATACCGCGAAAGTCGAAACGCGTTGATAGCTCACGGCTTGCGTTTTCAGTGGCGTTGCGTACTTCTTCCATGTTGATTTCAGAAACAATATCAAATGATGGCACAGGTTATTCCTCTTAAGACAAAACAGCCCGCATAGGCGGGCTGTATAATTCATTGATCAGCGTGTTATTTACTGCTGATGCCCCGCTTCTCCATTGAAGCATAAATCATTTTGGCTTGAACCAAGGTAATCACGTTACTGACTAGCCAGTATAGTACCAGACCTGCAGGGAACCACAGGAAGAATACACTCATTGCTACCGGCATCCATTGCATGATTTTCTGCTGCATTGGATCAGTAATGGTGGTTGGCTGAAGTTTTTGCAATAGGTACATACTTGCGCCAGTTAGAATTGGCAGCACAAAGTACGGGTCTTTTGTAGACAGGTCAGTGATCCAAAGCACAA
>JALUXV010000259.1 GCA_027013165.1 Alteromonadaceae bacterium
ATGCCAGAAGTACTTGACCGCTTAGTATTAATATACTGAATAGGCTCATTAATAATTGGGTCTATATACTCGTTGTGATAAATACTTAGATTTAACCTCCCCCCATCGCCAAACTGGTTATTCCAAACTAACTCTGTAGTTTGGACTTTTTCTGCTACTAATTCTGGATTACCCAATACGGTGGAATTATTAATGATGTACAGCTCTGTCACAGTGGGCGTGCGGAAAGCTTCTCCGTATATAAGCTTTATTGCATTGCGATCGTTAACTCGATACACCAAAGCACTTCGATAACTCAGGTTATTCTCTATGTCAGAATAACGGTCGTACCTCACTCCCAACGTCAATGTCAGCGTATCGCTTAATGCAGTAATCCCTTGTCCTTCAGCAGACAGTATATTTTGCTTTCTCGGTGTGACTGACGGAATAAACGGGTTGACAGTACTCAAAGCTCCAAAGTAGGTAATAGGAGTGTCGCCAGCGACCAGTTGCACCAAGTCGAAGTTACTATACAAGCCATATCGTGCTAAGTCGTACTGTCGGTACTCGATATTAAATGAATAGTCGGTATTTTTTAGCGTAAATGAATTTCGAAACGACGCCCAATATGAGCGTTCCAAGTACTCGGATTTCCCCAAAAACGGGGATGTATTTTCAGGAATACTCAGCATTGACAATGCGCCCGGCCCCAAATAATAGTTATAGCGATACTCATCGTAATAACGCACGCCTGAAGCAAACTTGGTATCAACATTATCAATCCAGTTGACGCCATAGCTTAACTGAGCCGTAACGTACTTGCCTTCTTTTCGAGTATAATCACGCTCAGCGTTTCCTAGACTTAAATAGTCTTTAGATACATGACTAGTCGCAAAGACATCTGCCGTAAATGCACCTTTGTTGTACCTGTAGTTAACTTCTAACCTTGTAGTGGGATCGCGATAAGCAGAAACACCATCATCCCACGTGTTAGATATAGCGAATAACTCGCCTCTGTCTTCAAGTACGCCTATATTAAGCTGATGACTGGCTGAATCATTTTGCCAATAGCGACTGCCAGTTAGCTCTAGTGTCTTGTGAGATCCTAAATTGACCTGAAAGTCGTTGGCGTTCTGTTTAGTAACAATGTTAATAACGCCTAAAAAAGCATTGTCACCATACAATTGTGACGCAGGTCCACGAATAAACTCAACGCGCTCAATAGTTTGAGTGTTTAATCGCCCAACGGCAATAAATGGGTTTGTCAGCCAGTTATCCAAGCGTTGGCCGTTGATCATTACAAGGATCTCACGAGTCGCTGAACCCGTGGAACGCCCGCGAATAACCACAGAGTCGTAATCTAGGTCATCACCACGGAAAAGCTGTAAACCTGGGATAAATCTAAACAGTTCCGAAAGGTTTGTTGCCCCCACGCGAGCAATAGCCGCTTGGTCCCACACATTCACAGTAGCAGGGGTGTTGAGCTTTGATTGCTCAACTAATGTTACACCCGTCACTTTTACGTCAAGTAATTCTTCAAGGCTTAGCGCAAAAAGATCAGACAAATAGTCTTCATCGTTAGCGCTTACGCCAAGCGAGACAAACATAAAAATGCCAAATAATCGCCAAAAAGGGATACTCATCCTGAACCCCAAAATAATGTTGAGTGTGGAAAAAAAGTGCAGAACAAAGATAATATATAGTTTACATCATTGTTATTTGCACTGAGCACTGGCGTAATAAAACAGTGTAATAAGGAAGTATTGATGAAGTATGAAGAAGCGCTGTACTTAGAAGAAAACGGACAAGAAAAAGAAATAATTCACTTATATGATCTACAGCAGTCACTAGTGGTTGACCATCTAGATGCACCCAATGAAATTCAACGAATTTGTATGAATTCTGGTGAGGTCATCGGCAAGTATCAATACGGTACTGATGATAACTACGACGGCTTCAGTTTTGCAGTTTCACCAAGGCATAACTACCTTATTGTTAAAGAAATTGACTATGGAGTTAGTTATGAACAGCTGTATGCAACAATTTATTGCCTGAAAGACCTTCAACCAAATACGCCCTCAAATGCTGACGAATATGGTCTGTTGTCATCACCACAGTTTTCCTCTTTTCACTCCTTAACATTTTTGTTCAGCAACGACGTTAATGAACGAGCCCTTTGGGTTCACGGTCAAGAAATTAACAATATTCCGTTAATCGACACTTATGAATTTGGTAGCACTATTTACGCAACGAAAGACACCGA
>JALUXV010000260.1 GCA_027013165.1 Alteromonadaceae bacterium
AGAAAGTGCCTAGGCTTTAAACAGCCTGCTGTCGTGTTCGAGGAAATGAGGCGGGCAGCCTAATGAGCGAGTGGTGCACTTCGGAGTTGAATTCGCGCTCATGTAATTTGGAATAAGTAACTCTTGAGCAATAAGCAAAGGCGTATTGAGTTGAATTAAACGCTTATTAAACTTTCGGTCAAACTCAAGATAGCTAGACCGATAAACCTGAACCATTGGCTGAATCGACTCATAGTAAAACTGGCCTGCTTCCGTTAATTCAAGCCTTGGGCCTCTGCGTTTAAATAATGAAATACCTAAATATTCTTCTAGCAATTTTATTTGTTGGCTTACTGCTGGAGGCGACACGTTCAGTATATCCGCAGCTTTCCGAAAGTTGCTATGCTCGGCTGCTACAGCAAATACTGGTAGCCATTGGATAGGTGGAGGGTTCACAAACAATATCCCATTAAAGATAAGTAAAACTTATTATATCTTAGGAAATTCGTATTTTTAACAGGCTCATGAGTAGTTTATCTTAACATTATGTTTGTAGCCTTGAGAGTCAAATATGAATAGTAAAAAAGTAGCTTTGGTCGTTGGAGCCGGCGATGCAATAGGTGGTGCCATAGCAAAAGAATTCGCCACAAAAGGCTTTACAGTATGTATGGTTCGACGGAGTGCTGAGCCGATAAAAGCATACGCCGAAACACTTCGAAAAGATGGCTTTGATGCTTACGGTTATGGTGTAGACGCTCGACGCGAAGAGCTTGTCGTAGATTTGTTCAACGAAATAGAAGAAAGCATTGGTGAGATAGAAGTCGTTGTTTTCAATATAGGAGCGAATGTTCCTATGAGTATCCTAGATACCTCGGCCAAGAAGTTTTTTAAGATTTGGGAAATGGCTTGTTTCTCAGGATTTTTAGTAGGTAGGGAAGCGGCTCGCTTAATGACTCCACGAAAGAAGGGCTCAATAATATTTACTGGAGCTACAGCTAGTATTAGAGGTGGTTCTGTTTTTGGTGCATTTGCAAGTGCAAAACACGGCCTACGAGCCTTAGCGCAATCTATGGCGAGAGAACTTGGTCCACACAACATTCATGTTGCACATGTGATTATCGATGCAGCGGTTGAAACTCAGTGGATCAGAGACAACCACCCCGACTACGAGAAACTATCGGCCAAAGATGGTGTAGTTCAACCAGCAGACCTAGCAAAAAATTATGTGATGTTACATGAGCAGCCCAGAAATGCATGGACATTCGAGCTAGATGTTAGGCCGTGGGTCGAAAAATGGTAGTGCGTAGAATGTAATACCCTTTTTAAGTTTAAGCTTTAATCAAAGTTAGTGAGTGATAAATGACTGATAAAATAGAGTTCTATTTCGACTTCGGCAGTCCAACTGCATATCTAGCGTATGGAGAGCTAAAGAAGCTATCTGAAAAATACGACGTATCGATAATTTACGAACCAATACTTCTCGGTGCAGTTCATAAGGCAACAAATAACATTCCCCCCGGCTCTGTACCAGCAAAAGGTGCGTACATGCTTAAGTATGATATGCCCCGCTATGTTGAGCTTTATGGGGTACCATTTAAAATGAATCCGGCATTTCCCATTAATACACTTTCTATAATGAGGGGGTGTTATGCGGCAAAGAAAATGAACGTTTTTGCTCAATATATTGAAGTGATGTTTGATGCAATGTGGGTTAAAGGATCAGACCTAGGGAATCAAAGTTTACTCAAGAAAACTCTGAATGATAGTGGAATAGATGCAGATCAGTTTCTAGAGCTAATATCGAGCGAAGAGATCAAAGAAGAACTAAAAGATAACACTGCAAAAGCAATAAAAAGAGGTTGTTTTGGCGCGCCGACAATGTACCACAATAATGAAATGTATTTCGGTCAAGACCGAATATTCTTCATCGAAAAAAAATTAAGTTAAGTTTACACACTAAAATTTCAATAGTTTGTGCCGCTAAGCCGACGATTCTCCCTTTAAATGGTCAAATAGAGTTTTAGTGAGAGTGCCAAGCATCGCATTCTTTTTAATGCAAAGTGTTAAATTTCTCTTAGACAATTTTTCATCTATCTCGATGATGCTTATATTTTCGGAGTTGTAATAGCTTATTGAATCATATGGTAATAAGCCTATGCCAACACCTGAGCTTACCATTCTGCATATAGGTGCCGCTAGAGCGGTACTTATAAGTACGTTAGGGCCTATGTTGACATTAGTTTTTGGGTGGATATTACTCAATGAAACAATCACTTTATTACAAGTTGTAGGTATGTCATTTGTTATGTTTGGTATTCTGGTTTTAAAGCGTAAATAAACTAGATTTAAGCGAATTTGAAAGCAATTGATATTTGACCAAACGTGCTGTGCTAATCGTTTGAATTCGCCCGCTATCACATTCGTATTTCTCCTACTTACCTGATATAACAATAACGTGTTGAACCATAAATAATTACAAAGCAACGCATTGCTGCATCAACACCACAGTCCAGGGAAATAAAGAGAAATACAATGATAAAAAAAATTCTTAAGGGAACGGGTATCGTCATAGGAACGAGCGCGTTTTTAGCAGGGGCGTTTGCGGGCCATGAATGGTATGCCGAGAAGCCCTTTTTCTTTAACAACTACCTCAATCGCGAGATGGTTAAGTTCGCTTTTAAAGATCCTGAAACCTTATCATCGCTGGGTTTTCTGGAGTCATTGGGTATAAAAGGCCACAACGCCCATCTCGATGATGTTGATCCCAAAAACTCAGAAGAAATGTTCAAAGCATTTCAGGCATTTGGTGAAGGTTTAGATCAATATCCAGATGAAGACTTAGACCCTAATCAGCTTATCTCTAAAAAGGTGGTGAAGTATCTTACTGACCTTCTCACTGATGCGGAACCTTTCAAATATCACTACTATCCAGCCAACCAAATGTTTGGTATTCAGAGTGGCTTTCCAAGTTTTATGGAGTCTACTCACCAAGTAAATACGCTGGAAGACGCAGAGCATTACATTTCGCGACTCAGTCAATTAGAACGAAAGTTTACCCAGTATTTAATCGACTTACGATTGCGTGAAGAGGCAGGAGTTATCCCTCCTAAGTTTGTGATTCAACGCGTACTTGAACAAATGCGTGATTTCATTGGAACACCAGTCGAAGAAAACATTCTTTACACCTCGCTAGAAGAAAAGCTGAGTAAGCTAGAAGATGTAACTGACGAAGAAAAGCAGGTGATTTTGACCCAAGCCGTTGAGCAAATTAATGGCAGTGTTACCGCTGGCTATAACTTGTTTATCGACTACTTTGCTGAGTTAGAAACTAAAGCTGGCGACGACCATGGGTTTTGGCAACACCCCAGAGGTGATGAGGCGTATCAGCTGGCGCTTAGACTGTTCACAACCACTGATTACACCCCTGAGTACATTCACAACCTTGGGCTTCAAGAAGTTGACAGAATACAAGGTGAGATCCTCACAATCCTAGAAACTTTGGGTTTTGATACGTCAGTAGGGTACACCGATGCGATGGCAGCATTCACTGAAGATCCTAAATTCTATTACGAAGATAGTGACGAGGGTCGCGCACAAATATTGGCAGACTATCAGACCATTTTGGATGAGATTAATGAAGGCATTAACGGTGCGTTCAATGTGCGTCCAAAAGCCGGAATGGAGGTGGTGCGTATTCCTGAGTTTAAAGAGAAAACTTCTGCGGGTGCCTATTATCAAGGCCCTTCTTTAGACGGCACTCGTCCGGGGCGATTCTTCGCAAACCTTTACGACATAAAAGCAACGCCTAAGTTTGGTATGCGTACCTTGGCTTATCACGAAGGTATTCCTGGTCATCACTTCCAAATTGCTATTGCTATGGAATTGGAAGGTATGCCCTTTATTCGTCGTTTCGCGCCATTTACCGCCTACTCAGAAGGTTGGGCGCTTTATGCTGAACAAGTGGCTTATGAACAAGGCTTTCAGGAAAACCCAGAAGATAACATTGGTCGTTTAGTCGCTGAGCTATTTCGTGCAGTGCGTTTAGTGGTAGATACCGGTATGCACCACAAGCGTTGGACGCGCGAAGAGGGTATTGATTACATGTTTCGCAATACGGGCATGGCAATGAGTGATGTAGTTGCTGAGATTGAGCGTTACTTAGTTATGCCCGGTCAAGCGACGGCCTACAAAGTGGGTATGATTAAAATTTTAGAACTGCGAGCCTATGCGCAAGAGCAGCTTCAAGAGGATTTTGATATTCGCGAATTCCACGATGTGGTGCTGAAAAATGGTGGTTTACCACTTTCACTGCTTGAAGAAGTGGTGAAGCAGTACGTTGCTGATAAACAGACAAGCTAAGTTAGAATATACGGTGAGCTGAGAGCTCACCGTGCTTGTCAAAAAGCTATGATTGCTTTTCCTTCTGCTCTATTTCGGCCCACAGCGCTTCCGCTTCTGCGGTAATCATAGAGTACGATTTAATATCACCATTTCGTTGAGCGTGCATGGCCTTCTCAAGCAATGCATCGTATTGCTTTCTCATTTTCTTCGTTGGGTTACCTTTAAATAGACCAAACATGGCTTACCTCAATTGCAGTTTTGATGCAGTTAAAACGATGCAGTAGGCGAGGCCGATCATTTATTAATGATTATTTAGGTACTGACAGGTCAAACAAAAAAGCTATTCAACAAGCACAGTCAAATAGCTTTTTAGTAGTGAGTTTAGTGCGCAGTGTTAATTTAGTTGAGCGCGAATTTCCTCAATCAGCAGGGTAATACGCTCAGCATTTTTGCCAAGGTCGCTCACACCAACACGAGATTTACTACGTACGTCAACCAGCGTGTTGTTACCCTGTGCAGTAAGACGAATCACTACATCGTCTTTAAAGCCAAACCACAGAGTGGTATCTGTGGCTTCCAATGTATTCGGTTTTGCTCCATCGGTAACCCTATCCCATCCAAGGTTTGCAATCGCTTTTTCAGAGGCCGCATAAACAGCGTTAATTGACTGAGCCATCAATTGAGTTTTGATCTCTGGGTATGCTTCTACCTGTTGGCGGGTAACGTCACCGCCTTCGTAAGTAATCGGGTTTGGCGCATCGGCTCTTAGCGGAGCAACAGCAACAAACTCAGGCGGGTTGAATACATCGGTAGTAATGTCGTGGATGGGCGGTACTGAACTTGCCTTGCCCATCATGCTAACAGGCATGCCTACAGCAACAACGGCTAGTACACCGTAAACGAATATACTTCCCCACTTAGGTGCTGCTTCACCACGACGTCTGCGGGACTTATAAGTAAGTAGTACATAAAGAATGATTAAAATAATTGCGGTGCCGCCCACAAATACGCCGTATTTCAGCAGCGAAAACGCAATACCAAGGCTTACCCCCGCGAATTGATACAATGGCCCCGGCAGGATAACCATTAAAAAACCAACTATGCTGGTTAGTGCAATAAGTGCTCTCACAAAAGCTCCTAGTTATTGTTGTAATGATAAGACTACTTTAACAGTGAATTGTAGGTTCTGGTTCAGTTTTCTGAATAAAAAGTGCGAATATACGATTGATTACATGGTGAATAGTTCGGGCTTATACTATTTGCAGTACACTGCCTTTGCTAACCCAAGGAGTACAGCGTTGAACACTACAGATAATACAGTTGCTTTTATTTCGGTGCTGGTGGATGCGCTGAGTAATTTGCGTGAAGTAATGTTGAATGGTGTGAAAGAATACGAACTTATTCAAACCCTGCAAAAACCACCTTATTGTTTGTTCAATGAAGCTGCACTTAGTGCGTCTGATACCCTGTTTCGTGCACACTTTTTGCTTTTTCATGGCCTTTACTTACTCCGGCGTCAGTGGAGAACAGAAGGCGTTGGAGAATTAAACATTCATACCACCAATATTCAATTAATACCAAGGCTAACGCCTGAAGACACGTTGGTGAGTGACGATCCGCTGGAAACTTACTATCTCGATTTGAATATATTGGCGTCAACGTCTAGCGATGACGTAGATAATCTCATTGCTGACTTTTGGCGAATGATGCAAGGGAAAAGCCTGAAACCTATCAGCCAAACAGAGATTGAACATGCCCATCACATACTTCAATTGCCTTTCGAGCATAATGCGCCGCCAAGCCGAACACAGTTGAAAACCGCCTATCGAAAAAGACTGCATCAGATTCATCCTGACAAAGGGGGAAGCGCAGATGATGCCAAAGTACTTATTACTGCCTATAACGATTTAGTCAGACATTACGCTAGGTGATCTAATTGCGTCTACGACTAATCGCTTACTACTCTTGTGTTTACCTTAACTGAAAATAGCGAAACAATGTGCCAAGATGATGACCATAAGTAGTGACAGGAAATCGCCACATGAATCATACGCTACCACCAGAACCTGACTGGCAAAAGCTGATAAAGTCAGGCTGTCGTGCCTTTTTGGGAGGGAATGCTTCTGTACCTTACGCACTAATTCAACACCTTATCGACAACAGCCAAGGCTTTAGCGATATTGAATTGGTGCATATGCTGGCTCTGGGAGACACCCGATGGGCAGAAGAAAAGTATAAAAGCTTATTTAAAGCGAATACCTTTTTTATTGGTGGCGATGTTATTCGTCGGGCGGTTGATGAAGGGCGGGCTGACTATACCCCTGTGTTTCTATCGGAAATTTCCAGTTTGTTCAGGGATGGCACGCTGCCATTAGACGTGGCCTTAGTTAACGTAAGCCCACCTGATGAATTTGGCTATTGTTCACTGGGCGCTGCGGTAGATATCAGCATGAGCGCAGTACGCCAATCTACACTAGTGGTAGCGCAAATTAATGAGTGTGTACCCCGCACGGCGGGGCACTCGTATATTCATATTAGCGAAATTCATGCGTGTATTCAGGCTTCTGAGCCTTTGATTGAAGTTGCTCCAAAGCCCATAGATTCAGTGGCTGAGCGGATTGGTCAGTATGTTTCTATGCTAGTTGATGATGGAGCAACACTGCAATTTGGGATAGGTAAAATACCCAGCGCAACGCTTAAGTATTTATGCAACCACAAAGAGTTGGGTATTCATAGCGAAATGCTTACAGACAGCGTTATCGAGCTGATTTCATCGGGAGCGGTAACGAACCGTAAAAAGAACTTTCACCCCGGCAAAGTTGTTACTAGTTTTGCTATCGGTACCCAAAAGCTTTACGACTTAATTGATAATAATCCTCATATTGAGTTTTATCCCAATAGCTATGTAAACAAGCCCACAAATATTGCTAAAAATGACAATATGATCGCCATTAATAGTGCCTTAGAAGTCGATCTTACTGGGCAAGTGGTGGCTGATTCTATTGGATACGATTTTTATAGTGGCATTGGCGGGCAAGTGGATTTTGTCACTGGCGCATCTATCAGCAAAGGTGGTAAGCCAATCATTGCTCTTCCATCAACGGCCAAAGATGAAAGTATCTCTCGAATAGTTCCACGCATTACCGAAGGCGCGGGAGTGGTCACCTCAAGAGGTAATGTACACTATGTAGTTACGGAATACGGTATCGCTTCGCTAAAGGGGAAAAGCATTCGCGAGCGGGCATTAGAACTTATTCGAGTAGCGCACCCGAAATTCAGGGCCCAACTGCTTGATGAAGTTCGACAACATTACTGGGTGCCTCACTATCAGGAAAAACATCCCACAGATATTCCCGAACTAGGTGCAATTCAACTACAAAAGCTCGATATTCAAGGTGAAACCTATTACATGAGGCCGCTCAATCCGGCTGATGAACGCCGCTTACAGGAGTTTTTCTATTCTCACACCAAGGAAACACTGCGTCTGCGTTATAACTACGACCCTAAACAGATGTCGCGTGAAAAATCCTGCAACTTGGTGAGTATCGACCAGTCAACTGATGCGGCTCTGTGTATTGTTCGTCAAGAGGGGTCAAGAATTACCATTCACGCGGTGGGACGATTCTATTTTTACGAGCAAAACAACACCTGCGAGGCAGCCTTTGTTACGCGGGAAACACAACAGGGAAAAGGTATGGCTAGCCGCCTACTTAACCAGCTGATAAGCATTGCTTCAAAGCGAGGTATTAGCAAAATGTCGGCGTATGTCAGGGGAGACAACAAACCAATGATTACCATTTTTGAGCAAGCCAAATTTAAGCGTGTGTTTACAGGAGATCATAGTGAAGTTGAGCTTATCCGCGATTTGGAGGTAAGCGAATGACAGTGCGTTTGTTTCGCTCAAAAAACTCGACCTTGTACGATTATGGCCCTGATCACCCTGAGTCACCCAATAGAGTTTACGCCATCGAAGACCAGTTGCTCAGTTCTGGATTGGACTTTAGCTGCCAGCATCAAGACGCAGAGCCAGCGTTAATGAAACACCTTTTACTCGCCCACAGCTTTGAACATGTGGACGGACTAATGAGCAAATCTAGCGCGCTCAAGCATGGTGAAATTGCATGGATTGACGATGACACTGGAATGACAAAAGACACCTTTGATGCCGCTTTGTTGTCGGCGGGAGCCGGTATTAATGCGGTCGATTGGGTAATGGCTGGCGAGAACCGAAGTGGTTTTTGTTTAACTAGACCACCAGGGCACCACGCTACACGTAATCAAGCCATGGGCTTTTGCTTTTTTAACAACGTAGCGATTGCCGCTTATTACGCAATGAGTCAATACAACCTGAGTCGAGTAGCCATTGTGGATTTTGATGTACACCATGGTAATGGTACCGAAGATATAGTGTCGGGTGATGAGCGAGTTTTGTTTTGCTCAAGCTTTCAGCATCCTCTGTACCCTCATACAGACCTAATAACAAACGCGGACAATGTGTTAAAGGTTCCTCTAGACGCAGGTACTACCGGCGATGAGTTTCGTCGAAAAGTTAGCAGTTGGTTTGATGCGTTGACTTTGTTTGCCCCCGAGCTTGTGCTTATTTCAGCCGGATTTGACGGTCATGCAGAAGATCCCATGGCGCATATACGCTTAGTGGAGTCAGACTATTTCTGGATCACGCAGCAGATTGCTCAAATAGCACAAAAGTCGAGTCTTGGAAGGGTAGTAAGTATGCTAGAAGGAGGATACGACAACAGTGCACTTTCAAGAAGTGTGGTGAGTCATTTAAAAGCGCTAATGGCTACAAACACGGAAATGGCTTGAGGTGCCAATTTCTAACCTTAAGCTTTACAAAAACAACCTTCAACATCAGCGTTTATTACAGCGCCTGCATATTCGGTTTGAGTAGCTAACTGGGCAATCTGCCCTATTAACGTTTGACCGGTAAAGCAACCAAGACCAGTAGCATAAGGCCCCAAGTAGCGAAGGTTTGATTGGTCATCAATAACAATGAGTGCAGGAATAGTCGTAATCACCTTTGATAAATTTGGAAGCGATTCAATAGACACTTGTTTACTGATAAAGCCGTACTCGCTTAAGGTTTTAGCAAGCTGTGCTTGATGCGGCTCAGTGACAGTCTCGCAATAACACGACTTTTCTGAACCTATATGCAATACAGTACTCGCCGAGATATGATTTGCTTGCAACTCTGCTACGATTCTGTCGTCAAAAGCCAAATCTGTGGATTGATGCAGCAACACCCCGTCTGGGTCAAAGGGCGTAACTTGATTTTTCCCATAAAATACAAGGCCGGCAATAAGTGCCGACGCCCATAAAAAAAGTAATATCCACGCTATGTGTTTTGGCATTAGAGCTTAAATCGGTCGATGGCACTATGCATTTTCTGTGAAATATCCGCCAATAAATCAACTTCATCAGACAGAGACTTGGCTGTGGATACTTCCTGTGCGGTAAATTCGGAAATTTTTGCTGTGCTCTCAGCTATCGAGGTTGATGTTGTTTGTTGTTCCATTGATGACGTTGCCACTGCGGTCATAGTTTCGCTTGCGTCGCGGATTTGTTGCATGATTTGCGTCATAGTTCCAGTGGCGGTTTCTGAGGAGTTAACCGCTTCATCCACAAGCTCAATGCAGGTTTGCATCTGACTCACAGAGCTTGCCGTTCTAGAGACTAATTCCTCGGTAATATTAGTAATTTGGTCAGCACTTTCTTTTGAACGAATAGCCAAGGTGCGAACTTCATCTGCAACCACCGCAAAACCTCGACCGTGTTCACCAGCACGAGCTGATTCGATGGCCGCGTTTAATGCAAGCAAGTTAGTTTGTTCAGCAACTGCGGTAATGGCTCGCATGGCTTCTGAAATATTCGAGCACTGCTCGTTGAGTGCTTGATTGGTCGACGCCGCATTGTTCAATGTACTGCGAAGAGAGTCTATCGTTTGGCTTGTCGACGAGATAGAGTCTCGTGTGGTTTGTGCCGATGTGTTTGCTCCCAGCGCTTGCTGACTGGCATTGGTAGTTTGCTCGCTCGACGTCACCATAGTTTGCGCTATTTCTTCAGCGGCGGCAGACACCATGGCAATCTCTTGATCTGTTTTGTGGCTAATTTCAAACATCTCATGGGCTGCGCCTTTCATTTTTTCGCATCCACTCACCACATCTGAGGTAAGTGATGATGCCAAAGTTACAAGGCCTTTCACTTGATCGATAAGCTCTGCAAAAGGGCGCACAACATCGTTAGTGCGATTGATATGTACCGACAGGTCCAATCTACCCGGTTCTTTTTGCATTGCTTCAATGGCGTTTCTAAGCTCAGTTGCCCCTTCACCTTCTTTGTGAGTTTGATTGGCCATGTACATCAACACTAGGCCTTCCGCTAACGCAAATGCAGCGTGCATGAGTAAAATGGAGAAGGAAACGTGGCCTTCTTCAAAAATGTATAAGTTGCTGCCTTGAGCTTGTAAAAAGAAAAATAGAAGGTGATGCACGGCAACTACAGCAGTGCCCGAAGCAATAACTTTCCAATCGCGGAAGTAAGACAAAAAAGCAAGCACAACGAAAATCTCAAAGTGCATTTCAATGAGGCCAAAGGATTGGTGAATATGCAACGCAGTGAGTAATTGAGTGCCTATGGCAAGTGCATGTCTGCTGATGGTTGAATTAGGTTGCTGTAAACTCAAAAGCAAAGGAACAATAGCAATGGGTATGCCCAGAATAAATGCGGGTAGTAATTCACCCGTGACTAAACCTATTACAACAGAGATTAGCCATTGAATGATGATCACTACACGAAAAATCTTGTGACCTTCTTGAACCCATGGATATTGCATACAGTACTCCAGCACACGTTTTCAAAAATAAGTGTAGATTATAATTATTAGTACAGCTATTTACGTGTGAAAATTAAAAATTACACCGCTAAAAATGTATAGATATTATAGCGTAACGGTAGTTTTAGCCTATTTGACTTTGGGCTGAATTTTATCAATCTAGACTTTCTTGTCAGTGACAAAAGTCGCAAGCTTTGAGGCTTTTTGCCATACTGGTGCGCGTTGTAAATCTGGAGTATTTTGTTTTGCCGTCAATTGCATTTTTGTCCACCGATCACCTTGAAGGTTTTTTTGTTTACGATGAGCTACTAGTCACACCATTCAATCAAGAGGGGTGGGAAGTAGAAACCGTTTCTTGGCACAATAAAGAGGTTGATTGGAATGCTTTTGATTATGTAATTGTAAGAAGTACTTGGGATTACCAGCAGTACCCCGCAGAGTTCCAAGCTTGCTTAGAGGTCATAGCATCGTCGACAGCGACCTTACTCAACCCACTCAATTTGATGAAATGGAACATCGAAAAAACGTATCTCAAAGATATGCAGAAGCAAGGGGTGGATATTGTTCCAACAGTTTGGGCTGATACGTTTTCCGTCGAATTTTTAGAAGCCCAGTTTTCTCACTTCGATACATCAACACTGGTTATTAAACCCATTTTAAGCGCTAACGCAGATGATACCTTTAAGGTAACTCGCGAGAATTTGCCGTCTTTGTTACCCACTCTCGTGACCTGCTTTAGTCACAGAAAGCACATGATTCAACCATTTGCTCAAAGCATTGTCGATGAGGGTGAATATTCGTTGTTTTTCTTCAACCATAAATACAGTCATGGCATTTTGAAAACCCCCGCAAGTGGAGATTTCAGAGTTCAAGAAGAGCACGGTGGGCAACTCACATTGATTTCGCCTACCGAAGATATGCTCCGAGTAGCCATTCAGTCATTACAAGCTATGCCCACCAAAGCTCTTTATGCAAGGGTGGATCTTGTAAGGATAAATAACCTCTGGGCTATCATGGAGCTAGAGCTTATCGAACCGTCGTTGTATTTCAATCTAGATAAAGCATCGCCCGAACGATTTGTTCAGGCGATGTTAGCGTGGCACTCGCAAGGTTAGGATATTCTAACCGCTTAGCGCTCTCTTTGACGGTGCTGCCTCCCAGTGTCATGGGACCGTCGTTGACTAGGCGCACTTCTTGGCTGAGAGCTGCGCTGATGAGGTTGGCTGGACCTTGTTTGTGTTGTACTTCTTGTTACTGTAACTGGCGCTCGTCTGTTCGATTCCCTCGTCACCGTTCTTGTGGTGTGGGTTACCGTTCGCTCAGAATTTTGCCTTGGCTGAGCCTGTCTGTATTGTGGCTGACGGGCTTGAACCGCCGGCGCTCGGGTTACTTGTTGAGTACTGATTACCTCTCTTGAACGTAACGCGGGTGCTCTTGTTTCAGAATGTGTTCTTACCACTGGACGATGGCTGATAGGCGCCTGCCTGTGGGGTTGAACCCTTCTAGAAACTACTGGGCTTGAG
>JALUXV010000261.1 GCA_027013165.1 Alteromonadaceae bacterium
AGATAGAACGGGCCATCAACTTAAGACCAAGAAAGTGCCTAGGCTTTAAACAGCCTGCTGTCGTGTTCGAGGAAATGAGGCGGGCAGCCTAATGAGCGAGTGGTGCACTTCGGAGTTGAATTCGCGCATATATAATTCCTTTAATTTAAGGTTAGTGTTTCATGTATCGAATAAGCACAGACGCTGAACAACTCACTAACAAAAAGCCCGTCATTGCCTCCACGCCAGCAAGAAATCTTAAGTGGTCCGTAGCCTCAATCTGACCAAGACCCAGCGTAGTTAAGTTAATAAGCGAATAGTAGAAAAGCTCAATGAATGGATTTAGTGTGCCACCACTTACGTTGCCTAAGTCCATCGTTATGGACGCTTGAAAAGCAAATGTGAACCATAGCGCTGCGAATAGTTGAGAAACGGTAATTCCACAAAAAAGCACAATTAGACCGTACGCTCCGGTGAGGGTGTTCACTATTCGCCTTCCCAAGAACTGCAATATACGGTAGTGACTCATCGCACATGCAATAACAGCAACTAATGCAATCAAAAGCTGGAGGAAAAGCGCCATAAGTTGTTGAGACAGTTCAGGCATCAGAACCACACTCGAGCACCAAGAACAATGCCTGTTTCATGAACAGGATCTCCAGTGCTCCGGAGCTTGTCTGCCGAATTTCCTAAGGCTCTTGACCAATAAACACCAACATAAGGAGCAAATTCACGAGAAACCTCCATTCGATAGCGTAGACCAACACGAATGGCATTAAACCCAGTTGGTCTATCGAAGCGCTCTGACTCTGAGGGTGAAGCAGACACAGATATACGTGGTTGTATGTACGACGTTTGCGAAATACGATAGTCATATTCTGCTTCCATCGAAATACTGATATCACCGTCTTCGTTGATTATTAACGAGCTATCCACTTCAAACTGGTAGGGAGCCATGCCATACAGGCTAAGAACAGCATAGTTTTCCATGTTGCTCTCACTTGTGAGTTCACCCCGGGTACCAATGCCAACTTGAAATTCCCAAAAAGGTGCGATCAATCGGCTGGCTAATAGCTCTGCTCTTTCAATGTCGGTGGGCTCTCCATCATTCTGTTGATTTTCACCTTCACTTTTAAAATACAAACGGTACGTGTCGCCGCCATACCATGCAATCATGTCCCAAACAGCGATGTTTTCATCACGGTTGTTTCGTGAAATCTCTAGCCTATCGAAAAGTACAATCCCATTGAGCGAGTCCTTCACGGGCGAAGGCCAACTTTCGGCCGTTTCTTGCGCGATACTGCTAAATGTTGCGGTAAGTAATAGTAATCCAAATATAATTCGTAAATTCATTATAAAGCCCCTTTAAGAAACGTTAACAACACGGAACATACCAGCGTCCATGTGATACAGGAGATGACAATGAAATGCCCAATTGCCTGGTGCGTCCGCACTGATCAGTAGTGACACTTTTTCGCTCGGCTTGAGGCTAATTGTGTGTTTACGAGGGGAGGGGGTGTTACCATTTTCGAGCTCCATCCACATCCCGTGAAGGTGAATGGGGTGATACATCATCGAATCATTGACAAGAATGAGTCTTACGCGCTCTCCATATTTGAAGTGAACAGGCTTATCCACTTCAGTGTACTTTTTACCATCAAAAGACCACATGTATCTTTCCATATTACCAGTCAAATGCAGTTCGATGGTTTGTGTCGGTTCACGGTTATCTGGCCACTGTATTGCAGCTGTAAGATCTGAATAAACCAGTACCTTATGTGAAACACCATCAAAACCAATGCCTGGGTCGTCAAGTCGACTGATTGGATTTTTGGCAATCATAGACGCACCGGGCCCGTGACCGTCCGGGGAGTGCTTGATTGAAATTTCGTCCACAGGAATTGATTTGTTTTGCATTTCAGGCATCACATCACTGGAACTATGATTAGCCTTGCTACCATGGTTATTATTGGTTTTCGCAGAGCCCATTTCAGCCATTTCATGCGAGCCGGACATACCCATTGCCGCCATGCCTAATTCGGGCATAGGGCGAAGGGCAGGGACCTTCGTTTCTTTGCCGAAAGACGTTGCCAATGTGCCTCTGGCGTAGCCGCTTCTATCCATGCTTTGTGCAAAAATGGTGTAAGTTTTTGTGCCTTTGGGTTTTACGATGACATCATAAGTTTCTGCTACAGCGATCCTTATCTCACCTACCGTGACTGGCTTAACGGGCTGACCATCTACCGCTACAACGGTCAGCTCCAACTCGGGTATTTGAAAATCAAAATACGTCATTGCAGATCCGTTAATAAGCCTTAAACGGATGCTTTCTCCCGATTTGTATAACGCTGTCCAGTTTGTTTGTGGGTCTCGTCCGTTCATTAGGTATGTATAGGTCGCACCTGTTACATCAAGTATGTCTCTTGGATTCATACGCATTCGAGACCACATCGCTCGTTCCTTGATCGTATTAACGAGCCCTTGATTCTTTATATCACTAATCGTGTCATCAACTGTCCGCTGCTGATAATTGTAATACCCCTCTGCAACTTTCAGGTGACGGAATACATCGTGAGGATCCTCGAAGGTCCAGTCACTGAGAATAATTGTGTGCTCTCTATCAGCACCGATGTCGCCATCTTTAGGCTCTATGATCATCGGCCCAAGATGTCCAAGCTGTTCTTGAAGACCCGAGTGACTGTGATACCAGTAGGTACCGTTTTGCTCAATATCGAACTCATAGGTAAAGGTACTGCCAGCAGCAATACCAGGGAACGATACGCCGGGTACGCCGTCCATTGTGTAGGGTAGAATCAATCCATGCCAATGTATTGATGTGCTCTCACTTAAATTGTTTGTCACGTTTATAGTGACGTGCTGACCTTCCTTCAAACGTACAAGCGGTCCGGGGGACGAGCCATTGATAGTGATGGGTCGTCCTGCAGAGCCTGCAATAAGCTTACTTTCTTTGCTAATAGCCATTTCAATCGTGTCGCCGCTAAGAACGCTGTCACCGAAGCTCGGCGAAAGGTTTTGGCTGGAGCGAGTGAGGCCTTCTGGTGCAGCCCACGCTGGTGAAATCTGACGTAGCAGTGTTGCTCCGCCAAACGTCAAAGCGGCAGATTTAACAAATTTGCGCCGACTTTTGCTTAATTGATTAGACATAGGTCTTTTTCCTTAAAAGTTGACAGATAGAAACACATTCACAACACCACATGACGAATGTGCGTACATGGATTGTTATTACATTTAGGGTAAGGTTTATGCTATTGGCGGCCTCAGCAACCGAGTAGTGTGTGGTTGAAGTAAGTGTTCATCGAATGATGAAACACTGTCATTAACGAACTTATATTCATTGTCGAAATAGTTAACGAGCATCCAAATGGAGTAGCAGCTCGCATGAGAACAACTACACAGAGAAGAGCAGCACTTCTCCAAACAGTCCTGGTGATCGTGACTTTTTCTAGCAAGCTGATTAGTTGACTCAAATTGCTCGGTCTCTATCATCTGATTTTGTGACGAATTACTGACAGAATTCTCATTTTCACAGGCGTCTGCAGACGAAATATATACCATGCACATTGCAGCGAGGAGCCATCTCATAAGAGTGCTAAAAGTCTTAAAACTATTTCTGCAGTGACTCATAAATGTTTGAAAACCTATATTTCCGAACTTCGCTCTATGCAAAATATTCTTGATGAGTGAAATTTTTTCATTTAACTTCCTGCAAAATCAAGCCACTCCCATCTTATTGTGCAAACTCGTTAGCTATTAAACAAACTTTGTGCCACGAAAACATTTGAACAAAGCAATTAATACGACCCCACATTAGGCAAATTGCGCAAACAACTTCTATAAGTGCACTCGCGATGAATGTTAGAAGTAATGTATTGAAACCATGCTTAAATGCTGCTGCATTGTTCATAGATACGACCAAGATACAAAACAAGACCTAACAAACAGATTACAACTCTATTACAATTGCGTCATGTAACGGCGAGGGGATAAAATAAAAGCCATTAATTACAACGAGTTACAAAGTATTTTTGTAATTTTTTGTCGACATCTTATAGCTTCGGACTTGAATACTATCACCTAAGTGTGATGGTATAACATTGCAATTGTGGCGATATCGTGAGTTGTTAATTGAGCGCGGACCAATAAAAGTGTTGTCGAAGCAACGTGGTGTGCACAAAAAATAAACTTAAATTCCCACGCATAGTATGTTTAACCCTTTGGACTAATTAGCTTGAAATACCTTATACCTTATACCTTTATTTTTTTTGGTGGCTTCTTTTAATGCTGCAACCCAAGAGCGAACCTTTAATTACAAGTTGGTTAATAAAGATAACCAGGCAATACAGACTGCAAAAATTTACATAAAAGTACTAGGCTACAAAACGGAAACTGATAGTGCAGGGCGTTTCAGTTTTGTAGCGCCTGATTTTGATACAATGGCATTAAGCATTGAGTATAACGGCGAAGACTATCTTGTTAGTGTTGATGCCAGTCATAACGGACAAGAAAACAAAATCACGTTGTCAGGGGAGCCAATAGAGCGAATCATTGTTAACGCTAACCTTGAAAAATCGTTACTTAAAATGGCGCAACCTGTCATTATCCTTGAGGGTGATGCGTTGCTTACAAAGAGGGGGGTGAATATCGCGGAAACGCTCGCCCGTGAACCTGGAGTGTCATCTGCACCTTTCGGCCCTGGAGCCGGTCGGCCTGTCATTCGCGGCTTAACAGGGGGTAGGGTAACGGTTCTTAATAATGGAATTGGAACACTAGATGTATCTGCGACAAGCCCAGACCATGCGATATCGAGCGAACCATTAATAGCAAGACAAGTTGAAGTGCTTAAAGGACCCGCTACATTGATTTATGGGGAAAACGCAATTGGTGGTGTTGTCAATGTGGTTACTGACCGAATTCCAACAGAACTACCGCAAGCCCCATTCAGTGGCGGTGCTGAGATTCGCTTTAACTCGGCAAGTCGAGAACAGGCTGGTGTTGGCCAAGTGCTTTTAAATATCGACAATTTAAATATCTATGCTGATGGTTATTATCGAAATAGCCAAAATGTAAATCTACCTGATTCCTTAGGTGGAACGCTTTTCAATAGCGGTATTTCCGCAAACGGCGGCGCTGTAGGGTTTGCGTGGGTTTCCCAAGATTCTGGCTCTATTGGTATATCAATCTCGGATTCAAACAACGATTATGGGCTACCAACCCTCAATAGTGGAGATGAGTTTGTTGGTCTCTCTATTGACCAGAGACGAGTTGATGTTTCTGGGGAAATCTACGTACCTGTAACCTCTATAGAGAAGATAAAGGTTAAAGTGGCCAATAATGACTATGAGCACGTAGAAATAGAAGACGGTGAGATAGGTACGCGTTTTAAAAATGATGCAACTGAATTCCGTCTAGAAGCGTTTCACAATGTCTGGCAAAGTTGGCGCACTGTAACAGGCATACAAGTCATTCAGCGTTCATACTCAGCCATAGGAGAGGAAGCATTTGTGCCACCTTCCTCTACAAACTCAGCAGGGCTATTCGTAATAGGGGAGCGTTCATTCAAAACTTTTGATATCGAACTCGGGATGCGCTTCAATCAGAGTAAAATTGGCTCAGATGTTTTACAAAATGAAAAAACCTTTTGGACATTTAGCTCATCAATTAGAGGGCTAAAGGAATTAAGTGACGGGCATGTTGTGGCCTTGTCTTTATCACACGCTGAGCGCCCACCTAGCGCAGAAGAATTGCTTTCTGATGGGCCTCACCTTGCTACGCAGTCTTTTGAGATTGGTAACCTTGATTTAAACAAAGAAACGTCAACCAATGTCGATATATCGATTCGGCGTTCAGTAAATCGCTTTAATTATGAATTCAACGCTTATCTAAATGAATACAAAGATTTTAAATATGAGCGTCCCAATGGAGAGTTTATTGAAGATCTACCTGTCTTTCATTTTACACAACAAGACGCTAGATTTTCTGGAGTGGAATTCGACTTCGACTGGGCTTTTGAATCAAGCCTCCCTTTCGATATCAAAGTAAACGGAATGCTTGACTATGTTCGCGGTCGACTCAAGCAGGGTGGAGATCTCCCTAGAATTCCACCACTAAGACTGGGCTTGGGTGTCACAGTAATCAATAATAATTTCACTATAAATGCCGACGTTGTTCGATACATGTCACAAAACATGATCGCTGAATTTGAGACGACGTCTCCTGCTTACACAAGTTTGAATATTGATGTCAATTATTCTCTTTTTGATGGTTCCAACGAATGGTTGTTTTTTGTTCGTGGGACAAACCTCTTAGACAGCGAAATTATTAACCACACTTCATTTATAAAGAATATTGCACCAGAAGCTGGACGCTCTTTAAATGCTGGTTTGAGGGTTAATTTTTGAGCTACTAAAATGCTTTAAAAGAACCACCTGATACTTTTTACCAAATTTTTCTCTCTGGGGTTGGCTACAAAGCGACGGCGCTGTAAAGCATCCAACCCCCGGCAGCAATCATAAATAGGTTCTCTGTTAGTGATACAAATCCCAAGGGCACATTGCTGTCCCCGCCAACACACGCACACTTAAGCTTTCGTTTATCAATGTAAACCGCTTTAAAAACTGACACTGCACCTACCGTTCCGATAAACAAAGAAACTGGCCCGATAATAAAACCTGAAAGGCCAGCTAACATCCCTATACCAGCGAATGCCTCTGCAAACGGGTAAATGTAGCCATAGCGGACGTGGTGCATGGCAAGTAGGTCATACGTTATAAACGAATTTGTAAAGCCGTATAGATCGCGAAATTTTTGAATGGCTAAAATTGTCATACTCAACGCAACAAAATTTACGACCACATCAAAACTCAACAAGGATGAGAAGGCGTTGGACTGCGCAAATACAAGCGCCAGGGCTATAACAAAAGCTGTAGCGAATATAGCGATAACAGGTGTGGAGACTGTAAGATTTTCTGTGTAAGTGGCTGTTTATCATAGTGATATACGGTCACTGTACATAATCATAAACTGGCCCATGGCCGCTTTCCAATCCCTAATTGGCATTGTCCACTTCTTTGATATCTGATGCAGAGCCAGATACAAGATCTTCATGACTGCATCATCTGTTGGGAATGAACGTCTGGTCTTGGTGATTTTCCGCAGACTGGCATTGAGAGATTCAATCGCATTGGTGGTGTAAATCACTTTGCGGATCTCCGGCGGATAATCGAAGAACACACTTAACCGTTCCCAGTTATTGCGCCAGGATAGGCTGATAGTGGGATGCTGCTCATCCCACTTGCCGGCAAACTCCGTTAGGGCCAGTTCTGCTTCGGCCAATGTGGCCGCACCGTAAATGCGTTTCAGGTCAGCGGCGATAGCCTTGCGTTGTTTCCAGTTTACGTAACGCAGAGAGTGACGTATTTGATGGACGATACACAGCTGTACTTGGGTTTTAGGGAACACCGCTTCAATCGCTTCAGGGAAGCCTTTGAGACCATCAACACAGGCGATGAAGATGTCTTGGACACCACGGTTCTTCAGCTCATTCATCACGGATAGCCAGAACTTCGCCCCTTCCGTCTGCGCCATCCACAAGCCCAGCAGCTCCTTCTCTCCATCGGTGTTAATGCCTAGCGCCAGGTACACAGATTTGTTCTGAACCGCTCCCGAATCGCGGCTGCGAACCACCAGGCAATCCAGATAGACGACAGGGTAAAGAGAGTCCAGCGGGCGCTGCTGCCATTGCTTTACTTCGTCTAAGACTTCGTTAGTCACCTGAGAGATGAACGTGGCAGAGACATCGACGCCATAGGCCTCCTCAAAGTGCGCCTGGATATCTCGGGTTGTCATACCTCGGGCATACAGTGAGATAATCCGGTCATCGAAGCCGTTAAGCTGTTTCTCACCTTTCTTGACCAGCCTAGGGTCAAAGGTACCGTTGCGGTCTCGGGGAACATCAAGGTCGATTTCACCGTGAACACTGCGAACAGTCTTGGTGGACTTACCATTGCGGGAATTGCCTGAGTTTTTACCTTCAGGGGCATGTTTAGCATATCCGAGATGTTGCTCCATCTCGGCATTAAGTGCGCGTTCTGCGACTTTCTTGGTTAATTGTTTGAGTAATCCGACTTCGCCAAGGATATCATCAGGGGAATCACAGCCATCAAGCAGCTGGTCGATAAGTTTGTCTGTTATTGGCATTCTTACGTCCTTTCAACAAGTTAAGAATGCCACTTACACAGATTTTTTTACACTCTCTGCTCTGGGCAATGGTGCTCATTTGATGATTTATTACTTAAAATACGAAAAAATTGAGGAATGCACGCGACCTCTCCCCATGGTTGTTCTTAACAATCGTGCTAATTCTTTAAAGACTTTAAAGATGCTGTTATCTCGCTCGTTTCTAAAGAACATTTTCAACTTCCGTGAAGTGTTTATACCTTTCTCATAAAAGGCTGAATAAGCTGTGCGGTGTAATTCTTGGGGTAATTTGGTTGACTACCAATTCCTAGCTCCCCATTACGTGGTGAGGGTCGTTCATTAGAATTGGTGACGAATGTGCCAAGGAGGTGATCCCATAAATGTGTAAACAACCCAAAATTAACGTCACCTTTGGTACCGTCTTTTACGTGATGATGTCGGTGACCTGGAGCAACAGCCCAAACATATTTTAGCGGGCCAAGCCGCATATCAACGTTAGAGTGTTGCAACAGCAACTGTATGGCAGCACTAAACCCTACCAATGCGCCTATTTCTAAGGGCATACCTATCAAAAGTAATGGGAGTGTACCTGCACTTAGTTCAATCGCTTGGTGAAGGGGATGCTTTAACAATCCATTGAACCCGTACATTCGTTCAACGCTATGATGAACCGCGTGTAAGCGCCAAAGCACTTTGTATTTATGACTAAAATAATGTGCCATCGTTATCCCAAAGTCAGCGACGATGATGGCAAAGCCAAGTTGTACTAGTAGTGGCCAATGGTGTGGCCAAATACTGAAGTGGGGCACTATCGCGGTCATTATTGGGATAAACGCGACCGTGAGAGCCAAAGAGCCTTCATTGACAATGGCATGCACTATATCTCGCCCGAAATCTCCCTGCGGTGTATTCCATGCTTTTTCATATGGTAACCATTTCTCAGCTGCAAAAGATACGACGATGGCGAATAAAAGCAGGGGTATAAGCCAAGCTGCAGATCCTGTGTTTTGGGAGATACTGGATGCAGCAAAGATAAAGCTTAAAAAAAATAATGGGCTGAACATCCATTGGACCAACGTTCTCATAGTATTTACACATTCGCGTTTTTATTGATGCGTATATTATTCCCTAGTCAAACTTAATTCGGCTTGTATCAAACGGCTAATTACTGTGAATTTTAATGGTGTGCGGTTTGAATAACGAGGAAGGTGCAAATCCAAACAGCTGTTTAAACGTTTTACTCATATGAGGTAAGTCAGAAAAACCCGAAGCATGGGCAGCCTCAGTCAATGTTGCTGACTTACTCAGTTGTTCTATTGCGGCGCGCACACGCCACCAGACAATAAAACGACTAATAGGTATACCCACTTCTTGCTTAAAAAGATGTGTTAGACGACTTGGGGACAAGAAAACCTTCGATGATAAAAACGCCATATCGATTGCACAACCTCTCTGCGAAGCAATAATGTCGATGACCGCTCGTACCCGTTTATCCTCAGGGCGCGATGAAAGCGCAGGACTATAGACTAGCCCTACCGCTTTATTTACTGTTTTCCACACTTTGTCGATATCGACGTCAGTAAATAGATGCTGAGAAATGGATCCCAATTCTTTGCTAGTAAGCGGCAGAGTATTAATTCCATCACTCCTGGCTTGACGTAAGGCTTTGAGAAATTGTTGGTTTTGCCTATCTTCAGGCTCTAAATAGATGACTACAATCTGATTGTCCTGTGCCAAAACCTTGTGAGGGACATCTTCGAAAATCACAATACATTGTCCGGTGTGAATACTTTGTGCCTTGTAATCTTGAACCGAGATGTCTTTGTCTAAACCAATGCAAATTTGGACAGCATGATGTGCATGAACATCATTATCAGGACTGATTCCGATGTAAATCGCTTTGTAGGGCCACAAATGAATATGCATGGCTGACTCAGTATCAAAAGTTCAGGCTATTGATTTTTGCCTTATAAATCTACACAAATGACGAATGTTAGCCGATAGATACACGTTGAGGCGAGTGCGCACAGTGAAACTGTGTGCTTCTTACACTTTTAAGTGTGTAAATAATTTAAAATGCCACAGTCCCTAATGGTTTTGTTTTGATCACACTTTGACGCCATATTTTCGAGTGATGACTTTAATGCGTTTAGCTCTTCAATGCGAATAATGACGTCTGATAAATGCTTAGCTATTAACGTATTGATATTTGAACAGCTCTGATCTGGCCTCGAACGACTGTCCATTAGCGTTTTTACTTCCATGATAGACATATCTAATGAACGACACTGTTTGATAAACAGGAGTTGTTCAATAGTCCCCTTGTCGTAGACACGATAATTTCCACTTGAGCGCTTAAGCTCAGGCAAGAGCCCCTTCTTTTCATAAAAACGAATGGTCTGAATACTACAACCTGTCGTCTTTGCGACATCACCAATTTTCATTTTTTTCTCCTAACCGTTGACTCTATACCAAGTATAGACTTTATACTCATACTATTCATCAGTAAAGAGTGTGTTTCTAATGAGCGGATGTGGGTGCGAAGTTGAAATAAAAGACCAGTCTCAACGACAGGTTTTGTATTGGCTTTTGGGAATAAACGCGACAATGTTTGTTATAGAAATGGGGATCGGGTTGCTTGCTGATTCAACCGCATTAATAGCCGATTCACTTGATATGCTCGCCGACGCAGTTGTCTATGGTGTTGCCCTTTATGCTATTGGTAAATCGCTATTGCACAAAGCCAATGCGGCTAGAATTAGCGGCTTTTTTCAGATGGCACTGGGTGTGTTGATTATCATTGATATTGTAAGACGGTCAATTTACGGTAGCGAACCTGTATCGGGACTAATGATGGCTATGGGGGCAGTTGCACTGGTTGCTAATGTCATTTGTCTTGTGATCATACGCAAACAAAGAAATGAAGAAGTGCATATGCGGGCAAGCTGGATATTTTCAGCCAACGATGTGATTGCCAACTTAGGTGTTATCTTTGCTGGCGTTTTGGTGTTTTGGCTCGATTCTCGATGGCCTGATCTGGTTATCGGTGTGATAGTTTCGTGCGTTGTGTTGCGCGGGGCAAAAATGATCCTCGAAGATGCTGGAAATGAAAGACAGCGAGCGCTTAATGCGCAAAGTTGATAAGAAAATGCCAATTTTTAATTGCACATCAAAACTGCGTAGGTTGGCATGGCTACTTATTACTTTGCTCATGTGTCAATCGGGCTTTTCGTTCGCCGCTCAATGCGATGACTACCCTGCGGAGGTATCGTCAGTCCCTGAACAATCAAAGTCGATAGGCACTTATGATGTTCCCGAAAAAAATGTAAATGCTGGTGATAATACGTCGAGTGAAGAGTCTAAGTGTTTCCATTGTGTGCTGTGTCAATGTGGACAGATTAAGTTTCTGGCACAACACCCAATAAATGACGTATCTAAACCGTTATATACCAATCAATACAGTTATTCCCGCAACGTCACTGACGGCCTAGTCGAAGGCCTTTTGCGCCCACCTCAACATTAATCCATTCCCTCCTATATGTTTGCATGGGTGCTTTCCATGTATGTCGTTATCTTATGAACAAAAGGTTCTTTTATGAGTTCTTCACGCCCATTGGGCATAAAAAAAGCTAGCTCAGCGTATCTGAAATTGATATCTGCTGCACTGGTAACCATGAGCATATCTGTTCAATCTGCCAATGCGCAAAAGTCTTCAATCACGCTTGAAAATGCGCTCAAACGCACATTATCAAACAACCCAGATTTAGTTGTGTTCGAATTTAAATCTTCGGCTTTGGATGGTGAATCAAAAATGGCCAGCTTACGACCTGAAATGTCTGTTGGGGTTGAAGTTGAAAATGTGTTGGGAACAGGCGAAGTGTCTGGTATCAAAGATGCCGAATTGACACTGACCTTATCGTCGGTCATCGAGCTTGGAGATAAAGTCAGCGGCCGAATGAATGTGGTGAGTTCAAAAAAAGCACAACTGCTTACACAACGGCGCATTCGTACGCTGGACATCTTGGGTGAAACAACTCGACGATATATCAATGTCATTGTCCAACAAGCGTTGCACAAGACTGAGCAACGAGCTGAAATGCTGGCTCGCACAATGCTTCAGACAGTCTCTACACGGGTTGAAGCGGGGGCTTCTTCACCACTTGAGAAAAAACGTGCAGAGTCAGCGTTGTCGCAGGCGCGTTTGTCGTTATTGATAAGTGAACAAAAACTCAATGAGTATAAACGCGACCTGGCCATCATGTGGGGTGACACTAACGCTGCGTTTGCGGAAGTTGAAGGGACACTGTTATCGTTTCCAAATTCACTATCACTTGAACATATGCTTTCACAGCTTCAAAGCAATCCACACGTTCTGCTTTATGCTGATAACTATCGGGTACAAGAGGCCAGATTGAGAGTGGTTCAGGCCAGTCAGCAGTTCGACATTGCGTGG
>JALUXV010000262.1 GCA_027013165.1 Alteromonadaceae bacterium
ACCTGATAGCCCACGTCCACCAAAAGGTTGCACGCCCACAATAGCGCCTATCATATTGCGGTTAATGTAGACATTACCTGCACGGCTTTTCGCGGCCAGTTCACTCGCTCTTGCTTCAATGCGCGAGTGAATACCCATGGTTAACCCAAACCCTGTGCTGTTGATTTGTTCTAGCACCTTATCGACGTCACTCCCCTTAAATCTGACGATATGAACTACAGGACCGAAGACTTCTTTTTTCAGCACTGATATGTCGTCAATTTCATACAACGACGGTGGGAAATAGGTACCTTGATCTGCGGTGTCATGCAGCGCAACTTGATACAAGAGTTTCCCATTATCTTTCATGTAGGCTTGGTGCTCGGTTAAACTCGTTAGGGCTTTAGCATCAATAACAGGGCCAACATCAGTGCTCAAGTAAGCAGGATCGCCTACTTCCAGCTCTTTCATCGCACCAACAAGCATTTGCGTTAGTTGATCGGCAATATCTTCTTGTACAAAAAGCACTCGTAATGCTGAGCAACGCTGCCCTGCACTTTGGAAACCCGAATGAACAACGTCATCTACCACTTGCTCGGGCAAAGCGGTTGAATCCACTATCATGCAATTTTGACCACCAGTTTCAGCGATCAAGGGCACTTGTTCAGTTGTACGGTTGGCAAGCAATCGAGATAGCAAAGTACCGGTTTGTGTTGAACCAGTGAACATCACGGCTTTCACACGGTGGTCTGGAATAAGTACGTCGCCAACAGGTTTACCCGGAGAAATCACCAATTTAAGTGCCGAGGTAGGAAGACCAACTGCATACATCATTTCTGCCGCGCGAATCGCAATAAGGCTGGTTTGTTCTGCGGGCTTTGCAATAACCGTATTTCCCGTAGCTAACGCTGCAACAACCTGGCCAAGGAAAATAGCCAGAGGGAAATTCCACGGGCTAATGCACAACACAACGCCGCGAGGGCGCAGGCGCTCGTCCTTTACTAAATCTTGTGCTTGGGCGGCGTAATAACGACAAAAGTCTACCGCTTCGCGCACTTCGTCAATACTGTCTTGTGGTACCTTGCCAGCTTCACGTATGCACAAAGCAATAAGCTCGGGCATATTGCGCTCTAATGCATCAGCAGTGCGATTTAAAATGTCAGCTCGCTCGCTTACCGGCGTTTGCGACCATGAAGTGAACCCTTGGTCAACCTGTGCTAACGCGTCAAGCATTGCTGCCTCGTCATGGTACACATGATAACCAACAATATCGTTGTGATTACTTGGGTTAAGTACAGCAACTCCGTTATCTGGAATGTCTGACGCACTGATAGATAAGGCGTCTTTCCATCGGTTTAACTCTGGTTGAAGCAACTGCAACTCATTGATGTCAGTAAGATCCAACCCTTTTGAGTTAGTGCGCTGATCACCAAACATATCTTTGGGCTTAGTAATCTGCTTGTTGTAACGAGTTTTCAGTCGCTGGGTTTTCTCAACGGGATCTTCCAGTAGCAGTTCGACGGGCTTTTCATCATCAACAATAGCGTTTACAAACGACGAATTCGCACCATTTTCCAACAGGCGTCGAACTAAGTAGGCTAACAAGTCTTCGTGCTCTCCTACGGGAGCGTATACGCGGCATTGAATTTTTTCTTGGGTAACAACTTGGTCGTACAAGCTGTCTCCCATACCGTGTAAGCATTGGAATTCAAACCCTGTTTTGTCTTCGCCAGCAAGTTCTAAAATAACGGAAGCTGTGTAAGCGTTATGCGTAGCAAACTGAGGGTATATGGTATCTCGATACGCTAACAGTCGCTTAGCGCAAGCATGGTAAGAAACATCGGTAGATGATTTTCGAGTAAATACTGGGAATTCATCGAGGCCTGCCTGTTGAGTTAGTTTAATTTCAGTATCCCAATATGCCCCTTTTACCAAGCGAATCATTAATGGGCGGCCTACCTCTACTGTAAGCTCACGCAAATATTCTAGCACGTGAATTGCACGTTTTTGATACGCTTGAACCGCAAGGCCAAAGCCCGTCCAACCATTTAGTGATTCATCGCGAAATACCGCTTCGATAATATCAAGAGAGAGATCAAGGCGGTCAGCTTCTTCAGCATCTACCGTTAGGCCGATATCGTATTCTTTGGCCATGAGGCACAAGGCTTTCAATTTTGGAGGAATTTCGGCAAGTACTCGTTCTCTGTGTGACAACTCGAAGCGCGGATGAATGGCCGACAACTTCACTGAA
>JALUXV010000263.1 GCA_027013165.1 Alteromonadaceae bacterium
TGCTAATGGGCGAGCGCATTGACGAGTGGCTAATGTCTCACTTAACGGAGTTTAATGAGAAGCAATTTGTTTCTATCGCCAAAGGAAACTTAGATTTAGGCGACTTAGAAGACGAAGAGTCTAAGAAAGCTCAAGAAGAAGCAGAGAAAGAAGTTGAAGGCGTACTGGAGCGAGCGAAAACAGCACTTGGTGATAAGGTTGTAGACGTTAAGTTTACGCACCGTCTTACTGACTCGCCTGCGGTTATCGTTGCTGATGATAATGGCATGACTACGCAAATGATGAAGTTGATGCAGGCGGCTGGCCAGACTGTACCAGACGTGAAGTATCACTTTGAACTTAATCCTGAGCATAGCTTAGTTAAATTGCTTGCCGACACGCAAGATGAAGAGCTATTTAATCAGTGGGTAGGCGTATTGTTTGACCAAGCTGCGCTGTCAGAACAGGGCAGTTTGAAAGACCCGTCTACGTTTGTTCAGAACTTGAACACCTTGTTAATGAAGTTAGCTAAATAACCGGGTGAACAATAAGGTTTACAACTAAAAACGGGCGTATCGCCCGTTTTTTTATTTCTACCTATAACAATAGTAAGTTTGTTAACTTTAATGTGCTATATTTTGGCGGGTTAAGTTTTCAAGTTAATCACTTAAGACTCTTAGAGTTCACATTCTTAAAAAGACGAATCGCGGGGCATCTGACCAACAGACATAGGCTGAAATTTATAAAAGTGCCTATAAGCTGAACATATATTCGCCATTAGTCTTAAGATTAACTTTACGGTACTCCTTACACTTGTCACTACAGTGTTGAATGTGTAAAGTGCCCGAAGTAAAAAGTTCAAAAATCATAAGCGGAGAACGCACTCATGCGAATCATTCTTCTCGGCGCTCCTGGCGCGGGTAAGGGCACACAAGCTCAGTTCTTGATGGGCAAATACGGCATTCCACAAATTTCAACAGGCGATATGCTTCGTGCTGCGATTAAAGCAGGTACAGAGCTAGGTCTAGAAGCTAAACGTGTAATGGACGAAGGTAAGCTAGTATCTGATGAGATTATCATCGGTCTGGTTAAAGAGCGTATAGCACAAGATGACTGCAAAGACGGTTTTTTGCTAGACGGTTTCCCTCGTACTATTCCGCAAGCCGATGCAATGAAAGAAGCAGGTGTTTCTGTTGATCACTGTATTGAGTTTGACGTTCCTGACGACGTAATTGTTGAGCGCATGGGCGGCCGTCGTGTTCACCCTGCATCGGGTCGCGTTTACCATGTTGTTTACAATCCGCCTAAAGTGGAAGGTAAAGACGATGAAACAGGTGATGACCTAATCGTCCGTGATGACGATAAAGAAGAAACAGTACGTAAGCGCCTAGCTATTTACCACGAGCAAACCAAGCCGCTTGTAAATTACTATAGCGCAGAAGCGGAAGCTGGAAACTGCGAATACCACAAACTTGATGGTACACGTCCAGTTGAAGAAGTAAGTGCTGAGCTTGCAGAACGTTTAGGTTAATAACCAACAACGTCAACAAAAGGTCGCTTAGGCGGCCTTTTTTGTTGCTTGTAACTTATTAGCGGATAACGTTTAATGACAACCATGAATGTTGAATTAAGCGCTAATTAATACAGCGCGATATAACTAGAACATGTGGAGTAGACCATGGTTTTGCCAATCACGGCGTTTTACGCCAGCTTACTGGGTATTTGCTACCTGTATTTGTCGTTTTTAGTTATTGGGGCCAGACGGCGCCACCAAGTAGGTATTGGAGACGGCGGTCATGAAGACCTTATTCGTCTGTCTAGAGCTCATGGTAATTTCAGTGAATACGTCCCTATTACGCTTATCATGATTGCTTGCTTTGAAGCCAATACGGGCCAGATATGGGCCGTTCATGCCTTAGGAAGTGCTTTGCTATTCGGTCGTGTGTTACATGCATACGGCCTGGGCCGCCACTCTGGCGTTAGCTGGCAGCGCTTCGCGGGTATGATCCTGACTTTTCTTGCTATGCTGTGTGCAGCAATAGGTAATTTAGTGCTCATTCATTTCGGATTGTAAGCGACGCGCAAATTCTGTATATAGATAAAAAAAGCGCTCAAGGCATGCAATTGTGAAGCAATGCCGTTGAGGGCTTTTCGTCTTATAGGCTTTTAGAAGCGGTAAGTTAGTTTAGAGTATACGAAGCGGCCACGCGGGTTATGTACGCTACCTACATAGCCGTAAAGGTCG
>JALUXV010000264.1 GCA_027013165.1 Alteromonadaceae bacterium
GATTACCATATTGCCATGTACCGTCGTATTAGACCGGACTCGGTAGCCGAGCTAAGTGGTACGGGTTTTATCGGGGGCGCTATGGAAGTAGACGCAGAAAAAGTGAGCCCAAATTCTGACCCTCAAGGACGTTCCGTTAGTCGCGCTTCAGACAAAAGTGCGAAGTCTAACGCTAACCAGTCTTAAGGTTAATTTTTAATCGGGCTTGGCAACGCGATTGAAAAGCCCTAAGATAATCGAAAATTTGGATGGAAATTGACGATGGCTAAACGGCTAACCCTCACTGAGCGTATCAAATCGCTTATCACCGCAGCCGCGGGTGATGAAATAGACTTTTCGCAGATTGCAGCGTATGAGAGCGTTGCGGCATCTACTCGTCCAATCAATCAACCAAGCACAGCCTACCATGGCGCACAAATGACAGAAGGCTTTCTGTCACAGATGGCGGCGTATTACAAAGAAGAAAGTGTCCCTATTCAGGTCATGCACAATGGCCAGATGCTCCCTGTAGGTAAGGTGTTTGCCGCAGATACTTATAGCGCCGATGAAGGGCACACGGACTTAAACGTTCTTTTCTATGTCGATGCTGAAGGCCCTTACGCCAGAGATATTGACCTTTCTATTCTAGATGAGGTTTCTGTCGGGGCAGCTCCCAATCACGCGTACTGTTCTGAATGTGGTTTCGACTACATGGCCGAAGGCAACGAAATGAGTTTCTGGTTTCGTGAATGTGATAACGGCCATCGAATCGGTGAGAACGGAACCCACCTTCGCTTAACCGACCTCCGTGCTTGGAAAGAATTATCACTCGTGAACAAAGGCGCGAGTAATAAACCGAAGATACTTGGCTCTGCCAAGCAACGTCTGGGCAAAGACGCATATAACCAGCTTGCCGCTTCAAGTTCTCCTGAAGCCGTACAGTTCAGTTATATGACTTGCTCCCCCACTCAAAGTGAAACAACAGGTGAAACTATGGATTTATCAGCATTAACAAACCAAGTTTCTACGTTGTCCGCAGCTAACGGCAAGCTAGAAGTTAAACTCGAATCGGCAGAGGCAGCGCTTACCGCTTCTCAGTCGGAAGTTGCCGCGCTGAAAGGACAAGTAGAAGAACTAAATACGAAGATTGAAAACGGTTCTGAAACCAAACTTCAATCTGATCTTTCAGCCGCTCAAGCGCAACTTGAAACGGCGAATAAAATTGTCGGCGTGTTCGATGAACAAGTTAAGCTTGCCGCAAAAATGGCGGGTTTGACGTTGGCTGAAGACGCCAGCGCTGACGAGAAAATTGAGCTGTTAAAACAAGCTCAAATTAAACTGGCAGCAATCCCAAGGGGTGGTGTTGGCAAAGGTGCGGATACACCAGTAGCTGACGACGTTCTGGTGCTTACTGCCGCGCATAACAGTGCGTTTGTTTCTAATCGATAAGGGGAAGAGTCATGCAAATTGGCGATTTACAACATCAAGGTATCCGCACTGAATCCGCGGCAGCGTCATTCTATTTGGATACCTCTATTACAGGCTTCGACGCCATTGGTAAGCCTGTTTCTATTACCGGTAATTTTACGGTGGGTTTCGGATCAGCAGACGATGAGATTCTAGGTTATCTCGAGTCTTATGAAGACCGTGATGTAGAAAAAGTAAAAATGGGTGCGGTTTCTTGGCATATGTGCGCGGTTTTTGAATACGCCGGTACAGCGCCAACCGTAGGTGGCAATGTAGTATCAAATGGTGATGGTAAGGTAAAAGTTGCCGGAGCTGGGGCGGGTCGCAACGTAGTTGTTACCGCTGTTGATACCACCAACCAAACGGTATCCGTAATCTTCCGTTAATTCGGAAGATTCGCACCACAAATAAAAATTTGGAGATTGACGATGCAAGCAGCAAATCTTAGTCAGATTAAACGCGCCCCACTTAACGTGGTTCTAGCGGGTATTAATAGTGAGCACAGCGACGAATCTATTCGCGCTGGCGTAAAGCTGGTACAAGCAGCAAAACAATACGGTATTAATGTTCGTGATTACCTAAACCTTGCCGTTGACGTTCGTGCGTCGAATGATGAAAAGGCTGGTAAAAACTTCCGTTTGGATAACGGTAACTTTATGACCGGCTACCAAGCCGCTATCGTAGAGTTGAACCTTCCGTTCAAAAACGCTTTTGAGCAAGGCATTACCCTTCAAGCTGCAGCGGATACTTTCAGTGCACGCCCA
>JALUXV010000265.1 GCA_027013165.1 Alteromonadaceae bacterium
ATCCAGAGTTGAATTGGCAAAATGCCACGTATAATACACGCAGCAGCAATTGCATATATGCCAAAGCTGAGTAACGGAAGCCTGCGAATGAGTGTAGCACCCGACAGAGCATAACAGCCAAAAACGACAAATATTGCCGAAACCACGATCGTCCCCAGAGGTGCCAAAAGCGTTCCTGCTTTAGCCGATTCAATTACGCTTACTGGAGCCATTTGGGTCTCAAAGCACTGAGGCCCCAAAAAGATACAGGATAGGTGAGCGAAAGCGGTTAATACAGCTATTGACGCAGCTATTAATAACAGAACTATTCCTTGTTTAGTGCTCATTGATTAAGAATTCCAGTAGCGTATAGACACAATGACTCCCCGAGAAATGCTAGCCCCCGCATTTTCGTGGGTTAACTTTTCAGCCAGAGCCATAATTAGTTTGTTCAATACTAAATCAATTTGGAGGCTAGCATGAACAAACATAGCATGATTTTTATAGGGTTGGATACGCATAAAGAGTTTCATGAGGTTGCTTATTGTGAAGAACAGCGAGGTGCAGCACCTGTTCATTATGGGCGTATTCCCTCATCTAAGGTCAGTGTCAAAAAGCTGCTCCGCCAGTTTGAATCTAAATACCCTGGTGCAACACTTCACGTTGTTTACGAAGCAGGGCCATGTGGCTACTGGATATATCGTCTCATTACCAGTCTTGGGCATTGTTGCTATGTAGTGGCTCCGTCTCTTATTCCCAAAAAGCCAGGAGAGCGAATTAAAACCGACCGCCGAGATGCGCTTAAACTCGTTAGGTCGCTTAAGTCTGAAGACCTTACACCCATCTATGTGCCCGAGCCGGAAGATGAAGCTGTACGGGATTTATCTCGAGCTCGAGAAGCAGCAATGAAGGATTTAAAAGAAGCGAAGTACCAGCTTAAAGCTCTACTTTTGCGAAATAACATACGCTATGAAGGTACTGCCAACTGGTCGAAGAAGCACCTTCGTTGGCTCACGGAATTGATATTGCCTCACCCGGCCCAGCAAATTGTCTTACAAGAACAATTGCAAACCATAGAAGAGCGTATCCGGCGACTGGAAAGGCTCGACAATGAGTTAACCCATCATGTACACCAATGGCGTTATTATCCAGTGGTGAAAGCCGTTCAGGCGATGCGAGGTGTTCGATTACTCGTTGCTGTTGGCGTGGTAGCAGAGCTTGGCGATTTACATCGCTTCGACCATCCAAGAAAGCTCATGGCTTATCTGGGCTTAGTTCCCAGTGAACAATCATCAGGTGGAAAGCGACACTTAGGCGCCATTACTAAAGCGGGAAATGGAAGAGCAAGGCGTTTACTGATTGAGGGGGCCCACAGCTACCGTTATCCGGCTAATGTCTCTACTGAATTACAGTTAAGGCAGGAAGGCTTACCTAAAGACATCGTTGATATTGCCTGGAAAGCACAGCTTCGTTTGTGCAAACGCTATCAGCGCATGAGTAAAAAGGGAAAGCACTACAATTTAATCATTACCGCAATAGCTAGAGAAATGGCGGCATACATCTGGGCTATTGCAAAGGAAGTGGTACTTACACCGGTTAATCCAAAACTAAGACTGAGCCGCGTACCTGCATGATAAACGAGTTTGAGCTAACGCATTCGGATCAGGCCGCGGAATGTGGCACAACCTACGAGGGCGTTATGATGGCAATCACCTAATCGTGATTGACCCACGAGCATAGACTGATGAGAAGGTGCTACGGCGGAACATGTAAGGTCAGCTCTGCTTATTCAATGAATAAGTAATCTACGAATACCAGCATACCAACCGACGACATTACTGCCTCATCCGGTGCGTTAGCTCATTTATTATGAGTGAGAAACAAAACTAATTATGGGCTGAAAAAATGTCAGGGAAGCACGCGTTCAGGGTTGACAAAGGGAGTCATACCAACGCTAAGCTTTGGGGCGCTAACACGTGGGCTAAAATCCGAACGAAGTGAGTCAGCCCACGTGTTAGCGTCCCAGCGACCGGAGGGAGTGCCAACAGCGTTTTGTTAGAGCTGCTTTGAAAACAACCAGTTAGTCGAGCCTGTATTTTTGCATCTCGTTATAAATTGACAGTTTCTTTGCGTGTGCACTTTCCATTTTCTCAGACAAGTCTCGTATTAGTTCACCGCCTCCAGCTTTCATGTATTCGTCAAGCGCTTTAATAGCAACGGATTCTG
>JALUXV010000266.1 GCA_027013165.1 Alteromonadaceae bacterium
ACCACAGTTGGTCTGGAGTGGCTCAACACACTAATGCCACCCAAACAGAACGTGCGATTGCGACACTGTATGCTTTAACCGGTTGTTTCGATCAGGAAGGATGTAATCGAATCTATGCCAGCCACCCGGTAAATGTGGTTAATTCACCGACATTGATGCCTAAATCACAATGGGATAAAGCATTAGGCCTTGAAGAAAGGCCTATCGGGCCGCCTTCACAAGGTTGGGTTCATTCTCAGGATATCTGGCATTCAGTATTAGAAGGTACACCCTATAAAATTCGCGGGTTAATTGGCTTTGGTGCCAACATATTACTTTCACAAAGTGATACTTCTCTCGGACAACAGGCGCTTGAGGCGCTTGAGTTTTATGCCCATGTAGATTTGTTTGAAACGCCTACATCAAAGTATGCTGATATCCTTCTGCCAGTTAACACTGCCTGGGAGCGCGAAGGCCTAAGAACCGGGTTTGAAAGTAGTGCTGCTGCTCAGGACCACATTCAGTTGAGAAAAAAAATGGTCTCTCCGCGCGGTGAAAGCCGTTCCGACCTTGAGATTGTTTTCGATCTTGCATGCCGGTTAGGAATGAATGAAGCGTTCTTCGACGGCAATATTGAGGCAGCCTGGAATTATCAACTAGAACCATTAGGTTTGACTGTTGAGATGCTCAGAAATAAGCCAGAAGGTTACGATATCCCGCTTGAGCATAAAGTCAGAAAATATGCTTTCAGAGACCCAAATAGTGGATATCTGGCAGGTTTCAATACAGAAACAAAACGTGCAGAGTTTTACTCTGAGATCCTTCATCACTATGGTTACAATCCTTTACCTGAGTATGTACAGCCGCAAGAATACCAGCGCAACGATCCTGATTATCCATTAATGCTGACATCCGTTAAAAGCGGATTCTTCTGTCATAGCCAACATCGAAGCCTGACTAGCCTACGAAAAAAAGCACCTTATCCAACGGTAGACATTTCGGCAACTCTGGCTGACGAAGAAGGTATCAAGACGGGGGATTGGGTAGAAATTGAAACGAGAGCAGGTCTTGCTCGATTTAGAGCAAAAGTGGAAGCCAAACTCTCTCATGAAACTGTAATTGCTGAGTTTGGGTGGTGGCAGGCTTGTCCTGATTTTGGCAAACCTTCATACCCGGTTAAAGGTGAGTACAGTAGCAATTACAATAGTTTAATCAGCGGTGATAGCTATGATCCAGTCAGCGGTGCTTTACCTTTGCGTTCATTCCGCTGCCGCATTCGCCGCTTGAATGATTTTGAGCTGATAAGGCGCCCCTGGGAAGGTCGTAAAACATTCAAAGTCATTGAACTGAAAAAAGAAGCAGATAATGTTACGACAATTACCTTCCAATCGAACAGTGAAGGCTACTTACCTGATTATGAACCGGGCCAGCATATCACTGTTAGCTGTTGTCCGATGAGCGATTCTGAAGAGATCGTTACCCGGGCGTATTCGCTGACAGGCCCTGCGTTTGTTCATGACCGTAAAACCTATTCCATTTCTGTCCGTCATCAGAAAGCGACTGATGAGAAAGGTGAGTATGTTGAAGGAATAATGTCATCCTACATAAACACGCATTTGCAGATAGGCAAGGATGTTGAACTTACCCCTCCTGGGGGGAATTTCATTGTCCCGCTCAATGCCGTCCAGCCTGTCGTAATCTTTGCTGGCGGTATTGGAATTACTCCATTCATTTCCTATCTGGAGTCTATTAACCCCCAAGCGGAAGGTCCGGAGATCTGGCTTTTCTATGCTAATCAAAATAGTAGGCTACATGCGTTTAAGAAAAGAATTGCGGAGCTAAATGCGTCTATTGACAGGCTTAAAGTAATTAATATCTACAATCAGCCCCTCGACTGTGATATTCCAGGATTGGATTATGATAGAGCTGGTTACGTTGGTGCGGGAGATGTCGAGGCATATCTTATTGAGAATAATGCTCGTTATTACATGTGTGGTCCGCAGCCTATGATGGATGCGATATCGCGAGGGCTTCAGGAGAGAGGTGTACCTGCATTTGCTATTTTCTACGAGATATTTCGTTCTCCAGCAAAAATAAATAATGATCCCTCATTACGTCATAAAGTCATTTTTGCAAAATCAGGAAGAACAGAGATTTGGACCACGGATAAAGGTACTCTACTTAATTTTGGGGAAAAGCTTGGGATTCAAATGC